>JALVXB010000028.1 GCA_027023025.1 Caldisericaceae bacterium | reverse complement strand
TTTTTTGTTAATACTTGATTTTTTAACAGTTATCTATAAAATATGCTTGTGCGGGGTGTGGCGTAGTTTGGTAACGCGCATGGTTTGGGACCATGAGATCGGAGGTTCGAATCCTCTCGCCCCGACCAGAGCGGTAAAGCGCCCATAGCTCAGCAGGATAGAGCAACGGATTTCTAATCCGTCGGTCGCTGGTTCGAATCCGGCTGGGCGCGCCATTTTTTAATGGTGGGTGTAGCTCAATGGTTAGAGTACCGGACTGTGGATCCGGTTGTTGGGAGTTCGAATCTCCTCACCCACCCCATAACGGTGCAAAGGTGGGCGGAAAAACAGAAGCGCCCATAGCTCAGTAGGATAGAGCGGCGGATTCCTAATCCGCAGGCCACAGGTTCAAATCCTGTTGGGCGCACCAGAGTGAAGAGCGCCTATAGCTCAATGGATAGAGCGGCGGACTTCGGATCCGTTGGTTGCGGGTTCGACTCCTGCTAGGCGCGCCAGGTTTTACAGGTGGGTCCTTGGCTCAATTGGTAGAGCAACGGACTCTTAATCCGTGGGTTGCGGGTTCGAGTCCCGCAGGACCCACCATTTTTTATGGTGAATATTTCGAGGAAAGTGCGAGGGTGGCGGAATTGGAAGACGCGCTGGACTTAGGATCCAGTGGGGAGACCCATGCGGGTTCAAGTCCCGCCCTTCGCACCATTTTTATATTAAGAAAGGAGTTTTGAAATGAGTTACGAGATTAAGGAAAAGACGAACACGAAAGTAGTTTTTCAGTCGAAAAACACGGGGGAAGAAATCGAGAAAGCTAAGAAGAATGCCTATAAAAAACTTGCCGGCAAAGTAAATGTCCCTGGATTCAGAAAAGGAAAAGCACCTTACGAAATTGGTGCGCGTTTTGTTGGTAAAAGCAGGCTTCTCGAGGAAGCGCTGGACGAATTAATACAGAAAGACCTGGATGAGTTTTTAGCAAAAGAAAAAATAAATCCGATTACGAGGCCAGATGTAAAGCTTGATAAGCTTGACGAAAACGAAGTCATACTTACTTTTACGGTAGAATTTTTACCTGATGTAGATGTTGAAATTCCTGAAAAAATAGATGTCGTTCTGGACTTAAACGAGATAGATAAAGAACTTGAAAAGAAATTAAAAGATTTACAGAATACATTTACAGAGGTAAAAGAAGTGGATAGGGCAGCGGAAGAAGGCGATCTCGTAGATGTTCAATACAAGATCAACGAAGTTAAGGATGCGGATTGGAAAGATGTAACGCTTGAAGTAGGTAAGAAACAATTCGTGGGTGACTTTGACGAGCAAATCGTTGGAAAAAAGCCCGGAGATACATTCGAAGTAAAGTCAGATAATATGACTGTTCAGGTTAAGGTCGTTGCAGTTAAGGAGAAAAAGATTCCTGAAATTGGCGACGAACTTGCAAAAGATGCAGGGTTTGAAAATCTTGAAGAAATGAAAAAGAGTATCAGGGAAGAAGCGTTGAAGAACAAAGAAACGCAACTTGAGGAATCAAAAGGAAACGAAGCACTTGAAATTCTTGCTGACAAATTAGATGTGGAACTTCCTGAAAAACTCGTAAAAGAAGAAACTGAAAGTAGATTTAAGGATCTGGAAAATCAGTACTTAAAACACGGTATTAAGTTAACTGATGCATTTAAGGATGCGCCTGACAAACTCGAAGAACTGAAGGAAGGTATCAAAAAGTCTGTAATAAAAGACATTAAAAAAGACTTAATTATCAGGGCAATTATTAAAAAAGAAAACATTAAGGTGACTGACGACGAGATTAAAGCAGAGTTTGACAGGTTTGTAAAAGAGCAAAACATTTCAAGTAAGAATATAAGACTCTCTGAAGATGTGAAGTCTATCATAGAGGACCAGCTTCTCAGGAACAAAGCAATTTCTTTCTTAAAGGATCGTGCTATAATTAAAAAGGAAAAAGTTAACGAAGAAAAGATAGAAGAAGGAAAGAAGCAGCAAGAAACGAAAGGGGATGAGTAAGTATGCCAATAGTTCCGTTTGTGATCGAAGAAAACGGGCGTACAGAAAGAAGTTACGATATATTCTCACGCTTATTAAAAGATAGGATTATTTTTTTAACCGGGGAGATAAACGGCGAGGTTGCAGACCTCATTGTTGCAGAGATGCTCTTTTTGGAAGCACAGGACCCAACGAGGGATATTTACCTTTACATTAACAGTCCCGGGGGAGAAGTGATTCCTGGAATGGCTATCTACGATACGATGCAGTACATTAAAGCACCTGTTTCTACGATTTGTCTTGGACAGGCAGCGTCGCTTGCTGCAATACTTCTTGCTGCTGGTGAGAAGGGAAAGCGCTTTGCTTTGCCTCATTCTCGTATTATGATTCACCAGCCCTGGGGTGGTGCGCAGGGGCAGGCTACAGATGTGGAAATTCAAGCAAAGGAAATTCTCAGAATTAAAAAAATGGGAAACGAGATAATTGCATTGCACACTGGGCAGCCTCTTGAAAAAGTACAAAAAGATACGGAGCGCGACTTTTATATGTCACCCGAAGATGCAAAGGAATATGGCATTATAGACCAGATTATAAAGCGTTCGCGAACGCTTGGAGGTGAAAAAGATTAGTGGACGAAATAAAAGAGCCTCGTTGCTCTTTCTGTGGAAAAAGTTATAAAGAGGTAAATAAATTAGTCGCAGGCCCTAAAGGCATTTACATCTGTGATGAATGCATAAGAAAAGCCTACAACATCGTAAGGGCAGAGGAGTCAAAGAGGACGCAGAACGAACTCAAAAATTTGCCTACACCTAAAGAAATCCATAGAAAGTTAGACGAGTACATTATAGGACAGGAAGAAGCAAAGAAAATTATTTCTGTTGCAGCGTATAATCACTATAAGCGCATTCTGGCAAACAAGGACGATGTAAACATAGAAAAAAGCAATATATTGCTTATAGGTCCGACAGGTTCTGGAAAAACTCTTTTTGCAAGAGTACTTTCACAGATTATAGGCGTACCTTTATCTATCTCTGATGCTACCTCTCTTACGGAAGCGGGATATGTTGGGGAAGATGTGGAAACTGTTATTCAGCGTTTGTTGCAGCTCACGGACTTTAATGTAAGCAGGGCAGAAAAAGGGATCGTTTATCTAGACGAGATAGATAAAATTGGGAGAAAAAGTGAAAACCCTTCCATTACGAGGGATGTTTCCGGTGAAGGCGTACAACAGGCATTATTAAAGATTGTGGAAGGAACAATTGCAAATGTACCTCCTGCTGGTGGAAGAAAACATCCTTATCAAGAATTTATAAAAGTGAACACAAAAGACATACTTTTTATAGGTGGTGGTACATTTGACGGAATTGAAGACATTTTACTGAGTAGAGTGAAAAAAAGAAAAATTGGGTTTGGAAACGAGACTAAAGATGTTAAGGCCGAGGACATTAAAATCTTGCCACAGGATCTCGTTAAGTTTGGCATGCTGCCGGAATTTGTAGGGCGTTTTCCGGTGGTTGCAAGGCTTAAAGCACTTTCTCGTGCAGAACTTATAGAAATTTTGTACAAACCTAAGAATTCTCTCGTAAAACAGTACAAAGAAATTTTTGCTTTTGATAATGTGGAACTTGAATTTGAAGACGAAGCGCTTGGCTACATAGCGGATAAAGCAATTGAATTAGGAATTGGCGCAAGAGGGCTTAAGTCTATTATGGAACAATCGATGATGGAACTTATGTACACTCTTCCCAGCCTGAAAAATGTTAGAAAGTGCATTATTACGAAGGGATTCCTTTCAGGTATGGAGCAGGCAGTACTTCTCGATGCTTCCGGTAAAAGAACTTACATTAAAAAAATCGCATAGGAGGTGATAGATTGAAGAACTGGGATATGACTGAGGCACCGTTCATACCGCTTAGAAACATAGTAGTTTTTCCATATATGGTGATTCCACTTCTCGTTGGCAGGCAAAAGTCGATTGCTTCCATAGAAAAGGCCCTCGAAACGAACAAGAGGATTGTTCTTGCTACACAGAAAAAGGGAATCGTGGAAGAACCCACTGAAAATGATGTGTATTCTGTTGGCGTAGGGGCTGAAATTCTACAAATATTAAAGTTGCCCGACGGCACTTACAGAATTTTTGTTGAAGGCATTCAGAGGGTAAAAATTAAAAAGTTTTATACAAACGAACCTTACTGGAAAGTAGATGTAGAGCCGATAGAGAAAGGCGAGGCTCAGAAAACTCTTGAGCAGGACGCGTTGATGCGACTTATAGTGGAAAAGTTCTCTCTTTACGCTGAGTTAAATAAAAAAGTACCACAAGATATTATCGTATCTTTAACGAATGCAACTGATCCTGATAGATTTGCTGACATAGTTGCGGCCAACCTGTTTTTGAGTATCGAGGAAAAGCAGGACTTACTTTCAACGATTGATGTTACGGAAAGGCTTAAAAAGATCGTCCACTACCTTGAGCGTGAGGACGAAATATTGGAGTTAAGTCGAAAGATAGACGAAGAGGTAAGAAACAAAATAGAAAAAAGCCAGAAGGAATACTTCCTCAGAGAAAAGTTAAAAGAAATTGAGAAAGAGCTTGGCGAAGTTGGCGAAGAAGTCGGTGAAATAGGCGAATACAAAAAGAAGATGAAGGGAAGGAAGTTTCCTTCTTATGTGAAAGATAAGATAGAAGAGGAATTAGAAAGACTCAAAAAGATACCGGCGATGAGCCCTGAGAGCGCCGTAATCCGTACATATTTGGACTGGTTGATTGACCTCCCTTGGGATAAACGGACGAGGGACCGTATAGACATTAAAAAGGCAAAGGAAATTCTCGATAAGAACCACTACGACCTTAACGACATTAAGGAGAGAATTCTCGAGATTATCGCCGTTAAAAAACTTACGAAGAACATTAAAGGTCCGATTATATGTTTTGTTGGACCTCCTGGCGTTGGAAAAACATCTCTCGGGCGTTCAATAGCAGAAGCACTGAACAGAAAATTTGTGCATGTTTCTCTTGGCGGCATCAGAGACGAAGCAGAAATAAGAGGACACAGAAGGACTTATGTGGGCGCAATGCCTGGCAGGATTATTCAGGGTATAAAACAGGCAGGCGTTAAAAATCCCGTTTTCCTGTTAGATGAAATTGATAAAGTGGGTGCAGATTTTAGAGGCGATCCTACTGCCGCATTGCTTGAGGCGCTTGACCCTGAACAGAATAATGCATTTTCTGACCATTACATAGAGCTTCCGTTTGACCTTTCAGAAGTGTTATTTATTACCACTGCAAACATCGTGGATACAATTCCACCTGCTCTTCTTGACAGAATGGAAGTTATTTCTCTTCCGGGATACATTGACGAAGAAAAAATAGAAATAGCGAAGAAGTTTATTATACCGAAACAGTTAAAAGCACACGGCCTTACTGAAAAGGAGCTTGAGTTTAGTAATAATGCTTTGCTGAGAATAATCAGGGAATATACGCGCGAAGCAGGGCTTAGAAATCTTGAGCGCATAATTATGAAAGTAATGCGTAAGGTTGCAAAGGAAAAGGCAGAAAAAGGTTCTGTAAAGGTGATAATTACTACGAAGAATCTTGAGAAATACCTTGGCAATCCTGTATTCCCCGTAAGTATGCAGGAAAAGAAGAGTCAGGTAGGTGTTGCTTGTGGTATGGTCGTAACATCTGCTGGCGGTGACATTGTTTACATTGAAGCAACGAAGATGAAAGGGAAGGGGAATTTGATTTTGACGGGGCAGCTTGGCGATGTAATGAAAGAAAGCGCTCAGGCTGCATTAAGTTATGTGCGTTCGCATGCCGAGAAGTTCGGAATAGACCCAGACTTTTACAACAAGTACGACATACACATTCACGTGCCTGAAGGTGCCGTGCCAAAAGAAGGCCCTTCTGCAGGGATTACGATTTTCACGACTCTCGTTTCTATACTTACGGAAAAACCAGTAAACAAAGATGTTGCAATGACGGGTGAAATTACTTTACGGGGAAGAGTTTTGCCCGTTGGTGGCATAAAAGAAAAAGTACTGGGTGCTTATAGAGCCGGTATTAAGACGATTGTTTTACCGAAACAAAACAAAAACGACCTGAAAAAGATTCCGAAAGTAGCAAAGAATAAACTAAAGTTTGTTTTGATTGATGATGTCGAGGAGGTGTTAAAGGTAGCCTTTGAAACCTAATATTGGTGATTACTTAAAGAGCGAAAGAGAAAGACAACACCTTACGCTGGAAGACATATCAAATAAAACGCTCGTTCGAAAGTATTATCTTGAGCAGATAGAAAACAACAAGTTTGAGCGCTACGACGGTTTTGTGAACGCTTACATAAGAAAGTATGCGGAGGCTCTTGGGCTTGACCCGGAGCCTCTTGTGTTACAATACAAGTCTCTTTTTGATAAAAAAGAAGATACACATCAACCTAATAAAAACAAAAATAACATTACGACTTTTGTCGTTATCGGTGCTGTTATTATTGCGATTGTTATCGGTATATTTGTTAAGTATTCGTTAAGCAATCATCCTAAAAATAATTCAGGAACGCAAATTACGACGCCCTCCGAAAGTAAAAACTCTTCTAAAAATGAAAACAAAACCCCTTCGTCAGGTCAGCAGAAACCTGCAAACGAGCAAAATCCACCTTCTTCAGAAAATAAGCTAAATCCTCCAAAAAAGGCCTACTCTGGCGTGGATGTCGTGGTTTCTGCAGATAAGTTATGCTGGGTAGGTGTTACGATTGACGGAAAGTATACTCAGCTTTTTATTCACCCTGGTGAGGAAAAAGAGTTTAAGGGGAAGAACTATGTAAAAATTCTGTTTGGAAATGCAACGCATGCCTTTGTTACTTTGAACGGGAAAAAATTAGGCGTTGTGAGTAAAAATAAGAAAGTCGTGGAGGTTGTGTACAAAAAGCCCTAGATGAGGAATTTTGAACCTATTGGTATTGTGAGCCTTGGATGTCCCAAGAATATAGTGGATAGCGAAAGAATATTGGGCCTTCTTATACAGGATGGGTTTTCTATTACATTTGATACGGACGAAGCACGCTCTGTCATCATTAATACCTGTGCATTTCTTGAAAGTGCAAGGGCAGAGTCTGAAGCAGTAATAAGAGAATTTATCGAAAAAAAGGAAAGTGGTAAAGTTACAAAAGTTATCGTTTCAGGATGTTATCCTTCTCTCGTAAAAGAAAAACTGTTAGAAAAGTTCCCGGAGGTAGATGCAATAACCGGAACGAACAACATTGGAGATGTAGAAAGCGCACTGCTTGGGAGAGGAAAAGCGTTTGTGGATAGTACGGTGCGCTCTGAAGAGTTTGCTCGTTTGCAGATTACGCTTCCTCATTACGAGTACCTCAAAATAGCGGACGGTTGCAACCATAAGTGTGCTTTTTGTTTAATCCCTAAAATTAAAGGGCCAGTGCACAGCTTTGATGTGGAATTTCTCGTTTCTGAGGCAGAGTCACTTGCAGAGAACGGCGTGAAGGAACTCATTCTAATTGCGCAGGATACGACGCAGTACGGAATAGACCTGTACGGGAAAAATAGCCTTCTTGACTTGCTAAATTTGCTGAACAGGGTGAAAGGTATTAGATGGATTAGGCTTTTATACACTTATCCTTCTGAAATTTCTAACGAGCTTATAGAGTACATTACATCAAATGATAATAAGGTAGTGCCTTACATTGATGTCCCTATCCAGCACATTAGCAACTTTATCCTTAAAAGGATGCGTAGAATAGGCAGTAAAAAAGATATCGAACTACTTATTGATAAGCTAAAGTCTCATGGAATAGCAGTCCGCACGACTGTAATCGTTGGTTTTCCTGGAGAAAGCGAAAAAGAATTTAACGAACTTATCGAGTTCGTAAAGAAGGCAAAGTTTGAACACCTTGGCGTGTTTCCGTTTTTCAGGGAAAAAGGAACGGAGAGCTATTCATTGGACAAACGGGTAAATAAAAAAACTAAAATTGAAAGGCAGCACATTATTGAGAAGTTGCAGCACGATATAAATGTGGAGAAGTTCTCTCGTATGAACGGAAAACAAATGGACATTATAGTGGATTACTTTGACGAGACTGTGAATGCTTTTATAGGCAGGACGGTTTACGATGCGCCGGAGATTGACGACTTTGTTGTAATTGATAACGACGAAGTCGTTGAAGAAGGAAGCATTTATAAAGCAAAAATATACGATTTTGACGAAGAAAAACTCTTTGCAAAAGCAATTAGAAAATTATGAGATTATTTATAGCCTTAAAAACAGATCTTGATAAAAACAAAGTTTTCTCCGTAGAGAAAGCATTAATGAGAAAATACCACAATGTAAAATGGGTGGATAAAAATAATTTACACCTTACGCTGAAGTTTCTCGGAGAAGTAGAAAATTTTCAGAGTGATCTTGTGAAAGCAAAATTGGAAGACATTGCCAGCAGATTTACCAATTTTGTTTTTATTTATCAGGGTATTTCTGCATTTCCAAATAAAAGGCGTGCAAAAGTTATCTTTGTTGCAGTAAAAGATGGAGAAAGAATTATTGAATTAATGAAAGTTATAGATAACGATTTAAGCACACTTGGCTTCAATCAGGAGAAGAGTTATGTCCCACACTTAACGCTTGGCAGGACGCGCGCACCTCTTGATATCTCCCGTGCCGACATTGATTTTCCTTCTTTAAGCGTAAGTGCAAGCGGTTTATCTTTAGTAAAAAGCACTTTAACTAGGTATGGCCCTATATACGAAGTAATTGCTCAGTTTGATTTCGCTTGAAAATTAACTATAATGAAAAATAGATAAATTTTCGTAAAGAGAGGTAAGAATATGGCAAATAAGGAAAATATTAATAAAGAAAATGCGCTTAAGCTTGCCATTGCGCAGGTCGAGAAGGAGTTTGGCAAGGGTTCTGTAATGCGTTTGGGGGATAAAAAGTCTCATCTTTCTGTAGAAGTAATTCCCACGGGCATTCTTTCTCTGGACATTGCACTTGGTGCAGGTGGGTTTCCCAGAGGCAGAATTATTGAAATATACGGCCCCGAAGGTACGGGTAAAACGACGCTTGCACTGGAGGCCGTTGCAAATGCACAAAAAGAAGGCGGTAAAGCATTGTTTGTGGATGTTGAACACGCGTTTTCTCCGGAGTATGCAGCAAACCTCGGAGTAAATATCGACGACCTGATTATATCGCAGCCGGATTATGCAGAGCAGGCACTTGAAATTATCGATACATTTGTGCGCTCTGGTGCGGTGGACATCGTGGTTCTGGATTCGGTTGCTGCACTCGTGCCAAAAACAGAGCTCGAAGGCGATATGGGCGATTCGTTTATGGGCGTCCAGGCACGCCTTATGTCGCAGGCATTAAGGAAACTTACGGGTTCTATAAGCAAGTCTAAAACCTGCGTTATATTTATTAACCAGTTAAGAGAAAAAATAGGTATCGTGTTTGGCAATCCCGAAGTAACGCCTGGTGGCCGTGCGTTAAAGTTTTACTCCTCTGTAAGACTCGACATCAGAAGAGTAGAGAGTATTAAGGACAAAGGCGTGGTTATTGGCAACAGGTTAAGGATAAAGGTCGTAAAAAATAAAGTTGCTCCTCCATATAGAGAGGCAATCGTTGACCTGATTTTTGGGAAAGGCGTGTCAAAACTTGCAGATCTGTTTGATGTAGCAGTAAAGGCAGGAGTTATTAAAAAAGCAGGCTCTTATTATTCTTATGGAGACATTAAACTCGGGCAGGGCAGAGATAACGCGATTAATTTTATTTCTGAGCATCCTGAAATTCTGGAAAAGGTAAGGAAAGAAGTGAATGATAAATTCTTCGGAAAGGAAGAGGAAGAAGAAAGCGCGAAGCAGTAAACCTATTTCGTGTTTTAATTACGCACTCAGGCTTCTTTCCAGAAGGGATTATTCGGTAAAAGAGTTAAAGCAAAAATTAAGAAAGAAGTATAGTGAAGAAGAAGTTAAAAATACGATTAATAAATTAACTGAGCGGGAGCTTCTTAACGAGAAACTATATGCCGAAAGACTTATTAGAAAATATGCTTTTGAGAAGAAATATGGGTATTTGAAAATCAAATATTTATTAATAGCAAAAGGTATAAAACATGAAGTATTCGAGCCTTTACTTTCGGTCATATACGACGAAAATAAAGAAAGAGAAAATGCACTTTCGCTTTCGACGAAACGGCCGCTTGATAAGTTAGGCAGTTTCCTTTCAAGCAGAGGTTATAGAGAGTTTACAGTTAGGAAGGTCCTCGCTGAGTTGAAAGACAGGAGGTGAGGATGTGCGAAACATGCAGGTTCCATACATTTTATATTTGATTATTACCATTGCAATGCTTGCAATTGGTTTTCTATTAGGGTTTTTCTTCGAGGGCTACATCTACAAAACCAAAATAGGTTCTATAGAAGAATACATTAAAAAACGAAAAGAAGAAGCCGAAAGAGAAATTCAATCCGCCCGCCTTGATATGGAAATAAACCTTAAAAAGCAGTTTGAGAAAAAAGAGGACGAACTGGAAAATCGGATAAAACAGGAACAGAAACAAATACAGGAAATAGAATCCCGGCTGCTGAGAAAAGAAGAAGCTGCAGAGCATAAACTTAATTCTCTCGAATACAAGGAGAAAGAGCTCGTAAGAAAAGAACAGGAAGTAGAACGGATGCGAAAAGCAGTCGAAGAGAAAATGAAGGAAGCCGAAGCACAATACTTCAGGGTTGCGGGTCTTTCGCCTGACGAAGCAAGGCGCATTGTTCTTGAAAACATTGAGAAAGAACTTCAAGGGGAATACGCAAAACGCATAAAAGAAATGGAAGAAGAACTTCAGACGGATGTAGAGCAAAAAGCAAAAGTGATTCTTTCCGAAGCAATGGAAAGATGCGCTACTGACTATGTGTCAGAGACGACCGTTTCTGTAGTACCTCTTCCGTCAGAAGAAATTAAAGGGCGTATTATTGGGCGTGAGGGTAGAAATATAAGAACTTTTGAAACGCTTACAGGTGTTGATGTACTGGTGGACGACACGCCAGAAGCCGTAACGCTGTCCTGCTTTGACCCCATAAGGAGGGAAGTAGCAAAGCAAGCGTTAGAGCATCTTATACTGGACGGAAGGATTCATCCTGCACGCATTGAAGACTTCGTAAGAGAAGCAGAGAAAGATGTAGAACAGATGATACTTAAAGAAGCTGAAGAAGCACTTATGTCCGTTTCTATATACAATGTGCCGCTTGAAATAAAGAAGCTTATAGGTAGAATGAAATTCAGAACGAGTTTTGGACAAAATTTGCTTCAGCATTCCATTGAAAGTGCGATGATTGCAAGTATTCTCGCATCGGAACTTGGGGAAAATGTAACCCTTGCAAAACGCGCTGCATTCCTTCACGACATTGGTAAGGTTATGGGCAGCGAAATTGAAGGGCCTCACGCTTTGATTGGTGCGGACCTTTTGAAGCGATATGGTGAAAATCCACTCGTAGTTCATGCAGTCGCAGCACACCATAACGAAGTAAAACCTGAAAATGTACTTGATACCATTGTTCAAATTGCAGATACGCTTTCTGCAACGAGGCCTGGAGCAAGAAGAGAGAATCTTGAAGTGTACATAAAGAGGCTTGAAGAGATAGAGAAAATTGCATCTTCAGTCCCGGGCATTAAAAAAGCTTTTGTCGTTCAGGCAGGAAGAGAAGTCCGTATTATGGTAAATCCTACGGAAATAGACGAAAATCTTGCACTGAAAATTTCTCACGATGTTGCAAAAAAAATCGAACAGGAGGTTGTATATCCGGGCATAATAAAAGTAACGGTAGTGCGAGAAACCCGTTACACGGATTATGCAAAGTAGCATAAAGTTCCCTGATGAAATAAAACACCTTCCCCTTCTTCCCGGTGTTTACATAATGAAGGACGAGAAAGGGAAGGTGTTATATGTAGGTAAAGCAAAATCTCTCAGAAAAAGAGTTTCTTCGTATGCCCATCCTTCCGATATCAAAACTGTCTCTCTCAGTAGTAAAATCCGGTTTGTAGACTTTATCGTAGCGGGCTCGGAGGAGGAAGCACTCCTTCTTGAAAACAATCTAATAAAAAAGTATAAGCCTCCTTATAATATCCGCCTTGTAGACGACGAGAATTACCCTTACATAAAGATTACAAGTGAAGACTATCCAAGGCTTTTGAAAGTTTACAGAATAAGGGGGCAGAATGGGGAGTACTTTGGGCCTTTTCCGCATGGAAAAGCTATTGACCTTACGATAAAGGCAATCAGAAAAATTTTCCCTATTCGCACCTGCAACATTAAGATTACGGAAGACAAAACAATTGAGCCTTGCTTGCTCTACCACATCGGTTTGTGCAGTGCCCCTTGTGCGCACAAAATTTCAAGGAGTGATTACTTAAAAATTGTAGAATCTTTAAAGGATTTTCTTAAGGGAAATAGTGACAGAGTTTTAAAAAGGCTTTCAATCGAGATGGAGAAAGCAAAAAGAAATCTGGAGTTTGAACGGGCTGCTATATACAGAGACCAGATTCGCAGTATTTTTTCCCTTATGGAAAAACAAAGCGTCGTAGTAGAACGAAATGTTTCTTTTGATGCATTTGGAGTTTATCGGAAAGGTAAAATTGCTTCTATCGTAAAGATGAGTGTAAGACACGGAAAACTTATTTCGTCGTATCCTTTTCTGCTGAATGTACCAGGCAGTTCAACAAGAGAAGAAATTGTCAAAGAGTTTCTTATGCAAAATCCTTTTCATGGAAACTTTAATAAGATTTATATCGGCGTAAATTTACCCGACGGGAAGCAATTGGAAGAATTTCTTTCTTCTCAAAACAACACAAAGGTGCGCATTATTCAGGCACGGGGAGAACTTCAGAAAAATATCGTGAAGATGGCAGAAAACAACGCAAAGGTACAGCTTGAAAGTTACATTGAGCGTAGAAAACTTTTAAAAGAAAAAAAGTTGCTGGAAAGTGTGAAAGAAGCACTGGGACTTTCAAATCTTCCAATACGCATAGAAGGATACGACATATCAAATGTTTCGGGACAGGATGCCGTAGGTTCTATGGTCGTTTTTACCAATGGAAAGCCTGATAAGAACCAGTACAGAAAGTTTAAAATTAAGTATGTGGAAGGCCCAAACGACTTTGCCATGCTGAAAGAGGTTTTGTTCAGGCGTTTCAAACGGGGTACAGAAGAAGAGTTTTCAGACAAAATGCCAGACCTTCTCCTTATTGATGGTGGCAAAGGGCAGCTTGATTCTGCCATTGCAATTAAAAAGTTGCTTAATGTAGATGTGGAGATTGCTTCGCTTGCAAAGAAAGAAGAACTCGTCTTTGTGGAAGGACGGAGTGAACCTATAAGACTATCAAGGCGTTCTGAAGTATTAAAGCTTTTGCAAAGGGTCAGGGATGAATCCCACAGGTTTGCGAAAAAATATTTTACAACTTTGCACCGTTCTGGTATACTTAATAAAAAGAAGAGGTGAATGATTGAGGATTATAGCATCGCTTTTGATAAATAGCATTTCATTTTACATCGTAAGCAGAATTTTGCACGGGTTCCAATTTGACAGTTTTTGGAGTCTTATTCTTGCTGCTATTCTGCTGGGCATTGCAAACGCAACGATAAAACCGTTTTTGCTCTTTATTTCTCTACCTATTGACATCGTAACATTTGGTTTGTTTGTCGTTATCCTGAACGGAATCGTTCTTGAGTTTGTGGCAGCATTCGACTTTGGATTTAAAATTTCTTCTTTCTGGGATGCAATGATTGGTTCTGTATTACTTTCTCTATTTAGTATGGCAATTACGGCGTTGCTTTTTCCAAAGCGCAGGTATGCCTGATGGGGTCAGAAACTCAAATACTGAAAGATAGCAAAAAAGCGGTAGTAGTAGAAGTAATCAATCCACTCGTAAGAGAAATCTCTGAAGATTCGTTTGAAGAGTTTAAACTCCTTGTAGAAACGCTTGGGTACGAAATTTCAGCAGAAACCACATATGTTGCAAGAAAACCAAATTACGGATTTTTCCTTGGAAAAGGCAAAGTAAACGAAATCAGGCAAATCGTAAAATTACTTGATACAGAAATCGTTTTTATAGACACGGAACTTTCTTATCTTCAGATAAGAAATCTTTCGAAAGAGATCGGAGTGCCAGTTGTTGACAGGCCGCATCTCATACTGATGATCTTTGATATGCGTGCAAAAACTAAAGAAGGAAAATTACAGGTTGAACTATCTGAACTTGAAATGCACCTCCCAGAGATCGTGCACAGCGGAATTTCCCTTGACCAGCAGGTAGGCTCTGAAATGGGCCTTAAAGGGCCCGGTGAAAAGAAAACAGAATTAAAGAGGCGATACATAGAAAAGCGGATAAAAGTGCTGGAAAAGAAGCTTTTAGAGATAAGAAAACAGCGGATGCTGAGAAGAAAAAAGAGGAAAAAGAGCAACATTCCTATAATAGCAATTGCAGGATATACAAACAGCGGAAAGTCGACTTTACTTAACAAACTCACCACTCCTGATGCATATGTGGAAGATATGCTGTTTTCAACTTTAGACACTCTGGTAAGGGAAAGGGAACTAAACGGGGAAAAGGTGTTGTTTGTAGATACGATTGGCTTCATAAGAGATCTGCCGCCTGCCTTGATTTACGCATTCCATTCCACTCTTGAGGAAATTCTCGATGCGTGGATTATCCTGCATGTTACGGATGTTTCTGTTCCGGACTTTAGTGCGAAAATGGAAACCGTCCTCAGGACGATAAACGAATTGGGTGCATCTCTTATCCCTCGAATTACAGTGTTCAATAAAATTGACAAAATTAGCGAGGAAAAACTCAATTTTCTTAAGCAGAGGTATCCAGAAGCAGTTTTTATTTCAGCGCTAAAGGGTGAAGGAATAGAAGTATTGAAAGAAAGAATTGGCAAAGAGATTTCACGCCTTCACACGAGCGAGAAGTTGTTCATCCCTCACAGTAAGCAGAGCGTTCTTTCCAGGATATACGATACACTGGAAGTTTTACATTCTGAGAGTACAGAAAAAGGCGTATTTTTAATTGTTAAGGGATTTAAGCAGGATGTCGATAAGTTTAAGGCATATAAAGTTTAAATGTTTGTTATGAATTGTTTATTCTATTGAATTTTTTCTCTTTGTATGTAAAATTATCGTATGAATAATCTGAACTACATTGATTTAATTGTTTTTATTATTCTTTTGATTGAGATAATTAAAGGAATAAAGTCGGGTGTAATTGTACCCTTTTTTGACATTCTTGGCGTAGTTGTAGGCTGGTTTGTTGCAAAAGGATACAGTGCAAATTTTGCTCCTATTCTTGACAAGTGGATATCTATAACTCCGTTTCTAAAAGAAAAAATTGCACCCATTATAAAACTTCCTGATGTAGTTGCCAATCTTCCTGCGACTGCGCAGAACATTAACGCTGCATTTTCTTCGTTGCATCTTCCTTCGTTTATTCAAACATTTCTTATGCAAAATGCAAGCGCCCAACCTCAGCTTACTGTGCAGCAGTATATAGTAAGCAGTATAGCAAACAGTATTCTATACGGAATTGCATTTATCGTTTTATTCTTGCTCGTAATAATTATTTTCAGAATTGTAGGTGTACTCGTGCGCAAGGCTGTCCGTGTAAGTCCATTCCTTAAGTGGGTAGATGCGCTACTTGGCGCTCTTTTCCGTTTTTCTATTGCATTTATTATTCTGTTTATAATTGCCGAAATACTCGTAAGCTCAATGGGGTACCTACACCTGGGCGGCAATGTCCTTGCCCAGATAGAAAGCTCGAAGTTTTATCAGATAGGCAGCGCACTTTTTCCTGTTTTAAAGAAAAAGGCAATAGAAATTATTACTCCTATGTTACGATGATATGAAACTCGAAGAATTCGACTATTATCTCCCAGAGGGGCTTATTGCACAGCACCCCATTTATCCGCGAGATCACGCAAGGTTAATGGTGTTAAACAGGAAAGAGCAAAGTATTACCCATAAGAAATTTTTTCAGATTGTAGATTATTTCAAATCGGGTGATGTCCTCGTTCTGAACAATACAAAAGTAATTCGTGCACGCATAAAAGGTTTAAATAAGGAAACAGGTGGAAAGCGTGAAGTATTTCTGCTTAAACAGCGTTCTGAATTTGAGTGGCTTGCGCTGACCCGTCCCAATAGAAGAATACACACAGGTGATAGAATCGCAGTAAACGAAGATATAACGATTGAGGTTAAAGAAAAAGGGAGTAACGGTGAAAATGTCGTGCAGTTTGTAAGTAGAAGCAACCTTACTATGCGCGAGATACTTGAAAGCATCGGGAATGTGCCACTGCCGCCGTACATAAAAGGTAAAATAACGGACGAGAAAGAGTACCAGACGATTTTTGCAGAAAAGGAAGGTGCTGTTGCGTCTCCTACGGCTGGGTTACACTTTACGAAAGTGCTTCTTGACGCATTAAAAAATAAAGGTGTAATTATCGCTTATGTAACGCTTCATGTAGGGCTTGGTACCTTTAAGCCGGTGAAAGAAGAAATTATAGAACACCATAAAATGCACGAGGAAGAGTTCTTCGTGCCAGAAGAAACAGCACGAATCGTTAACAAAGCAAAAGAAAAAGGCGGAAGAGTTTTTGCGTGTGGCACAACTGTCGTGCGTACTCTCGAAACTGCATCTGCTTATAACGGGAAGCTTAAGTCGATGAGCGGGAAAACAAAGCTGTTTATAAAGCCTGGATATCCCTTTAAAATTGTTGACGCAATTATCACAAACTTCCACTTTCCAAGAACTACATTATTGATGCTCGTTTCTGCGTTTGCCGGTAAGGAATTTACTTTGCACGCTTACGAAGTTGCAGTGAAAGAACATTACCGTTTTTACAGTTTTGGTGATGCAATGCTAATTATTTGAGGTGAAATATGGACATTAATTTTAAAGTGTTAAAACAAAGTACAAAAAGCAGGGCGCGTCTTACAGAGTTTAAAACAGCGCACGGGAAAATAGAGACCCCTGTTTTTATGCCAGTAGGAACACAGGCTACCGTAAAGACGCTTTCTTCGCTGGATGTTGAAAAGATCGGTTTCAAAATTATTCTTGGGAATACTTATCACCTTTATTTGCAGCCAGGGCCAGATACCATTGCAAAGGCAGGCGGGCTGCATGAATTTATGAACTGGAAACATGCCATTTTAACGGACAGCGGCGGATTCCAGGTGCTTTCCCTGAGAGAGATAAGGAAAATCAAAAAAAGCGGCGTAGAATTCCGCTCTTTTATAGATGGCTCAAAACATCACTTTACTCCAGAAAAGGTCGTTGAGATAGAAGAAAAACTTGGTTCAGACATTATTATACCGCTTGACATTTGTAGCGAATATCCCTCTGACCACGAAACGACAGAAAAGGAGCTTGAGATTACGCTGGATTGGGCAGAAAGGAGTCTCCGTGCAAAGAAGAGAGACGACCAGGTGATGTTTGGCGTAATACAGGGCGGGTTTTATAAAGACCTCCGTGAAGTTGCAGTAAAAAATATTTTGTCGCTCGGCTTTCAGGGTGTAACTCTCGGGGGGCTCAGCATAGGTGAAGACAAAAACCTTACGAAAGAATTTGTAGATTATACCGTTTCTTTACTACCAGAGGATAAACCGCGCTACCTTATGGGAGTGGGTGACCCGATCAGTATCCTGGAGTATGTGCGGCTGGGGGTGGATATGTTTGACTGTGTGCTGCCCACGCGTGTTGCACGCAACAGAACACTCTTTACGAAAGACGGCCCGATTAAAATTACGAAAGCGATTTACAAAGAAGACTTTACTCCCGTTGAGGAGGACTGTGGGTGCGAAACCTGCAGATACTTTACAAAGGCATACTTAAATCACCTTTTTAAGGCAAAAGAATACCTTGCGCCAAGACTTGCAACAATTCACAACCTGTACTTTATGCACAGGTTAATTCAGGACATTCGCAAGGCAATAGCAGGGGATTACTTTGAAGAGTTTTATACTGAGTTTAAGGCAAGATATTTGAAGAATTCGAAATAAGAATTTGCAATAAGGCGTATGGGGTGCCTTTATAAAAATTTTTAGAATTAGGAAGGAGGTTTATATGAAAAATTGGCGAAGGTTTGTAGTGTATTTTCTCGTCGTTACTTTTGTAGGTATGCTTGTCGTTCTTCCTGGCGGTGGATGTGCGCCAAAGGAAAAGCCGCTCAATGTCATTATCGTGTGGCACAATCACCAGCCGTTCTACGAGAATCCTTTAAAAAAGGAATTTATTTTGCCCTGGGTGAGGCTTCACGCCGTAAAAGATTACTGGAGAATGCCGTATCTCGTTTCCAAATATCCTGATGTGAAAGTCACATTTGACCTTTCTGGTTCACTTATGCAGCAACTTATTGATTACCAGAAGGGAGAAAAGGATATTCGTGAAATCCTCTCTGAAATTCCTGCAGAGAAGCTTACTGATAGCCAGAAGTGGGAAATAATACAGATACCTGGTGGATTTTTTGACATTAATTGGGACCACATAGTAAAAAAAGTGCCTCTTTATAAAAAGTTGCTTGATAAGCGCGACGAAGCATTTAAGAAGTTTGGTAACCCTCTTAATAAGAAGGCAATCGTTAATTACCTTTCAAACCAGGACTATACGAATCTTGTTGCTTTGTTTAATCTGTTCTGGATGGATAGTGAATATGTGAAGAACGATCCTGAGCTTAAACCGTTATACGAGAAGGCAGAAAACAGCGAGAATTTTACCTATTCCGATGTTCAACTTATTTTAAATAGACAAAGTGAGCTTATACAGAATGTTTTCTCCTGGTATAAAAAACTTATTTCCAGCGGCCAGGCTGAAGTCGTAACTACACCTTACTCCCACCCAATTTCTGCTTTACTTACTGATTTTGGATGGGATAACGACTTAAAGATGCAAATAAAAACGGCGAATAATTTGTTTTATAAAGTATTTAATGAAAAACCTGATGGTGCATGGGCATCGGAATGTGCATTGAACGACGAAGCGCTGAAAGTGTTTAAAGAAAATGGGTGGAATTGGACGATTTCAGATGCATCCAATCTAAACCAATTAGGGGTAGATGTAAAAAACAACCCTTCTCTGCAGTATGTGCCATACGATGTGGACGGCGTTACTGTATTTTTCAGAGAAAAATATCTTTCTGACGGGATAGGATTCAGGTATTCAGGCAAAAGCATAGAAGATGCAATAAACGATGTGAAAACAACGCTGCTTGATGTAGAAAAACTAAACAAAAGCGGAAATCTCGTATATACAATTGCACTTGACGGGGAAAATGTCTGGGAATACTATCCGAATGACGGAAATGATTTCCTTAATGCATTTTACAAAGAACTGAGTAAACTTGAGAAAGAAGGGAAAATCCGATTAATTACTCCCTCTCAATATATTAAAAATTTTGGGAAAGGAAAAACCGTCCCAATACATAAAGTGAGCGTATTAGACTTACAGGGTAAAGACATTTCCTCAATTACTTCTTACGGTGCTTTGCCTGTTAAGAAAATAAATGGAAAATTTGGAGAATCGAGCTGGGTGAATCCTACTCTGGACACCTGGATTGGGGAAAAGCAAGAGAATGTTGCCTGGATGTGGCTAAAGGCTGCAAGGGCAAGATTGTTAAGCAAAACAAGCAGTCTTTCTGAAGAAGAAAAAAATAAAGCATATAATTTACTAATGCGTGCAGAGGGAAGCGATTGGTTCTGGTGGTACGGCTCCGATCAGGATTCTGGAAACGACCCATCGTTCGACAGATTGTTTAAGCTGTACCTTATGGAACTGTACGGAATGCTTGGTGAAAGTGTGCCTTTGTATTTGTATAGCAACTACTTCCCTGACGGCACGCCGTACTCTTATAAACCGGTCTATTTCTCTAATGATAAAATGCCTGAAGTCCCTCTTTTGAAAGATGTAAATATCTCTATTAAATCCTTCAGCGAATCAAAAGAAAAGGGCAATTTTGTCGTTACCTTTGCTATAAAATCTTTGCCAAACCTTTATGTATTCTGGGGCGACGAAAATTCTATTATGCCCGTTTTCGTTAACGGAAAGCCGGAGATTGCAATGAATCCATTCCCTTACAATTCGTATACGATTGGTATACCTGTTTCTGGATATTATGCAGCAGATAAAATTATGCAAAAGAGAGGAATCTCTCTTTCTGGCATTTTCGAAAATAATGTGTGGGTTGTTCTTGCAACGAAGAATAATGGCGTGTTTGAAGTACTTACACCTCCGATGCAGTTTAAATTTCCCGTAAAACTCAGCGGAAATGTCGTAGGGGAATTACTCGACGACGCATATGACGACAATGGTCCGGGCAATTACCAGTATCCGCTTGCAGATGTATTTAAGAGTGCAGGGGAAGGACTTTTTGACCTCGTCCACTTTAAGATGTTAGATAATGGAGAAAACTACATTCTTCAGTATAAATTTTCTAATTTAGGTGGGAACCCCTGGAATGGGCCGAACGGTTTCTCTTTTCAGATCGTAGAAACTTACATCGATTTTAAGGACGGTGGAAAAACTCAGCCGATTGTGCCCAAAGGTCCAAGAGTTTTGCTTTCACCTGAACATCCCTGGGATATTGCCCTGCGTATTGCAGGCTGGTCTTATGGAAACTTTATAAAACTTTCTGATGGAACCACTGTGCAGGGGGAGTTGCAAATTCAAACAGACCAAAATGCAAATACGATTACAGTTGTTTTGCCGAAGAAGTACATTACGATTAGCAGTTCGTACAAGCCTTACATTGCAATTATCTCTGGAAGTCAGGATGGCTACGGTACGGGTTATTGGAGAATTGTTGCACCTACTGCCGCTGAATGGCAGGGAGGTGGTGCTGACCCAGGTGCATTTAGTGCAGGCGTTTCTCCAAATGTATACGATATTTTTGTTCCAAACGGCAAATCTCAGAAAGATATTCTAAATAGTTTTGATGTAAAGACTAAGAAGTACGCCGTAATTCCGTATTTACCGCTTGAGCCCATAAAGCCAATTCCAAAACTTACTGGGTTTATAAGTGTGCCGAATTTTAAGCAGTTAAAACCGGGAGATACTGTAGATATAAGTGTCGTGATAAAGAATATTGGTGCGGGTTTGCAGAAGGATGACCCAAATGCAAACGAGTTTGAGATGGCAATTCCGCAACTTACAAGTGCCGTTAGTGCTGCTTCTGTCTCTGGCGCTGTGAAAGTTTTAAACGGCAAAATCGTCTGGAATGGAAGCATAAAAAAAGGCAAATCGGTAACTTTGCACATTGCGCTGAAAGTTGCAAAGGATGTGGAAAACGGCACTGTCATACCACTTAACGGTGTGATTAATTTTGATTCAACTGGAGATGGCAAAGATAATGCGACGAGTAAGTTAAGTAGTAGTATTATTGTGAAGTATCCTGTTAAGGTCGTCGTAAAAGCAGGTAGTACCACTTATACGAAAAATGGAACTACGCTGAAGTTGGATCCTGAAAATAATAATTCGGCAGTTTATAACGAAAAGTTCGGGTGCTTGTTTGTCCCTGCGGAGAGTATCTCTAAATCTCTGTTTGGTAATTATTCTTTCGATCCTGCTGCAAAGAAGATTACAATTGTGTTTTTGGGTAATAAATTTGAGTACTGGGTGGGGCAGAACAAAGCACTGTTGAACAGTAACGCGATTCCGTTATTCCCTAATAATCCAGACATTAAAGGATATATGGAGAATGGAACTCCAATGATTCCTCTATACTCTCTTGCGTATGCCTTTGGCCTGAATTACAAATTTGATAAAGATAGTAAAACAGCAACGGTAACCTATATGCCGTAGTTTGTTTAAACAGGTATTATTTCCTGGGGATTGCAAAAGATACGAGGTTTATCGCAATCCCCAGTTGTTTTAAGGATCTTTGATAATTTTATTGCAGAATTTTATGCGCATATAACAATGGTTTTTTTACTCAGCTTCTGGAAAGCAAACTTGGTTATCTTTTGCTTCTTTTTTAGAATGCGCTTATCTTTGAAAGTAATTATTTAAGCCAGAGACTCTTTGCTTTACTTATAGTGACAGAAAAATTACGAGAGTTGTTAAGGCAGAGATTCTTCAGTCGCTTCGCTCTTTCAGAATGACGGAAAAATGCAAGTGGTATAAAAATATAAAATGTTTATCTAAGCCAGAGACTCTTCGCTTGCTTAGAGTGATGAACTTTTGCAAATGGTCTGTTTTTTAGTCTTTTATTTATTGTTAGTTTTTTATTTTTAAGGTAGAGATATTCTGCTGAGCTTAGAATAACAAAGAATTTTAGCAAGAACAACGAAACTCTAAGTTAAAGAAGTTCTTTGAAGAAAAGGATACTTAACAATCAGAAGTTAAGAACCAACCAAGCGTTTATAATGTTTTCTGACTTCTTTTTTAACTGCTTCCTCGTCCACAGTTAAAACTTTTCGGTGCTGCATAACGATGTTTCCGTTGACTATAACCGTATCAACATCACTGGGTTTCATAGAATACGCAACGAGAGAATGTGGATTTGTAAATGGCGTTAATGTTTCACTATTTTTATTAATTAATATAATGTCCGCTCTGTATCCTTCTTTTAATAAGCCTACATCACTAAATCCAATATTTTTTGCACCGTTTATTGTGGCAATCCTTAAAAGTTCGTCTGCTGGAAGAAGCTGTGGGTCACGCGAAAGCCCTTTTGCTAAAAACGACACGAGCCGCATATCTTCAAGTAGTACAAGGTTATTATTCGACGAAGCGCCGTCAGTTCCAATGCCGAGGTTTAATCCGTATCTTAGCATTTCAGGAATATTGGGAATACCAGAACCAAGTTTTAAGTTGCTTTGAGTGTTCAATGCAGCACCTACACTATGCTCTTTTAAAATTTTGTAGTCTTCTGTACTCATATATACGCAGTGCGCCGCATTTACTTTCGCATCGAAAAACCCAACAGAAGCAAGTTTTTGTATAGGAGTTGTTCCGTACTGTTTTTTAAAATCCACAATTTCCTTTTCTGTCTCGTGTAAGTGCGTATGGACGAGCACTCCCATTTCCTTTGCACGCTTTGCAATCGCTTCCATGAACTTCAGCGTACAGGTATATGGCGCATGGGGCGCAAAACTTGCAAGTATTCTACCATCTTCTAGGCCATTGTACTTTTTTACGAAATCTGTCGCTACTTTTAGTTTTATCATGTCAAAGTCAAACTTAGATGCAAGCCCAAAACCTAAATTTGCGCGAATACCTGTTTCTTTTACCGCGTTAAATACAGCGTCCATGTGAAAGTAAAAATCTGCAACAGCGGTAACGCCAGATTTTATCGACTCAATTGAAGCAAGGAGCGAACCAAAGTAAACATCATCCTTCGTGAGTTTGCCCTCAATAGGAAAAATAACATCGTTAAGCCATTTATGGAGTTCTATATCGTCTGCAATGCCGCGCATCAGTACCATTGCAAGGTGCGTATGCGTGTTAACAAATCCCGGCATTACGATAAAATCAGTCCCGTCAATTACTGTGTTAAATTCTACATCCCACTTCTTGCTTTTACCCACATAAAAAATACGGGAGTCCTTCATTGCAAGGTCTCCCGTGAAAAATTTATTTCCTTTAAGCGTGAGAATTGTTCCGTTTTTAATAAGAATCATACATTTTCTTTTCTTTTTAGCACAAGTGGTTTGCTGTCTGTTATAATCTCTTCTGTGTCCTTACTTAAAATGCGTTTAATGTCTTTGGGCAGTGAAAACATCCTCGTATGTGCTTCTCCATCGTAAAAACGCAGATCGCCGTTTATTCTCCGCTGGATAAGGGAATTAACCTTTTCTACCGAAAGTGCTTTTGGATCGTACTGCTTGGACGCAAGCACAAAACTCCAGGTCGTGTCAAAGCTTGGCACATAAGCATAATAACTGCGTACTATGGGAAATACTTTTGACAATGTGTTCCTTATTGCCCTGTGCATTCTAAAAGTAACATTTCTCAGCATAGAAGCCTGTAAAACAAAAATACCATCCGTAGTAAGTCTGTCAAACAAAAGTTCAAAAAATTCTTTAGTAAACAGTTTATACGAAGGTCCTGCATCAAACGGCTCCGTCAGGTCACTAATGATTACTTCGCTTGAATTAGAGGAAACGCTTTTCTCCATAAAATGCCGCGCATCAGTGTTCAGTACTGAAGCCTTAGGATTATCAAAAGAACCTCTGTGCCACTCAGTAAGAAATTTTTTATTTAAACTTATTTCCTGTTCATCTATATCTATCATGATTGCTTTTTCAACACTGTTATGCTTTAATACCTCCCTTAAAGTTGCACCTTCACCACCACCAAAAATAAAAACTTTTTTAGGATTGGGGTGTAAAAGCATAGCAGGATGAACAAGCGCTTCGTGATAGATATATTCATCCTTTACGGACGACTGTACATCTCCGTCAATAATAAGCATCTTACCGTAAAAAGTACTCTCTACGATCTGCATGAATTGATAGGGTGTTTTTGCCTCAGCAAGCACACTCTCTATACCGTGCAGATGTTCTTCACCTTCCTCAAACTTGTCATGAAAGTACAGATACTTTTTGCTCATTCTCAGATTCCTTAGTGTTTACAATCCTGTGGAGGTATTTTCCATTTTCTTCTTCTCCCCTGGCAATTTCCGTCGTATGAATGTGTTTTGCACCTAGTTTCTCAGCAACATATTCACATGCAACTTTCGGATCGGCATCGCCGCATGTATAAAAGTCGAGTGCAGCATACCCATACTCAGGCCAGGTGTGTATGGAGAGATGAGATTCAGAAATTACCACCACCCCACTAACTCCCTGAGGAGTAAAATGGTGAAATGCAACGTTCAAAACTGTTGCATTAGCTTTCTCCGCAGCATCCACAAGGATCTGCTTCAGCGCTTCGAGGTCGTTCAGAGTTTCTGGACTGCAGCCAGAAGCATCCATAATAATGTGTTTTCCTTCAGTGCGCATTTCAGCCACCCCCTTCCAAAGAATTAGTAAGGTAATAGTACCTTATCGGTGCTGTTTATATCAGATTTTAGAATTTTTTCAATAGTTTTTTGCATAATTTTAGCAAATTTTAAGACGAAATTATTAGCATACAGGAAAGACGATTGAAAAAGAATAAATCGAATGTTTTATGGGTAAAAATGCGTAAACTTTGCGTAAACATTTGACTAATACCTCAAAAAGTATAGAATATCAGTATGCAAAAAGAGATGAGGGTAGGGGACTTACTTCTTCAAAAAGGATTAATCACAAAAGAACAACTTATGCAAGCACTTGAAGAGCAAAAGAAAACACACGAAAGGCTCGGACAGATTCTCATTCAAAAAGGCCTCATCTCACCCCAAGAATTATCAAACATTCTCTCAAACCAGTACAACATCCCTTCCATAAATATTGAAAATTACGCCCTTGATCCCGACATCGTTTCACTTCTTCCTGAACAATTTATCAGAACCAATTACATTATCCCTTTAAAGAGAACCAATAACACACTGGAAGTTGCCTGCGTTCCTCCTGTAAATCCTGAAGTTCTTGAAAACGCACGGTTAATCACAGGATTAAGAATTAAGCCATATTTAATAACGGAAAACGAGTTTGAGCAGGCACTAAACAAAATTTACAACCTTAAAGCAAGAGCAGAACAGGTAATTTCTGCATTAGGAGGAAACGAAACCAGAGAAAGCGTAATCCCGATAATTCCCGAAACTGCAGGCGAAGACCGCTCCATAGTGGGCTTAGTAAATTCAATTTTGTCAGATGCAATATCACAAAATGCTTCCGATGTTCATCTGGACCCTTCACAATTTAGCACGCGTGTCCGCTACCGCATAGACGGAGTAATGTACAACAGCATAAATATTCCAAAGGAAATTTCCGATTCAGTAATTTCCAGAATAAAAGTTTCTGCGGGAATGGATATAGCAGAACGAAGAAGGCCGCAAGACGGACACTTTAGCGCACAGTACAGGAACGAATTTTACGACTTTCGTGTTTCGTCAATAGGAGCAAAATACGGAGAAAAACTTACTATAAGAATTTTGAGTAGACAGAAAATGCTTATGCCAATGGAAAGACTGGGAATGTTGGAAGACCAATACGAAGTATTTTCCAGACTTATAAAAAGGCCTTACGGAATAATCCTCGTTACCGGACCAACTGGAAGCGGAAAGACGACAACTCTGTATTCTGCCCTTTCTACTATAAATACAGGTACGGAAACAATCATTACGCTGGAAGACCCGGTGGAATACGACATTCCAGGAATTACGCAAATTCAGATTAACGAAGAGGCTGGCATTACATTTGCAGTAGGGCTGCGCTCCATCTTAAGGCTCGATCCAAACATCATAATGGTAGGAGAAATACGCGATCTGGATACGGCAAGAACTGCTGTTCAGGCTTCTCTTACTGGACATCTCGTTTTTGCATCAATCCACACAAACGATGCTGCGTCAACTCCTATAAGATTGCTAAATCTTGGGCTTGAGCCATATCTAATAGCTTCGTCTCTAATTGGTGTTGTTGCACAAAGGCTCGTAAGAGTAATATGTCCAAATTGTAAAGAATCTTACATTCCAAACGAAAGTGAAAAAGAAACGATCAAAACCGAACTAAACTTTGAGGTAGATAAGTTATACAGAGGCAGAGGATGCGCCTTGTGTAACTTTACTGGATTCAGGGGAAGAACTGGCATTTTTGAGATACTCGAAATAGACAAAATGCTCAGAAAGCTCATTCAGCAATCTGCTTCGTACGACGAAATTAAGGAATACGCAGAAAGAAGCGGAATGACTACGATGCGAAAAGCAGGACTGCAAAAAGCAATAAGTGGAATTACTACACTAAGAGAAGTTGAAAGAGTGGTGGCTGAAGCATAATGCCCTCCTATGTATACATAGCAAAAGACGAAAACGGGAAAAAAATAAAAGGCTTCCTCGAAGCTAAGTCAATTAGTGAGGCTCACACGATACTGGAAAACAGAGGCATATATCCAATAAAATTGAGGGAGACGAGAAAATCGGGCAAAGGCAAGTCTCTATTAGATATTAACATACTCACGAGAAAAGTAAAAAGTGAAGAGCTTATAGTATTCACAGAACAATTCGCTACTTTGATTAATTCAGGTCTCTCTATTCTGGACAGTTTAGACGGCCTATCAGAGCAAACAGAAAACAAATACTTCTCACAGGTAATACAAAAAATTAAAAATGACATAGAAAGAGGGGCTTCCATTAAAAGTGCCTTTTCGAAGTACCCTAATATTTTCCCACCGATATATTTAAGTCTATTGGAAGTAGGAGAGCGCTCGGGAACTTTAGATAGTGTACTTCAGGGAATTGCAAAATATCTGGAGCGGGACGACGAAATCAGAAAAAGAATCAGTTCTGCATTTGCATATCCAAAGTTTGTCGTAAGCGTAGTAACGGCAGTTGTAATATTTTTGCTCGTATATGTGCTTCCGAAATTCGTTAGCATATACAATCAGGCAGGACAAAAATTACCAACGCCAACGATAATCGTTCTCCAATTAAGCCATTATTTAACCCACGATTACATACAAATAATTTTATTCTTTGTAATTGTATATGCAGCGTACAAACTAATTTATGCGAACAAAAAAGGGAAGTACCTACTGGATAAGTGGAAGTTGAAGATGCCGCTATTTGGAGATATATCAAAACTTACTGCACTCTCCAGGTTCGTTCACTCCCTTTCCTTAATACTGAGAAGTGGAATAGATATAATAACTGCCCTGGAAACTGCATCAAAAGTTACTGCAAATTCGTACTTAATTAAAGAATTGGAGAGCGTAAAGTTAGACATAGAAAAAGGAGGGAGTTTTTCACTATCTCTCAGAGAAAGAAAAGTGTTCCCAAAAATAATGTCACAAATGGCAGCCGTAGGAGAAAAAAGCGGGAGATTAGATACACTTCTGGACAAGCTTGGAGACCTATGGGACAGAAATTTAGATCACAAAATTAAAAATATGACTGCAAAAATGGAGCCTACGATGATCGTAATATTGGGTATAATAGTCGGATTTATAGCACTTGCTATGTACTTACCTATGTTTGGGTTGCCTGGTGCCTATAGAAAAACTCTTTAAAACATTTGACAAATTTTAGAAAAGTTATAGAATAGTCACTACTAAAAATTGAATGGAGGTGATAAAATGCTCAGATGGAATAACAAAAAAGGATTCACATTAGTGGAATTGGTTATTGTTATTGCAATCTTAGGTATCCTTGCAATGTACGCCCTTCCTAAGTATCAAGGAATTATCAAAGAAGCAAGAAGCTCTGAAGCACAGGCACAACTCGGATCAGTCAGATCTGCGCTTGGTATTTACTACGCAAAAAACCACGGTGTATACCCGGCACAACTTGACGGTACGATTTTTGCAGATGGCAGCGTGCCTGAAGTAGAAGTAACGGATTCAAATGGCACTGTCGTTAAAAGTAATGCAGTCGTAACAGGCGACGGAGACGGAGTAGTAGAAAGCACGGAAGTAACAGATGCAGGCGGCTGGGTCTACGATGTTAAAAGCGGAACTTACGACAAAGCAGATGTAAGAATTAATTCAAAAGGAACAGATCCTGTCACAGGCAAATACTGGTATCAGTATTAATCCTGAACAATTTAATCGACTTCTTAATAGCGGTGCTTAAGCACCGCTATTTTTTAATATCTTAGAGTTTCAAATTCACTAATAAATTGAAAATTTATACAAATGTAGTATAATTTATACACCATGAGTGGTCAAAAGAGGAGAGGACAGGCTTTAATAATTGTCATTTTAATAATTGCCGTGGTTATGGTAGTGTTTGCAAACAGCCTTCTCAGGAGATTGAGATTTAGTGCGTTACAGGAGACTGAAATTTATCAGAGAGAACAAGCACTTTACCTTGCTGAAATGGGCGTAAACCAAATGATCGCCAATCTAAACAGCGGTATTATCTATAACGATGGAGATTCTATATCTGGAGCAGTAAACGGAATAGGAAATTTCACTACGATTTATCACACACCTGATAATTCAGGCTTTGGAGGAGATTCCTACATTGAATCAATAGGTAAAACAGGGTCGTTTTCACGAAAGATATTTGCATCAGTCCAACTTGGAAGCAACATAAGCGATCCATTTAAGTACTGTTTATTTACATCCACAGGTGGACGCGACGGTGTAAGAAGAAGCTATTTTTACAATTATATTTACGGAAATCGATATAAATACAATAATTCTCCAGCATCTGTACCTTATCCTGATGAAAACTACTATAACGAAAATTACGCAGAAAAATATGTGGAAATATCTGGAACAAGTCCTACCTATTATGTATTACCTCAAGACCTCGGAAAGGTGATTTACATACAAACGGAAGCTGATGCTACACTAACAGTAAGTTTCGTTTACATTTACGATGAATCTTACAATCTCTCGATAATAACGAATGCAAAAAATCTTATTCTGGACAAGATGGGTCCTGCAAATGGTGACGATACTAACTGGTACGGAGCTGAAAACAGTAAAGACAACAATTCCACATATCCAATTATCACTCACTTTGGAAGCGGAACTGTAGAGTTTAATTTTACTTACAGTTACGACGATGACACCACTCTGTATCTTCACGGTTTCATATACACTGCAGGCGGAGTAGATATGGAATATAGTATCTCTTCGTACGGAGAAATAGACGGGGAAGTTATAGAAAAAAATCCGTTAGGTGAATTAGGAGGGCCATGGGGTGATACGAGCATGCAATATGTAACAGATTACTACACTAATCCACCACCCCACTTTATAATTCCAGGAACCACTACAGAAGTTTTACCGGGTACATTCAGGGAGGAATTCTAAAGTGAGAAGTAGAAAAGGTGCTTCCATTATAGAAGTTGTGGTTTCAATAGCACTGATTGCTATTATGGCAGTTTGGGCATTTAAAGTTTACTATACAGGTGCACAAAACATTGATACTGCAGAATACATTGAAACCGCGTCAATGCTTGCTACAAAAAAGATAGAATATCTAAAAACGCTGGATAAAACACAATTAACAAGCATAAGTACTTCAGGGATAATACAGTTTTCTTCTCCTTACGAAAGATTTGGATATAAATATTTTGTTCCAAACACACAAACAAATGGAAAAATCAATCCGTTAGATAACGGAAAAACTTGGATAAAAGAAATAGAAGTAGACATATACCTTATGACTGACCAGACAAAGCCAATAATACGGATGAGGTGTAATTTTATAAGGGACGATGCAAATGGCAAAAGCGTTGGGTTGTAGAAAAGGCTTTACATTAATAGAAGAAGTAATTGTAATTGCAATTTTAGCAGTTCTCGTAATACCCATTGTTACATTGCTCCATCAATCTATTCTGATGCAAACCTACGGAAGCACGAAACTGAAGGGTGACTATTATGCTAATCTAATAATGCAGGACTTTGAACGCTCTATACGAAGGGCGGAAAATGGAACCATTACTGTAACGAGTACAGCAACGAGTTATAAAGTTACATTCATCTGTAAGGATGCCGACGAGAATGGCAACTATGTTTCAGATAATACCTACAATTACGAAATTGACGACCAGAACACACCAGATGCAATATTCTACAAATGGATAAATAGTAACGCGAAGGAAGTCTTCCCCGAAGGGCTTGAAAAAGGCATAATTAAAAATTTCACGCTGGATGGCTCAAACTTCGATACGACTAATAGTGCTCCACCTTATTATGTAAAAGTAACGATTGAAACTGCTACAGGAACTACTTTTGAAAAAACGATTTATCTTATAAACTATGAACAATAGGGGTACACGATGAAAAAATTTATCGGTTTTAGTATAAGCGAGCACTTCGTAAGAGTCGCAGTAATAACTATTAAAAAAGGTCACATAACAATTGCTGCACTAAAAGAGTTTGCTGGCGACTTCTTAAAAGAAGGGAAAGACAAGAACTCAGATTTTTTGAAGAAGTGTAGAAATACACTCAAAAAGGAACAAATAACTGGAAACGCATTTATAACCCCTCCAGACTCGAAAGTCGTCGTCAAAGAAAAAACCGTACCATTAATACCTGAAAACGAAATCTTTAAATTAATAGAGGCAGAAATCAAGGATTATGCAATTTTCAACCACGAGAATGTCTCGTTAGGTTTCACTACACTTGAAAGAGAAAAAAACAAAGTCAAAATTATGTGGGCAGGTATAAAGGAAACAGACTTAATGAACATTATAAAATCCTCCAGGAAGTGCGGGTTTAGCACCAGAGGTGTTATTCCTGCAAATTTTGCTGAGGCTAAATTTATAAGTACCATTTATCATCTTAATGAACCATTTGCCATAGTAAGTGTAGATAGTTCTATTACGACGATCTCGTTCGTAAAAGACGGAAAACTCTACTTCTCGTATATACACGATACCGGCTCTGACGAACTTTTAAAGGAGGGCAGTATTTCAACGGGAAGTACCTGGTCTGGTAACATTGCAACCACAATTACCTATGTAGTAAGGAGCAGAAACTTCTCGATAAAAAATATCTTTCTTATATCTCAAAATTCTGGTATAGAAAAACTACTTGCAATACTAAGCCAGCGAATCGCATACCCCATAATTATTCCAAAAATGGATGCAAAAAATGTATCAATCCAGGACGAAGAATTATACTTGCGCATCCAGAACGAAGGTGGTAGTGAATTTATCAGGGCGGTAGGAACGGCCATACTCAGTGCAAGTAAAGAATCTGATCCGCTTCTCTGCGATATTTCAAAACACATCCTAGTAGAGAAAAAGTCGATGAAAGCAAAAATTGCACTTACTCTCCTATTGCTTATTGCAGTAAATGTACTTGGAATATACTTCTATCCTTATGTAAATAGTATATTAAACAGCCTGGAGACAAATCTTCAGAGTATTCAAGTCAGGATTAAAAAAGCAGAAAAGGCAGCAGAGAATACGGCAAAACTAAAAAGCAAGTTAAACGAAACAAATGGTATGCTAAACCAATATCTTCTGGTAGATAATCTCGTTAAGAAAGCGAGAATCAAATCAGCAGTACTTCGTGAACTAAAACAAAAACTTCCACCAGGTGTCTTGATAAATAGTCTATCAATAACTAATGATAGTACGATAGTTATTAAGGGAAGTGCTGACGAATATTATAAGATATTCGACTTCGAAAGAAACCTGTCATCTGCAAAAACAATTACCCAGGCCTCTATAACGAGAATAGTAAACGGTGAAAGTGCAACTTTTAACATCGTTGCAAAAATAAGAGGTGCACAAAATGAAGGAAAATAAAAAAACAAATGGATTAGCGTTATTTTTTACACTGGCAATATTAGAAATGGTTATTGTCGGCAGTTTTTACGGATTCCGAATATATCAGATTGCCTCAACCTCAAAAGCCCTTAAAAAATCCTCGCGTATTTTAAAAGAGAAGACTGCCGAAGCAGAGGTAGCGAGTCTGCTCGAAAAACAAGAACAGGAAAAAATTACAGAAATTAAAAAACTAGAATCCGAGATTTTTTCTGACAATACTCTATTTACTTTTCTAAAAAATTTGGACAAAACGGCAAAAGCATACAATCTTGGAGTACAGAGCATTTCGTTTGGCGAGATTAAGAACCTTACAAATACTAAACCTCCAGTCAAAGAACTATCAATAAACATAGAAATGAGCGGACAAAATTACGATAGCCTAATAAATTTTTTATCGTACTTAGAAAACAAAGGATACACTATAAAACCAAATTCAGTTTCGTTTAACGGCTCTTTTAGTAACAACCCTGGAGGCATGCAATCTAAAGCAAACAGATCTATAAAAAAACAAATATCTATAACTTTTACTATATATGTCCAGACAAATAGTGAAACACGCTGGTACTATGGCGGTGAATAAGATTTGAAGGAAATAATAGCGATAGTAAAACAAGACTTAATATCCAATAAAGACGCAGAGCAGGTAATTAAAAAAATTAAAACACTCACTAAAAAAAAGTTTGGTCTTGAGGAGTTTTCTGTTTTCCTTAAAAAAGAAGATTATCTTCTGTCAATGGAGGAAAACGAAAAAATTGACCTGTTAACTGACGACGAAAGACTTACCAAAAGATTTATTCGAGGTAAACCATTCAAAAAAGATAAAAACGAAATTTTTATACCAATAACTAATAAAAAAGAACTTATAGGTGCTGTCCGTATAAAAAGCAGTACTAAATTGAATGGCAAAATACACGACCTCGAAATAATATCTACTCTTATAGGTCTTATTATCATTCAGAACAAACTTAACTACAGCATAATAAAAAGATACAGAGACCTTGAACTTCTCTACAAAATTAGTAGTGAAATTATAAAAACAATTAAGCTGGATGAATTGCTTCAAAAAACGATAAATCTCATCAGAGAAACATTTGGATACGACAATGTAGCAATTCTTTTATTGGATGAAAATTACACACTGTCGATAAAAAGAAGCACAAAAGGATTTAATAAGAAAGGGGTAAAGTTGAGTATACAGAGAGGCGAAGGTATCACTGGACTTGCTGGAAAACTAAGGAAAGTTATTATATCTAACGATGTCGAAAAAGACAAAAGATACATAGAGGGGAGTAAAAGGACGAAGGCTGAAATTGCAATTCCGCTTCTTTACAACGACAAACTTCTGGGAGTATTGAATATAGAAAGTAACGAGAAAAATACTTTTAGCGAGGAAGATGCAAAAATTCTTCAATCCGTTGCAAACCTCCTCAGTGGAGCAGTAGAGAATGCACTCCTGTACAAAAAAATGGAAGAACTTGCAGAAAAAGACGAACTTACTGGATTGTACAACTACAGAGTATTTAGAAGAGAGTTATCTAAAGAGCTATCTCGCGCAAAAAGATATGGAAAAGTATTTTCACTTGCAATGTTTGACATTGACTACTTTAAAGAGTACAACGACAATAATGGGCACGATGTAGGAAACATTGCACTAAAAAAAGTAGGAGCAATTTTGAAAAAGGAAAGCAGGTTTACAGACTTGCCTGCACGGTTTGGTGGCGAAGAATTTATAGTAATACTTCCAGAAACAAGTAAAGACGGTGCATTTAAGTATGCAGAAAGAGTTCGCAAAAATGTGGAAGAAACAAAATTTCCAGGCGAAGAAAAACAACCGAACGGAAAGCTTACAATTTCAGGTGGAGTTGCGGAATTTCCAGATGACGGAAGCACACCAGAGCAAATTCTTAAAGCAGTGGATGTTGCAGCGTACAAAGCAAAAAACAGTGGTAGAAACTGCATAGCTAAGTATAATGGAGATATAGGAGGTGAGAATTAATGTTTGAATTTCCCGTAAGAACAATGCGGCACTCCGAAATTGTTGATATAACCGGGCAAGTAGAAAAAATAGTGGAGAAAAGTGGCATCAGGGACGGAATCTGCATTGTATACATTCCGCATACTACTGCTGCCGTGACGATTAACGAAAATGCAGACCCATCCGTTAAAACGGATATTTTGAATTACTTAAATAGAATCGTGCCATGGAATGGAAACTATACACACCTCGAAGGAAATGCAGCTGCACACATAAAGGCATCCGTCATAGGTTCAGATAGGACTATTATTATAAAAAATGGCCATCTTGTTTTAGGCACCTGGCAGGGCATATACTTCTGCGAATTCGACGGTCCACGCAGTAGAAGAGTACTTGTAGAGATTATAGGAAAATAGTTTAGTATATTTTTATTTATCAGTTTGAAACCTTCTTTTTTGGCTCTTTTATTGCTACTAATTTTTGTTCTCGGATTTTCTTAGCTGATTTAAGTGCGGTGAAGAGTCGTAGCTTCATAACAAAAAACGAAATCCTTCGTTCGCTAACACTCGCTCGAGGACGACGGAGAGATGGGGTTATTCTAAATACAGTGAAGAATCTCTGCCTTAACGGCAATACCTTTTGGTTGACACCAGTAAATCATTATTATTCAAAGCTAATTATTCAGAATACATACCAGCAAAAACAACTATTATCTCTCGATGTATAGATTACTTTATGGTCTCCGAACTCATTATTTACGATTTGATAGCCTTTACCGCTTTCCTTATTTGAATAACTGCCTTTCTCAAGTTCTCCATAGAGTTTGCATAGGAAATGCGGATGTAGCCTTCTCCGTATGTGCCAAATGTACTGCCCGGAATTGTTGCAATGCCAAAGTTGTTTAACAAATATAGTACAAATTCGTTTGAACTCATTCCTGTCTTTTTAATGTTTACGAATAGATAAAAAGCGCCGTCCGGTTTTTTGACTGACAGGCCTTTTATACTGTTAATCTCTTTGTATAGAAAATCTCTGCGTTCTTTGTATGCGTGCACCATTTCGGTTACTGCATCCTGATTTCCTTTTAGTGCTTCTATACCTGCAATCTGCGTAAAGGTTGCCGTGCAGGAATTGGATGAAACGAGAAATTTATTGAATATCCGTATGAGATTTTTATTTGCTATGCCGTACCCAAGCCTCCAGCCTGTCATTGCGTATGTTTTGGAAAAACCGTCGAGGATAATCGTCCTTTCTTTCATTACCGGTATCGAGGCGATGCTTCGAAATTCTCCTTCATACACGATGCGGGAGTATATTTCGTCGGACAACACATAGATGTCGTTCTCTTCTGCAAGGTTTGCGATGAATTCAAGGTCAGACTGAGAAAACAGGTTGCCAGTCGGGTTTGCAGGAGAAATTAGCACGATAAGTTTTGTGCGTGGAGTAATTAAAGATTTAAATGTCTCTCTGTTGAACGAAAAATTCGTTTCCTCAACGAGCGGAAGTGAGACTACCTTTGCGCCAAATAATTCTGCATCCGTCCTGTATGGGTAATATCCTGGGTCCGGGATAATTACTTCATCTCCTTCGCTCAGCAGAGCCATCATCGTGTAAAAGATAATGTTTTTTCCGCCAGGGGTAATAATTACTTCGTCCGGAGTAACAGAGATGTGTCTTGTCCTGCTGATGTAATCTGCAACTGCTTCTCTTAGTTCTGGCAGCCCCTGCGATGGTGCATAATGCGTAAAGCCATTATTGATTGCATTTATCCCTGCTTCTTTTATATTTTCTGGTGTGTCGAAGTCAGGCTCTCCTATTTCAAGGTGGACAATTTCCTTTCCTTCGTCTTCCAACTTTCTCGTCAGTACCTTCATATCAAAGGGGGTAATCGTTTCATTGTTTTTCTTTGTTAAAAAGACATTTGCAAGTTTTGATAAGCTTTTCATCTTTATCTCCTTTCGCTACGCATAATACAATTTTTAATTTGTTAGTCAATTAGTTTTTGTATAGATATTTTAATGTATAATAACCTTAAGACTTAGTATAATAAGTCAATACCTTGGAGAAGGAATAGGGAGAAAATAAAGGAGAATAGCAGGCAAAAATAGCAACAATGAAGAACATAGAATGAAAAGGAGGAGCACAGCGAGGAAAAAAT
>JALVXB010000027.1 GCA_027023025.1 Caldisericaceae bacterium | reverse complement strand
GTGTTGATTTTCCTAAAAATGTGGTAGTCCCTCCGCACGGAAGTTATACATTTTCTATTAAGTTTTCTGCTCCTTCGGAAACTCCGTCTGATGTATACGGTGCAGTTTTCTTCTCTGGTGGAGGAAGCGACCTTCACATACCTTTTATATACATACCGAAGTTTGATGTACCTAAACCGCTGAGTGGAGTTTATCTCACAAAAGATTCTGTGGCTGCTGGTTCCAGCACTCATTTAAATTTTTCCGTAAATGTGGGTACGGAGGATAAAGAGGGGGATACGGTATTTACGGAAAATGTTGCAGACGAGGTGAAAGCGGAATTATTTGATAGCAGCGGGCAATTGGTAAAAATACTATTTGATAGGTCTCCTGTTTACATAGGGGAGTATAGTGTACCAATAGAGACCGTAAGCAGGGACGGTGCTTACCTTCTTGCAAACGGCGTTTACTTCTATAAGGTTTCTTACATTGAAACGAATCAGGATAGTAGCGGTTCTCCGTATGTCGTAAAGGCGCAGAGAAGCGGCAGTTTTACGGTAAAAGACGCCCCGGAAAATAAAATCTTTATCTCTTCCGAAAACGGTGAAACACTTCTTATGAAAAAAGATACTTCGTTCAATGTATATCTTTCAATTTCCCTTAATAAACCTATAATGAATTTAAACTTCACTGTGAGTTTTAACCCATACTTTCTTTCGCTTACTCACTCAAGGGTACTTATAAGCGATGTTAAGTTTAATTATTCAGTTTCAGGTGGAAAGATTTACGGAACTTTATCTGGAGACCTTGGAAAAAGTGGGAACCTGGTGGAATTTACATTTAAGTCCATTGGCGAGGGAAGTGACATTCTGGATTTGCCGTCTGTTTCTTATTATCCTGCAGAACAAAAAGTTTTAGTTTCTGGTAAATATTTTAAAGTTAGTAAAAATCCCCATCCTTACGACATAAATGACGATAAGGTCGTAAATAATACTGACCTTTCTATATTTGAGAAGAGTTTTGGCTTGAACGAGTATGACAAAGATTTTAATGCGAAGTGTGATTTTAACGGGGATAAGAAGGTAGATAGCACAGACTTCTTTATACTGATGCGGCACTTTGGGGAAAGGTACCCGTAAGGAGGGTAAAGTGAGAAAAGTTGCGTTATTTCTTGTTTTTATTATAGTCTTTATAGTTCTACCGTTTTCTTATTCTCATGCACAGGTAATTACTGGTTTCTCAACGGTTCAGATCGTTGGAATACCTGGCAGCGACTTTATTGGGAGCATTTCGCTGTCGGAAGCAAACCTCTACGAAAAAGACTTTAACTCAAAGTACATGTTTCCAATGCAGGGCATTTGTTCTGTTGACGATGGACACATCGCGGTAATAGACAATTCTTACGGAAGAATTCACATATTGAACGGTGTTTTAGAAAATGAACTTACATTTGGAAACTTTAATAGATTTTCCTATCCTACTGACATTGCGTTTTACAACGGTAAGTTTTACATTGCAGATCCGCTTAAAGACGAAGTGATAGTTTACGGAAAAAGCGGAACCTACATTGTGTCGTTCGGCAAGAATACTTTTACTTCACCTATAGGTGTTGCAGTAAGCAAGAATGGAATATACATTTCGGATTACTTCAAGAATAAAATTTATCTACTTGGATTTGATTACCGTGTAAAACAAAGCGTATCTATACCGTATCCTGGAGGACTTACAGTAAAAAATGACAGACTCTATGCCGTAAGTATGTCTCAACGCAAGGTGTATGTATTTGACGCAAACTTAAAGCAAATAACTTCTTTCGGAAGCCCTGAAGTGATTTTTCCGTCTGATGTCTCAGTAGACAAAAGTGGAAACATATACATTGTAGACAGGGGGCTTTCTCAAGGACAGGATTCAAAAGGGCGAGTGTTAAAATTTTCTGCTTCTTACAAGTATCTATATGCAATTGGAACACCGGCGACTTCTTATCCCGGACAAAAAAACGGAGAATTTCTGACTCCTTGTGGGGTGGCCGTTTTAGGTAACAATGTTTTTGTTATGGATGCGGGCTATTATTATTGGGATTCTAACAGTGAGGCACCATTTGGTTCTTCCATTGGCTCACGCCTTACGGAAATGACCGATACTGGTGTGTTTGTTGCAAAAAAAGACTTTAAGAAAAAGGACGGAACGCTCGTCAACCCACTTGATGCAACGCTTGACGGCAAAGGAAATTTGTGGGTTGCGGACTATGGTGGTATGGAAGGTGGCGAACTCGTAGAATTTTCATCGTCAGGGGAGTTTGCAAAGAGAATTACAGAGGTTAACGGCAGTGAACTTCCTGCTATTTATTCTATTTATTCTGACAAAAAGGGACACATATTTGTAGGTGCGGAAAAGTCTATACTTGTGTTTGGTGAGTCAGGTACTTTTTTGTATCAGTCTAAAGATCCTGCATTTTCAGAGGTGAGAGAAATTATAAGAGGTAAAAATGGTAACTTTTACGCAACCTCTATGGACGATTCCAAAGTAGTTGAATTTTCTTTTTTTCCAGATTCGTCCAATATGATAAAGGTTAAAAGTGTATTTTCTGTGTGCAGTTATCCTTCTGGTATTGCACAGGCGCCAGACGGAAACTTCTATGTCACATCAGTGGACGACAATAAAGTACACATTTACGATGCAGATTTTAAAGAAATAGGAACGATTGGCGCGGGTGGTGGCAGAGGAAAAATGAACTTTTATGTCCCAGACGATGTAGGTATCGATAAGTTTGGCAACATTATCGTTGCTGACACGGAAAACGGAAGACTTACCGTGTTTGATCGAGGAGGAAACCTCATTTATCAATCACCGCGCAACTTTTACGAAGTAAGCAGTATTGAAATAGAAGACGGGATGCTAATTGCAACTGATTGTTTTCACAATGTAGTAAGAATTCTCAGTGAGGAAGTGAAAGTAGAAACGCACGCGTTTTTTGCATCTGTTTATCCTACCAAGCAGATCGTGCGCCCAGGCGAAGAAGCAAATTTTGTGATAAACATTTCCAATGCGGGAGCTCGAAGGGATACATATCAAATTTTTGTGAAAAAGGATTTTCCTCCAAATTGGCATGTTTCGTTGCAAAAAAGTAGCGTGTCTCTTTCTGGTGGCGAAGTGGCTGAAGTAGGTTTAAAAGTCATTCCTCCTGTATCTGCAAAAGACGGAGATTCCGTTAAACTCAGTATCGTCGTTTCTTCTCCCAGAAAGACTATGAACTTTACTGTGGTTGTGATTGTATCCACAAAATTGCCACCAAAACTCGTAGTAAAGTCCGACGACATTATGCTTAGTCAGAGTGGTGTAGTGGATGTTTATGTGGAGGGGCTTAAAAATGCGAGTGGAGTATCGTTTGTAATGCACATTCCAGACAACATCTACATTCGCTCTATCGAAGTAGGCAGTTTGTTTAAGGAGCCTGTACTCGTAAAGAGGATCATAGGTGACAAAATTATTATGGCCGTTTCGTCTCTGGACAAAGAGGTCGTAAGTGGAAGTGGCCTGGTTGTTCGCCTTGAGGTGGGTAGCGTGCGGGTAGGTAAAGGGACGATAGAGTTTAACGATGCATACTGCGTAAATATAGTGGGTGGTAAAGAAACTTTTGAAGTCGTGAGTAATCCAGTCGTAGTAAGTCCTTTGCTTGTAGTAAACTTTAACGACGGAATTACTTCTTCTTCGCAGAACTTTTCATTTACTGGCAGGGTATCTGGCGCCTATGCTGTGTATGTAAATGGTCAGCCTGCGAAGCTAAGCAGTGACGGTACATTTACTGCAACTGTCGTACTCACTTCGTACAAAAATACTATTACGATCGTTGCAAAGTCAAAAAGTGGAGTAAGCACCACAATAACCCGTACTGTTTACTACAAAGGGAAAAAGATAATAGTGATTAAGTTGCAAATCGGTAATCCTATAATGACGGTGAACGGCGTGAAAATGGAAATTGATCCGGGTAGAGGAACGAAACCGTTTATAAAAGAAGGTTGGAATAGAACACTTGTGCCAATTCGTGCTATTGTGGAATCTCTTGGAGGTACAGTAGGTTGGGAACCGAAAACACGGATGGTGTGGATCGTATTTAATTCTACGGAAATTAATATGTGGATAGGCAAGCCTCAGGCTAAGGTGAATAACATTCTCGTGTGGATTGACCCTTCTAATCATAATGTCTCTCCTATTATAAAAAACGACAGGACATTTGTGCCGATTCGTTTCGTTGCGGAAAATCTTGGGTGCACTGTACTGTGGGATGAGGCAACTAAGACTGTAACAATTATTTACGAGGAGTAGCCAAGTGGGATACACTCTAGTAATTGACGAAGGCACGACGAGCACTCGCGCGATGATTTTTAACGAAAAAATGCAGGCTGTTTCTGTTTCCCAGACGAGATTTAAGCAGTACTTTCCGAAACCTGGATGGGTGGAGCACGATGCAGACGAAATTTACGAAAAAGTGCTGGAAACAATTTGTAAGGCAATACAGATAGCAGGAATTAAGTCTGAAGAGATTGATTCTATTGGAATCACAAACCAGAGAGAAACCGTGGTGCCTTTTGATAGAAAAACCGGCTTGCCAAAGCACAGGGCTATCGTGTGGCAGTGCAGAAGAACGGCCAGTATGATCGAAGCATTAAAAAGAGAGGGAATAGAAGAGGAAATTCACAAACGCACGGGCCTATTTTTAGATCCGTACTTCTCTGGCTCCAAAATTCGCTATCTAAAGGAAAATATTCCTCAAACAAAGAGTAATACCTATTTTGGCACGATAGATGCGTTCCTCGTCTACAAATTGACGGGCGGCAGAAGTTTTAAAACGGATCCGAGCAATGCGTCGAGAACACTTCTTTTTAATATAAATACGATGCGCTACGATCCGTACTTGATGAATATTTTTAAGGTTAAGAAAAAAGAACTTCCAGAAGTTGCTCCAAGTAGTTCTACTTTTGGAAGAACAAAAGGAGTAAAGTGTTTACCTGACGGCATACCAATCACTGGTATTTTAGGTGACCAGCAGGCTGCATTACTTGGACAGGGAGGCATTGCTTCTGGAATTGCAAAAAATACTTACGGGACTGGAAGTTTTTTGCTTATAAACACAGGGGAAAAAACAGAATTCTTTAAAAAGGGCATTCTTACGACCGTTGCATTCCAGATTGATAATTCTGTTTATTACGCAGTTGAGGGAAGCGTGTTTATCGTGGGAGCGTTGATTGACTGGCTTATTCAGGTGGGCTTACTGAACAGCGTGGAAGAGTTGAATACAATTTTAAAGAAGAGTGTTTTTACTGATGTTACTTTTGTGCCAGCATTTGTGGGGCTTGGGGCGCCTCACTGGGATCCTGATGCACGGGGCGCAATATTTAACTTGACGAGAGGCACTACGCGTGAAGATATAGTACGAGCAGCAGTGCTATCCATACCTCTGCAGACTGAAGAGCTTTTGCGTGTAATTAAAAATAGTGGTATAAGTATTTCTGAAATGCGTGTCGATGGTGGTGTATCCAACAACGATTACATTATGCAGTTACAGGCAGACATTTCAAATTTGAAAGTTTTGCGCCAGCCTTTTAAAGAAGTTACTGCAAAAGGGGCTGCTTTTATCTCTGCTCTGGGAACGGGGAAAATGAGTTTGTCAGGCATTGGTAAGTTTATATCTTTTGAGAAAGAATTTATCCCTCGTATGAAAGGTGACGAAAGAGAACGACTTTATAGAAGTTACTCTAACTTTGTAGATAAGGTCAAAAGCAGGGAGGCATAGAGAGATGAAGTTAATGAGAGGTGCAGAACCATTTTCTTTTACGAGCAACTCTCCTGTAGGCGTACTCGTTATACAGGGGTTTACTGGAACGACGAGTAGTGTGTACTATCTTGGAAAGTGCCTTGCAGAAAAAGGATACAATGTGGAAGGGCCTCGTTTGTCCGGGCATGGGACGAAGTGGCAGGATTTAAACAAAGTAAAGTATACGGATTGGATTCGTGATGTAGAAAATGCTCTGGAAAGACTTAAAAAGCGTTCTAGAAGTGTGTATGTTGCAGGACTCTCAATGGGTGGAACGCTGGCTCTGTATCTTGCAGAGCATCATCCAGAAATAAAAGGTATAGTTTTAATAAACCATGCAATATTATTGCACGACCCGAGACTGCCTTTACTTGGAATCTTGAAGTATTTTATTAAGTCTACACCTGCGATAGGTTCTGACATTAAAGATTCCACGCAAAAAGAGATTGCATACGATCGTACGCCTACATCTGGTGCGCACGAAATGGTGAAACTGCTTTCTATCGTCAGGAAAGACCTCTCAAAAGTAACTGCACCTACACTGATATTTAAGTCTAGGGAGGACCATGTCGTTCCGATTGATAATGCGGAGTATACGCTTGATAGAATTTCTTCGAAGAGGAAGAAACTTATATGGCTGGAAAATTCTTACCATGTTGCGACGATGGATTTTGACAAAAACCTGATTTGTGATAAAACGGCAGAGTTTATAGGAGGTGCTAAGTGAAAGTAAAGGAAATAAAAAACAGAATTACTACTAATCCAGCAATTGTAAAGGAAGATGATTCTATAAAAGATGTGATTAAAAAGTTACTCGAGGATCCGCGTTCGAGAAGCGTGTATGTGGTGGATAATGATGGCGTTTTGAGGGGAATAATTCCTACGGATGTTATTTTGAAGGCTACGCACTTATTGAAAGGAAAGGGAACTCTGAAGGACGAAGATACCTTTGAGGGTATTACGATATCCACTGCGCGCATTGCTCGCGACCTGATGCATAAGCCTGTTTATGTTCACGAAGACGACGATGTGCTTGATGTACTTGAGGCAATGGTAGAAGAAGGATTTCAGGAACTTCCCGTGGTAAATAGTGAAGATAAAGTTACTGGCGATTTAAATTGCCTTGAGGTAATTAGTGTGCTATGGGATGAAAAACCTGACGATAAATAGCACATTGCAAAATCACCTTTTTACTCTGGCAAGTTAAGTCCTATGCCAACGGTAGAAGTTTGTTTCGTGTAAAATGGATATGAAAAAAATAATTTATCTGTTTATTGCTGTTATTTTAGCGATATCTCTTTCTGGATGTGGGCGAAGCAACATTAAGCCACAGAAATCCGTTTATGTTACGGTTTTTCACGCTGGAAGCTTAACAATCCCCATAAGACAATGTGAGAGCGAATTTACCAATATGTATGGGAATAATATTCACTTTCTCGACCAGTCGGCGGGTAGTGTTGAAGTCGTTAAAAGTGTAAGTGAGTTGCACAAAAGTGTTGATGTGATAGGTGTTGCAGATTATAGGCTTATTCCACAGTTTCTTATTCCTCAATACGCGAAGTGGGTAATTCAGTTTGCAACAAACAAATTAGTCATTGTGTATACAGATAAGAGCAAATTTGCAAACGAGATTAACAGTAATAATTGGTATGATATTTTGCAGAGGAAAGGGGTTGAATTTGCGTATTCAGATCCTAATTCTGATCCGTGTGGGTATAGGACACTCCTTATGTTTAAACTTGCAGAGATATATTACAAAAAGCCTGGTTTGTACCGGAAACTCGTGCATTCTGTTTCACCGAACAACATTAAGCCAAAATCCGTTCAACTAATAGCAGGTCTTGAATCTGGAGAATTAGACTACGCATTTGAATATTTATCCGTTGCAAAGCAGAATCACTTAAAGTATATAAATTTACCAGACGAGCTTAACTTTTCAAACCCCGCGCTTAAGTCGTTTTATGGTCAGGCAAAATTAGAACTTAAAAATGGGAAAATTGTTACTGGTGCGCCGATAATATACGGAATCACAGTGCCTGAAAATGCACCCAATAAAGAAGTTGCAGAAAAATTCGTTGGATTTTTGCTGAGCGATAGAGGTAGAAAGATATTTGAGGAAAATGGGCAGCCGTTTATAAAGTTTGTTTCAAATGTTCCTATGGACGAACTTCCCGAACCTGTGAGAGATGCACTTCAAAACAAGTAAATTTACTTTTTATACAGCACTTTTTACGGCCGCTGCTTTAGTGGTTCTATTTATCCTTTTACCCTTGCTTCGTTTAATTACATTGCCATCCTGGGCTCTCTTGCTGAAAGCCTTATCCGATAAAAATACTATTGTTTCAATAGCAAACAGTCTTATTTACTCTTTCCTTACTGCAATTATTGCCTTATTTCTGGGCGTGCCATTGGCATTTCTTATGGCTAAGGGGCTGTTTGGGCGGTTCGAAAAACTCATTGAAACTGTAATTGACCTGCCTCTTGCAGTTCCACATACGGTTGCAGGTATTGCGCTACTTTTTGTTATTGGTAGGCGTGGGGTAATCGGTGCATTTTTTTATAACCATTTTGGGATAAAATTTACCGGAACAGGGGCTGCAATTATCACAGCAATGCTGTTTGTATCTATGCCGTATCTGGTCGATTCTGCACGCGATGGGTTTAAAGATGTGAGTGCTGAGTTTGAAAAAGCCTCTTTTATATTGGGTGCTTCTGAGTTTGCTACCTTCTGGAATATTTTTATTCCATTGTCGAAAAAGCACATCGAGTCAGGATTCTTACTTACATGGGCGCGTGCAATCTCCGAGTTTGGAGCAGTGGTGATTCTTGCGTATTACCCGATAACTGCACCGGTTGAAATATACGATGCGTTTACTCAATACAATCTCTCTGTGTCAATTTCCGTTGCTGCAGTGCTTCTTTTAATTTGCTTAACGATATTCTTACTACTCAGGATGGTGATAAATAGAGATGCGCGTCCTTGAGCTTCAGAGTGTAAGTGTAACAAGAGGTAGTTTTTCTCTAAAGGAGATAAACTTTTTCGTAAATAAAGGAGAAATACTCACTGTACTTGGAGAGAATGGCAGTGGGAAAACGACTCTTCTCAATACAATTGCAGGATTTATAAAACCAGATAGCGGCAGTATTTTAATTAATGGAAGGGATATTGTACACCTTCCTCCTTCGGAAAGAGGTGTAGGATATGTCTTTCAGACACTTGCGCTGTTTCCTCACATGAATGTGGCTGCGAACATACTTTACGGTACGCGCTTTCACAAAATTTCGAATGTGAAAGATAGGTTAGGAAAAATATCAAGTTTATTGAGAATAAGCCACATTATGGATAGGTATATAAATACACTTTCTGGAGGAGAAAAACAAAAAGTAGCACTTGCAAGGACATTAATTTTACAGCCAGAAGTGTTACTTATGGACGAACCTACTGCTGCGCTGTCGCCACGCGAAAAGTCGCGGATAATAGATGAATTAAAAACAGTATTTAAGCGTCTTTCTCAAACTGTTGTTTTCGTTACACATAATGTTTCTGAAGCCTATCGGATAGGTGGCAGGATTGGCGTGATGGAAAACGGAAGGATCTTGCAAATAGGAAACTCTGATGAGATTGTTTATCATCCCGTATCTCACAGTGTTGCATCAATTTTTGGTGAAGTGAACAAATTCAAAGTAAGAGTCGAAAGCTGCAATTCTGGGATGTGTTCTGCGGAATTGGGTAACGGCATGGTATTCTTTCTGGGTGATTTTAAAGTTTGCGAAAAAATCCTGCTTTTTATACGCCCTGAGGACATTTTGCTAAAAACTGTTTCTACTAAAACGAGTGCAAGGAATAATTTTTCAGGTATTGTCAAAGATATTTCGTTTGCAGGACCTCTCGTGCGCGTTGTGGTAGAAAGCGGGCAAACATTTATCGTTTTAATCTCAAAGCAATCTTTTGAGGAACTTGCAATAAAAAAGCGTAAACCCGTATTTCTTAGCTTTAAACTTACCGCAGTACATGCTGTGAAGCTAACCGAGTAAAGAATCTCTTTTTGTAATTCGCTGGTCGATAAATAAGTATGCAATAATTACTACCAGTTCAGCAATTGTTAAGTTCAGGTCGCTTCGAAGGATAGGTATTTTAAAAGAAGCGAGGTCAACGGTGACCATAGCAACTATTAGTATAAGGGTTTCAATTGCTTGAATTTTAAAACTTTTCTTCTTTATTTTTCCTGCCTTGAATCTTTTGTACGAACTAAAAATAATAACGACCCCGATTAAAGTAAGTATAAGCGTATTAAATATAAATACATTTACATTTTTCATATTTATACCTCCTCTCTAAAAAAAATTATTGCTTTTCTTGCTATAAGTGTCCTATATAAAAGCATAGAGCCGTGTCCTGCTGGTAGATAAGTAATTTTTGCAGTTCCAATTGCCTCTTTTAACTTTTCTGAAGCAAAGCGTGGTATCACATAGTCGAATGTTCCGTTAAACATTAATACTTTTCTTGGGCGAATAAATCTGCCAAATGTAAGTGGATCGTATAGTTTGTCAATTCGTTCATATTCTTTTTCGGCTTCTTTTATTTCTTCACCACTTGCAACCTTATATACATACTTTCTTAACGGAAGCATTGCAATACTTTTCCAGAACATCCCTTCAATGTCTCCACCTGCAAGCAGGAGCACTCCTTTTTGTATTCGCTCATCAACGCCCATTGCTATCGATGAAATCATTCCACCAAGACTTACTCCTAATATAAAAGTATTATTTACACTTTCAAATATACCTGTTTCTGCAAAGTCTATCAAGGTGCGGACATCTATTACAGATTGTCTAAACCTATTTAGCATTCCTATTGAATCCAGTACAAAGAAGCCTGTACCATCAGTCACACTTTCTGGTTTTCGTTTTCCGTGGAATGGCAGAGTGAGTAAAACTGACTTTATTCCGTTTAGGGCAAGTTTTCGTGCAAAGTAAAAAGTGGAAGAAAAACCCCTCGAGCCGTGTCCGTGCAAAACAATACAGAGAGAATCTGACGGTTCGTTAGGTTTGAAGTAGTATGCGTAAACCCTGTTTACCTCTTTTACTATTGGAAGTTTTACTGCGCTATTAAACTCGATTTCAAATTCGGAGATTCCTCTTTTATCTCCAAGAAAACGGATCGCAGGAAACTCTTCCACTTTTTTGTATCTATATACCTCTCTTGGATCGTTTAAGTAAATTATATTTGACATCTCCCTTAATAATTGTATATTTAATTTAAAAAAATACAAATGAAAGGTGATAGACATGAAAAAATTTGGTCTGGTATTATCTGGTGGCGGCGCAAGAGGTCTTGCGCACATAGGCATTCTTAAAGTTTTGGAAGAAAACGGACTTTATCCTGACTTTATAACTGGTGCCTCAATGGGAGCAATTATAGGCGCAATCTATGTAAGTGGCCGAACTGTCAGTGAAATGGAAGATTTTATTAAAAATTTCGTATTTGGTGATGTCCTTGACAAGAAGTATCCTCTTTACAAACTGAATCTTCTTGAAGGAAAGTCGAAAACTTCCTTTATGAAGTACATAAGTATAGGGGTTTCGCTTAATTCTCTCGTGAAAAAGAGCTTCCTAGATCCAGGTAGAAAGATTCAATATTTGTTCAAGCAGCTTACGAGTGATAAAACTTTTGAAGAAACAAAAATTCCTTTTGCCTGCACGGCAGTGGATATATTGACTGGCAGAGTTGCAGTGCTTGACAAAGGGAAACTTTATCTTGCTATGCGTGCGTCAATGTCAATTCCGCTCGTGTTTGAACCTGTCCATTACGATAATATGCTTCTCGTTGATGGAGGTGTTTTGAGCAATGCACCTGTCTGTGTCGCAAGGAAGATGGGTGCAGAAGTAGTCGTCGCAGTTGATGTAAACCCACCTGTGAAACAGAAGAACGAAGATGAATTAAAAGGAGCGTTCCACATGATGTGGAGAATATCAGAAATAACGCTCGACGGGATTTATAGAAGAGAACTAAAAGAAGCGGACTATGTCGTTCCTGCGCATGTCCATCTTGATACTCTGGACTTCTCTCGTAATGTGGAAGCAGTAAAAATAGGAGAAGAAGCGATGCGCTCAAACATTAAGCACATAAAAGAACTTCTGGAGGAATAAAATGATTATCGCAATTGACATTGGTAATACGAATATCGTAGTGGGCTTCTTAGAAGAAGGAAGAGTGATTAAGGTATTTCGAATTGCAACTGACAGAGGAAGGACATCTGACGAATATAAACTTCTTATAAGTATTTTTATGAAAGAGGAAGGTATATTGCCCGAAAAAGTGCAGGATTTTGTTATATCTTCAGTAGTTCCCCCGCTTATCCCCATTTTTGAAAGTGTTTCCAAAAAACTTCTGGGCAAGCCTGCATTAATCGTTACTTCTCACACAGATTTTGGCATAAGGTTCTGCGTGGACGAGCCAGGAGGTGTAGGTGCTGATAGACTTTGCGATGTTGCTGCAGCAAGAGAAATGTTCCCAAACGAAAATGTGTGCGTTGTGGACTTTGGCACGGCTACTGCTTTTAACATTTTAACAAAGGATGGCTGCTTTGTAGGAGGTCCAATCAGTGTGGGAATTATTGCCGCATCCAATGCACTGTTCGTGAAAACAGCAAAGCTCCCCCGCATAGTATTGGAAAAGCCGAAAAGTGCTATAGGCAGGGATACGGTAAGTGAAATGCAATCCGGGATAGTGCTTGGTATGGGAGGGCTGGTGGATAGACTTATTGACGAAGTACAATCTGAACTTGGTGAACCCCTTCGTGTAATCGCAACAGGCGGCATCTCCCATGTAATGCAGGGAGTAAGCAAACGCATAGAAGTTTTTGATAAGGCGCTCACTCTAAAAGGCATTTACGCAATTTACAAACATGCAAAAAATTGGTAGCATAGAAGTATTACCCAATATTCTGCTTGCACCACTTGCTGGTTTTACGGATTCTGCTTACAGGCGCATAGTAAAAGAATTTAGTGCAGGAATTGTTTACACAGAAATGATCAGCAGCATGGGGGTATTTTACAAAGATAAAAAAACTCTTGAACTTATGCGCTTTTACGAAGAAGAGCGGCCCATAGCGGCTCAGATTTTCGGAAGTATACCTGATAAACTTGCCTATGCTGCTTCTGTTATGGAAGATGCGGGTTTCGACCTCGTCGACATTAATATGGGATGTCCTACACCTAAAATCGTAAAGAGCGGTGCAGGTGCTGCACTCCTAAAAGATTTATCTCTCGTAAAAGATATAATTAAAGCCGTGCGTAAAGCGATAAAAGTTCCTCTTACGATAAAAATACGGAAAGGTTTTGCAAAAAAAGATAATGTCGTAAAGGAAGTGGGTAAAATTGCTGAAGGGGAAGGCGCGAATGCAATTGCTTTGCACGGAATAACCGCAGAGGAATTTTTTAAAAGTGATGCGGAGGATTGGAGCAGCATAAAAACACTAAAAAAAACTGTAAAAATTCCAGTAATTGGAAATGGTGGAATAAAGACCGAAGAAGATGTCTTAAGAATGTTTAAAGAAACTGGTGTGGATTATGTGATGGTAGGCCGGGCGACTATGGGTGTGCCGTATTTTATAAAGTCAGCATTTCTCTACATTACGACTGGCGAAAAGTATACTCTTGGTTTAAAAGAAAAATTATATATAATAGTGAGACATATAAAATACGAAGTGCAGGATAAAGGCGAAGAAAGAGGTATTAGAGAGATGCGAAAGATAATTTCTCACTATGTAAAAGGGATGAAAAATGCTGCGCGTTTCAGGGAACGGTTGAACGGCGTAGCGACGGAAAAAGAAATGATTCGCCTTGTTGAAGAAATTTTTTCTGCACAGGGAGGGTAAATTATGAAGGAAGAAGTAACAGATGTAAACAAAGAAACATTTGTTATGTCTCAGAAGGGCTTTGAGGAAGCGAAAAAGAAACTTGAGTACTTGAAGACGGTAAAGAGAAAAGAAATTTCGGAAAAAATAAAAGAGGCGATTGCATTTGGCGACCTTTCTGAAAATGCAGAGTACGACGAAGCAAAGAATGAACAGGCGTTTTTGGAAAGCGAAATAGCGCGCCTTGAGTCGCAACTAAAACATGTGCAGATTATCGACGACAACGAACTTACCAACGACAAAGTTTCTGTAGGCAGTAAAGTAACTGTGCAAAATGTTGATACGAAAAAGAAACTTGTATTTAGCATTACGGGTGTGCTTGAATCAGACGCAATCCACGGGAAAATTTCGTGGAAGTCGCCTGTTGGCAGTGCTTTGCTGAACCACAAAGTAGGCGATGTAGTTGAAATAAAAGCACCGCGTGGTATTATAAAGTATAAAATTCTAAAAATTCGGAAAGGGTAAAATGGAAAAGTATAGTTTAAACGATGTCGAAAAGAAACGAAAAGAATTAGTATTAACTCTCAAAGCAAGTGGCGTTAATCCGTTTGGCCATAAGTTTGTTGCAGAGCATTCAAATAAGGAATTAAAAGAACAGTTTGAGGTGCTTGAGGGAAAGGAAGTTACTGCGCGGGGTAGAGTAATGGCAATCCGCGGTCACGGAAAGGCAGCTTTTGTCGTTATAAAGGACTTCAGTGGCCCTATTCAGCTCTATTTTCGATACGATAATCTTGGAGAAGAAAAGTATAAGTTTTTTAAAAAAGTTATTGATGTGGGCGACATTATCGGGGTGAAGGGTCCGCTTTTTAAAACGCATACCGGGGAGATTACGGTAGAAGTAAAAGACTTTGAACTTCTTTCAAAAGCAATTAGAGTATTGCCAGAGAAGTGGCACGGACTAAAAGACCCGGAACTGAGGTACAGAAAAAGATACCTTGACCTCATATCAAACGAGGAGACGATGCAGATCTTTATTAAGAGGAGTATTGCAATTGACCAGATCCGCAAATTCCTGAAAGATAGAGGATTTTTTGAAGTGGAAACTCCGATGCTCCAGCCGGTTCCTGGTGGTGCTACTGCACGCCCATTTGTTACGCACTACAATGCGCTGGACCAGGATATGTATTTGAGGATTGCTCCAGAGCTTTATCTAAAGCGCCTTATAATAGGTGGTTTTGAGAAGATCTTCGAGCTCAACAGAAACTTCAGAAACGAAGGAATTTCGGTTAAACACAATCCCGAATTTACCATGATGGAAGTGTACTGGGCGTATGCGGATTATCGAGATATGATGAAACTTACTGAGGAATTAATATACTCAGTTGCTATTGCAGCAAACGGGACTGATACGATCCAGTTCAAAGGAAACGAGATATCTCTAAAGCCGCCGTTTGAGAGGATACGATTTGAAGATGCATTTGAAAAGTATGCAGGTATTACTCTTGAAGAGTTGAGAGACACAGAGCGTGCAAAGGCAGTTCTTTCCGATCTTCAGATAAAGATGAACAAACCGCTCACATTTGGAAATGTAGTAAACGAGATTTTCGATAAAAAGGTGGAAGTGCACTTTATCCAGCCAACTTTTGTTTATGATTATCCAATAGAGATTTCACCTCTTGCACGCAGAAGCGATAGCGATCCGAGCATAGTGGAGCGTTTTGAACTATTTATAGGCGGTATGGAACTTGCCAATGCATTTTCCGAACTCAACGACCCTATAGACCAGCTTGAAAGGTTTGAAGAGCAGGCAAAGGCAAAGAGCAAAGGCGAAGAAGAAACACATGTAATGGATATTGATTATGTAGAGGCAATGGAATACGGACTACCTCCGACTGGAGGTCTTGGCATCGGCATAGACAGGCTCGTTATGCTCCTTACAGGAAAAGATTCTATAAGAGAAGTGATTTTGTTCCCTCAACTTAAAAAGAAAACTGATGGGGAAAAAGAAAAGTAAAGAGTATGTTTGTACAGTTTGCGGATACCGCTCTCCTATAAAATTAGGTAAGTGTCCTGAGTGCGGAAGCTGGAGTTCATTTGTCGAAGTTGAAGTGGGAGGCAGTAGGGAAACAAGAATTACAGAGCTACCTGAACCTGTTTCGATTGATTCTAAAAGCATAAAATTCTCTGAAGAGCGAATAAAAACCGGAATCGAAGAATTTGATAGAGTCCTTGGCGGCGGCATAGTCAAGGGCTCTATCATTTTAATAGGCGGAGAACCCGGCATAGGCAAGTCTACGCTGCTTCTTCAAATAGCAGGAATTCTGGCAAAACGCGGCAAAGTGCTTTATGTGTCTGGTGAGGAGTCTTATCTTCAGATTCGTATGCGTGCGAACCGCCTTGGCGTTAGTTCTCCAGATTTGCGTGTACTTATCGAGCAGAATATGGATAAGATCAGGGAAGTTGTTTTAAAGGAAAAACCTATTCTCGTAATTATTGATTCTGTGCAAACAATGCAAACTGCTGAGGCAAGCGGGACACAGGGCTCCATTACGCAGGTAAGGGAGTGCACGAGAATTGCAACTGAAATTGCAAAGTCTAATGGCATATCCGTAATCCTCGTGGGACATGTGACGAAAAAAGGTGGTATCGCCGGGCCGAAAACAATCGAACACATGGTTGACGGTGTTTTTTACATTGAGGGCGAGCGAATGGATGTAATGCGTCTTTTCAGAAGCGTGAAGAACCGTTTTGGGACGACAAACGAAGCGGGTATCTTCGAGATGCAGGAAAAAGGCCTCGTCCAGGTGGAGGATCCTTCACTTATATTCATCTCGGATAGGGGTAATTTGCCTGTGGGTTCTGCAATTTCGTCGGTTTTGGAAGGCACTCTCCCGCTTTTTGTGGAAGTACAGGCACTTGCAACGCCTACCTATTTCCCCATACCGCGCCGTGTTGCAAACGGAATTGATTATAACCGTGTCCTGCTGATTTCTGCGATCCTTGAAAAGCATATGCACTTCAAAATGGGCGGGTACGACCTCTACATAAATACTGTTGGAGGTATAAAACTTACGAGCAGATCAGTGGACCTGGGAATAGCAGCTGCTATTATGTCCTCTGTGTTTGAAAAACCAATCCTGCCTAAGTCTGTTATATTTGGAGAATTAGGGCTTGGTGGAGAGGTGCGTCCTACCGTAGGTGCAGAACGCAAAGTAAAGCAGGGAAAAAGACTTGGCTTTGAAAACTTTGTGCTGCCTGCGTTTTTCAAAAGCAGAATTAAAGAAGACGGTGTTAACCTTTACTTTGTTTCTGATCTTGTCCAGGCAAAAGAGGTGCTTTTCTGAAAAATGAATATTTCTTTAATTATTGTTGCAGCAGGGTTTGGCAGGCGTCTTGGCGGTGTGGACAAGGCGTTTGTGAAAGTTGCAGGCAAGGAAATTATTCTGTATTCTTTTGAAACATTTGAAAAAGTTCCGCAAATAAAAGAAAAAATTATCGTTGTTAATAAGAAAAATGTCGATAAAGCAAAAAGTGTGTTCCACGGAAAAAATGTAAAGTTTGTTTTCGGTGGCAACATACGCGCTGAAAGTGTGAAAAATGGCGTATTGGCTGCAAAAGAACGCTTCGTAATGGTCCACGATGCAGCGCGCCCTTTCTTAAGTGTATCTCTTATCGATAGGGTGATCAATGGACTTAAAGGCGCAGATTCTGTAATTCCTACTGTAAAAGTAAAACCTACGATAAAGGTTATCGAAAATAGTTTTGTTTCCAAAACGCTGGACAGAAATACTCTTGCAGTCGTCCAGACTCCGCAATTGTTTAGGAAAGAACAGTTGCTTTCTGCTTATAAAAAGTTCACAGATCTTAGTGACATAACGGATGAGTCAATGCTGATAGAAAAATTAGGAAAGCGTGTCCGTGTCGTTGAAGGAGAAGAAACAAATTTAAAAATTACAACGCCTCTTGATCTGATTGTTGCAAGGGAGATAATTAAAAATGGCATTTAGGATAGGAATAGGTTACGACTCGCACAGATTTTTGGAAGGACGGGATTTTGTTATTGGCGGCATAAAGATTCCATTTGAGAAAGGGCTTTTAGGGCATTCTGACGGAGATGTCCTTACCCATGCAATTATTGATGCTCTGCTCGGCGCATCTCACCTTGGCAACATAGGAAAGTTATTTCCTGACACTAACAAAAATTTTAAGAGTGCAAATAGTATAAAGCTTCTTAGAAAAGTTGTTGAACTGCTAAAAGCAAATAACTTTCGAATAGTAAATGTTGACAGCACGATAATTTTAGAAAAGCCAAAAATGTCTCCCTGGATAGATAAAGTGGAAAAATCACTATCCAATGTGCTGGAAATTCCACTTACAGGAATTTCTGTAAAACCAAAGACGAACGAACATATGGGCTTTATCGGACGCGACGAAGGAGTCGCAGCTATTGCAATTTGTTTGCTTGAGGAAAAAATTCTTTAAAAACTGCTTCTCCAGAGTCCTATAACTTTGCCGATGATCTTAATGTTCTTCGTAATGTAAATTGGTTCGTACTTTGGGTTTTCTGGTTTAAGATACAGGCCGCCTTTCATTCGAACGAGTCTTTTAACTGTGGCTTCGTCTTCTATCAGTGCAACGCAGATGTCGTTTAATCCCACACGAGCATCAGGGTCAACCACTACGAGGTCGCCGTCTTCTATGTGTGCATTTATCATACTGTCTCCTTTTACACGCAACAAAAATGCGTGTGGATGCGCGCGTGTGTCCACTGGCAAAGGCAAATAGCCCTCTATCTCCTCGACTGCAAGAGCGGGAGCGCCTGCATGCACACTTCCAACGAGCGGTAGTTTGTTCCCCACTAAAAGGTGTCCTGCAACGCGTATAGAGCGCGCTTTACCTTCTTTTTTCACTGCACCTGCGCGTGCCAGTGCTGCGACATACTGATATACTGTAGAGACGGATCTGAACCCAAAGTGTTCTTTTATTTCCCTGTAGGTGAGAAAGTGTCCGGATTCTTCCTGTTCCTTAATAAAGTCCAGAATAGCTTTTTGCTTTTTGGTTAGTTTTTTCATATACTTATTATACGAACATATGTTTAATTGTCAAGTCTTTTTTCAAATTCCGCCTTCTGGCTCTTTCATTCCTTCTTTCATAAATCCGTAGAACATCATCTCAGTATTATACCTGTATGCGATGTTGCCCTGTTTATCCAGCGCAATGATGCCAGCCTTTCCATTTAGTTTTGTTAAGTCATTTATTGTTTGCTGGACTGCATATTCAATTCCCTTATCTATATACAGGTTTATCCTGAACGAAAGGACTGCTTTCATTATGTCTTCCCCTATCCCAGTTGCGACTGCTCCGTAAATATCGTTTGCAAAAAATCCTGAACCTATGATTGGGGAATCACCTACTCTTCCTTCTTCTTTGAAAGGTGTACCACCTGTTGAAACTGCCGATGCAATGCGCCCTTTTTCGTCCAGTGCAACTGCTCCTACAGTGTCGCTTTCCTGGATTTTGTTTAGTTTTTTAAGATAAATTTCTTGCTTTTCTTTTGTGATGAAGTAAGAATTAGGTACTACTTCAAGATTGTTTTCAATTGCAAATTCTTCTGCACCTTCCGAGATAAAGAACCTGTGAGGTGACTTTTCCATTATTATTTTTGCCAGGAGAATTGGATTTTTTATGTGCTTTATGCCGCTTGCTGCACCACTTTTTAATGACTCTCCGTCCATTATGCCTGCATCAAGTTCTACTTCTCCTTTTTTATTGAGATAGGCACCTCTGCCTGCATTAAAGAATGGATCGTCCTCAAATATTTTTACTGCTTCTACTGCAGCTTCTATTGCACTTCTGCTGCTTTTTAAGATACTAAACCCCGTTTTTGCTGCGTATTTACAGGTCTCAATTCTTCTGGGAATTTCTTCTTTTGAATTTGCTTTTCCTGCGCCGCCGTGCACTATAATTGCAATCATGTCTACCTCCTTGAAAATTATTTTACTACATTTTAATTTATAAAAAACCTTATTTTTAAAAGTTTTATTTGACATCTTTTTTATCTGTAGTAAAATAAAATTAAATTAATTTATATGAGAGGTGTAAGATGAAGAAATACAGGTGCATAATTTGTGGTTACATTTACGATCCCTCTGTTGGTGACGATACCCAGAATGTAAAACAGGGAACTCCTTTTGAAAAGTTGCCAGAAGGTTGGACCTGCCCGCTTTGCGGTGCAACGAAAGATCAATTTGAACCGATTGATTGAGGTGATAATTAGTAAATAAAGAAAAAAGGCTTGAAATTTTAAGGAGTGCAATAGAGATAGAATTAAATGGAATTGAACTTTATAGGACAGCTGCTGAAAAAACGGAAGATAATCAGGCAAGGGAAATGTTTAAGTTTCTCGCTGAGGAAGAGATAAAACACTTTGCAGTGCCAAAAAAGATGTACGACGAAGTAAATAGCGGTAAGAAAACAGAAGTTAAACTTCCCTCACAAGGAAAGCCGAAGTTTGGTAAAATTTTCTCTGAAAAGTTTATGGAGAATCTGAAATGCAAAATTACGAGTATTCTGTGCTTACTACTGTATTACTACTTGAACAAAACTCGCAGAATTTTATAAAAACAAAAGAGCTTGCAGAAGACGAAGAGGGAAAGAAACTATTCGAAAAATTAGAGAAGTGGGAATTTGAGCACTATCAGATGTTGCTTGACGAATATAACAATATGAATTTAAATTCTGGGAAGGCAATAATTTTCAACCATTTTAAGGGAGGGATTTTATGAAATGCGTAATTTTAGGACTTGGCGTTGCAGGAGTTACGGCTGCAAAAACGATAAGGCAAATGGATAAAGGCGCAGAAGTAGATCTTTTTACGGAAGAAATGGTCTACTACTATCCGCGCCCTAAACTTTTTGATGTTATACGCAAAAGGCTATCTTCAAGGGAAATCTACTTTTACGGTCCGGATTGGTACATTAAGAATAGGTTTAAGCTTTACTTTGGTGTTAAGGCAGTAAAAATTGATGCGAAAGCGCATTCTGTCACATTTGACGATGGCATTGCTGTAAAATACGATAAATTACTCATTGCTAACGGCGCACATGCTTTTGTTCCTCCAATTAAAGGCGCTGACAGGCAGGGTGTTTTCACTTTAAGGACGCTTAAGGATGCCTTTGACATAAGTGACTATTCTGCTTACATAGGTAACGGCAGTCCTGTTGCCGTGGTTGGCGGTGGAGTGCTTGGTTTGGAAGCAGCGCATTCCTTCAAGTTAAACAAATTAAATCCTATTGTTATAGAATTTGGACCGTACCTTCTTCCGCGGCAACTGGATGAAGAAGGTGCAGACATTCTCCGTAAAATTTTTGAAAACGCTGGGATACAGATCAAAACTAATTCAAAGACAGAAGCATTTGAAGGGGATAGCGCAGTTGATAAGGTATTGCTCGGTAGCGGTGAGAAATTATCTGCAAAAATGGTTTTGCTTTCCACAGGCGTGCGTTCCAATGTTGAACTTTTGAAAAACTCTGGTTTACCGTTCAATAGAGGTGCACTTGTTGACGACTGCTTGAAGCTGCAGGATTTCGACGATATATTTGCTGCAGGTGACATTGCAGAGTACAAAGGCCGCGTTTACGGAATTATTCCTCCTGCAATAGAGCAAGCAACCATTGCTGGAAAAAATGTGGTAAAAGAAGGCTCTGCAGAGTATCACGGCTCTGTAATGTCCAATACGCTTAAAGTTGCTGGAGTTAATCTTACATCTGTTGGGATAATTAATCCTGAAAATAAGGAGGAATACGAAGAAATTCGTGCAGAGGCGCCTGCTGAGGGAAAATACAGGAAGATTGTGTTAAAAGACGGTAAGGCTATGGGTGGTATTTCTCTTGGTATGAAAGGAGAAAGTATTCTTCTTACGAAGTTCGTGAAAGCAAGAAAAGACTTATCTAATTTTAAAGAAAAGTTAAAAGATATAAATTTTTCGCTTAAAGAAGTAAAGTAAATCTTTTGCAATATATGCATGGAAGCACGAAAGCGTCCTCCTTTTGTTTATAAGAATTTCTTCTATTTATCGTTAAATTCTTTTGTGAAGTATAAAATAATATACCTGCTTCTTATTCATTGATTTGACAAATTCGTCTTGTTGACAAAAATTAGTTATACCTATAAAATTAAAAGCAAAAACGGGAAGGTGATTTATGGATAGCAGAGAGATAAGAGAAAGTTTTTTAAAGTTTTTTGAAGATAAAGGGCACACACGGTTGAAGAGTGCTTCACTTATACCGAATGATCCAACCTTACTTTTTACGGCTGCAGGTATGGTGCCTTTGAAAGCGTATTATCTTGGCGAGGAAATTCCACCAAACAGGCGCTTAACCACTGTGCAAAAATGCTTGAGAACAAATGATATTGACAATGTTGGATATACGGCACGGCATCACACATTTTTTGAGATGCTCGGCAATTTTTCTATAGGAGACTACTTCAAGGAAGAGGCAATTCCCTGGGCGTACGAATATGTTACAAAGGTTCTTGGTTTACCAAAAGAGAAGTTATGGGTTACGGTTTACAAAGGCGATGACGAAGCAAGAGAAATCTGGAAAAAAGTGGGTATTCCGGAGGAGCGCATCGTGTCGCTCGGGGAAGAAGATAATTTCTGGACGATGGGACCTGTTGGTCCGTGTGGCCCGTGCTCAGAAATTTACTACGACCGTGGTGCAAAGATGCCTGAAGAGGAAAAACAACTTCCGGGTGACGAGGGCGAAAGATTCCTTGAATTCTGGAACCTCGTTTTTACCCAATACGACAGGCAGATAGACGGTTCTTTAAAACCTCTTCCGAGAAAAAATATAGACACAGGAATGGGGCTTGAGCGCATTACGAGCATATTGGAAGGCGTAGAAACTGATTTTGAGACAGATTTATTTATGCCAATAATAGCAGAGATAGAGCACTTAAGTGGTGAAAAGTATAGAAGCGATTCTATAAAAGACCGCTCGTTCCGTGCAATTTCGGATCACATAAGAGCTGTTTCTTTCCTTATTGCTGATGGACTCGTCCCAAGTAATGAAAAGAGAGGATATGTGCTGAGGCGGCTTATCAGGAGAAGTGCGTTGTTTGGCAGGGCTCTTGGTCTAAAGGAACCTTTCTTGTTTAAACTCGTCCCAACTGTGGTGAAATTAATGGGCGATATTTATCCGGAACTTTCTGAAAGTAAGAAAAAAATTATCGACAATCTGAAGTCTGAAGAAGAAAGATTTAATAATACTTTAAACAACGGGTTTGCTTACTTTGACGAGGTCTATAAAAAGGTAAAAAAATCTGGTACTATGAAGTTTCCTGCAGAAGCTGCATTTTATCTTTACGATACGCTAGGATTTCCACTTGAACTTACTGAATCAATTTTAAGAAGTTATGGGCTTTCGTTTGATAAAAAGAAATTTGATGCACTATTGGAAGAGCAGCGGGAACGCGCTCGCAAAGCATTTAAAGGCGGAGAAAGTTTTACGGAACGAGTTTCTCTCGTTAAGTTAAAAGAAAAAATAGGAGAAAGTAAGTTTGTCGGATACGATAAATTTGAAACTTCGTCAATTGTAACGGCTATTTTAAAAAATGGAAAAGAAGAAAGATTTGCAAATGAAGGTGAATTAGTTGCAATAATTACAAAAGAGACCCCATTTTATGCAGAAAAAGGTGGCCAAATAGGGGATACTGGTATTATTGAATCAGAGGACTTTTTGTTTAAGGTAAGTGATACGCAAACTCCTATTCAGGGACTGATTGTCCACATTGGAACGGTTGAAAAAGGACACATTTCCGTAGGAGATACTGTACGCCTAAAAATAGATGTGGAGCGGAGAAAGGCAATTATGAGAGCCCACACTTCCACGCATATTTTGCAATCTGTTTTAAGGAAAGAATTTGGCGAACAATTAGGGCAGCAGGGTTCTGCAGTCTATCCTGACGAATTCCACTTTGACTTTAACTTTAACGAAAAAATTTCTGACGAAAAACTTATAGAACTGGAGCGGAAGATGAACGACATTATTGTGTCTTCCATTCCTCTCGTAATAAAGGAAATGCCTATCGAGGAGGCTAAAAAGAGTGGTGCGCTTGCATTCTTTGAGGAGAAGTATGGAGACATCGTGCGTATCGTAGAGATTCCCGGGGTAAGCAAGGAGTTTTGCGGCGGCACACATGTTTCTAATACTTCTCAAATTGGAATGGTTCTTTTACGCTCTTTCAGGAGTGTTGCTTCAGGCATAAGAAGAATAGAAGGAATAACAGGTAAAAAGGCATATGATGAAGTTATGAAAGAGCGCCTCGTTATTAGCACTTTAAAAAACAAGTTAGGTGGCAGTACGGATGTATTGGTAAAGCATCTGGATAAACTTATTGCAGAAAATAAGGCTTACAAAAAGGAAACAGAGCTATTTAAGAAGAAAGTTTTTGAGCTGGAATTAAAAAATATTGAAGCTCAGGATAGTAATGGTGTAAAGTATTATGTGAAAACTTTCAAAGATGCTAAAATGAACGACTTAAAGAGTGCTTTTGATATTATGAAAAAATACTTTAATAGCGGTATTGCAATTTTAGCTGGAGAGGATAATGGTAGGTCTTACATATTAGTTGGTTCTATTTCAGGACGAGAAGGTGTTTCAGCAAAAGAAGTCTTTAATAAAATTGCGTCGAAGTATCCAATAAAGGGCGGTGGCAGTGATCGATTAGTGAGAGGTAGCGGTAATGTGAAGATAACTGAAGATTTACTTAAATCTTCTTTGTAGAGGTTAATTGATGGAAGAAGGGGTAATTATTGCTCTTGATGTGGGTACGGGACACATAGGTGTTGCAGCATCTGATCCACTGAAGATTACGGCAAATCCGGTGGATGTTTTGAATCGTGACGGAACGGAATTCTCTAAAATAGAAAAGTTTATTAAACAATATGACGCTAAGACTCTCGTTATAGGTTTACCGAAAACACTAAAAGGCGAGGTTGGAATGCAGGCAGAGAAGGTTCTTCAGTTCGTTAACGAGTTAAGAGGGTTTCTTAGTGGTATAGATATTGTTTTATGGGATGAACGCTTTACCAGTGTTATTGCTCACAGAATGTTCCAAAAGGCGGGGATAAGCTCCCGAAAGGAACGGAAGATTAAAGATGCAGCTGAGGCTGTACTTATTCTTCAGAGTTATTTAAATTACATAAGGAGAAAAGAACGAGAATAATTAAGTTTTTTATCGCTATTTTTATACTTCTTGTGATTATAGTTGTTGAGTTTTTCCCAATGTGCCTTACAGGACACTTTTCTGCTTCGTTTAATGTTCCCAGAGGGAGTTCAGTAAGAGAGATTGGAGAAGTTCTTGCAGAACATCGTTTGATAATTGATAGATTTAGTTTTCCTTTTATTGCGAGATTGTTGCATTACGACAAAGATTTAAAAAGCGGGGAATATCCGGTAAAAGATGTACACTCTGTTTTCCAAATTTTAGACATACTCAGTAAAGGGGTTGCTCCGAAACAAATTAAATTAACAATTCCAGAAGGTTTTACCGTGGAAGATATTGCAAAGGTTCTATATCAAAAAGGCGTAATTAAAAGTAGTAGAGATTTTATTTCAAAAGCGCAAAAGTACGAAGGATTTTTGTTTCCGGATACATACTTCTTTTTGAAAGGCGAAAGTGTAGAATCAATTATTAAAAAAATGAAAGATCAGTTTTACAAAGTTTTGCCCAGAGATTACGAAGAAAGAGCAAAAGAGAAGGGTCTGACGCTTTATCAAGCAGTAATACTCGCCTCTATCGTGGAAAAAGAAGCCAAGTTTGACGAGGATAGGCCTCTCGTTGCAAGTGTGTTTCTGAATAGGTTGAAAGTGGGGATGCCGCTCCAGTCCGACGCTACCATTAACTATGTATTGAAAAATAAAAAGTTATGGCTTACGGATAAAGATTTAAAAATTAACTCTCCTTACAATACTTATACACATACGGGGCTTCCCCCAACGCCTATTTGTAATCCTGGTTTGAAGTCTCTGCTTGCAGTAGTGAATGCTCCCAGGACTGATTATTATTACTTCATTACTACCAGAAGCGGTAAAGCAGTTTTTGAGAAAACACTTGAAGAGCACAACCGTGACATCAGGAAGTATTATGGACCGTAGTATTAAAAGCAGAGAAACTGTAAGAAAAATCTTTATAAGCAAAGAATGCACCTGGTTTGTTCAGGCTATCCTTGAAGAAACTGGATTAATTGCTGTGTCTCTTGGCGGAAAGAATTATCTTACGATTTTTTACGATGAGAAATTAGAAGATTTTGTTCAAAACATTCTGTCAGAAGTAGAAAATTTTTGTAGACTTTCATTTTTACACAAAAAGTCTATAATAAACGAAAAAGGGGATGAGAAGATATGAGCGCACTCTTTGGAAAACCTGATTACAAAAAAACACTTAGTACTTATGTGAATAAAGGAGAGTACAAAAAAGCTCTCAAGTTTGCTATTAAAAACGGAGACAAATACTACGACAATGGTGATGTAAATAAGGCTATAGGGCTTTATCTATTTCTGTTAAACCTTTTTAGGAGTAAGAATATCGTAGAACACTCTCTTTACGAAAGACTGTACGAAAAACTTATACCTCTGCTTTTTGAAAGTAATCAGGAAGAAAAAGCGCTTAATTACTCTCTTAGTTTAATTGACGAAAAACTCGTATTAAGTAAAGATAGCGAAGCGTTGGATATTCTATCTGCATTGAAAGAACAATTTCCTGAGAGCGAGGCAGTTGTTTTAAAAACTGTAGAAGTTTATCTTAGTAAGGGTGATGTTCAGAGTGCGCTAAAAGAATTAGACGAAGCAATCTCTTCAATTGGACCTAAACCCAAATTCATAGAACTTGCTGGCGAGATACTGCTTAAGATTCATAAGTATGAGGATGCATACGATTACTTTAATGCACTACTTGCAGTAGATCCAGACAACCAATTGGCAAAACGGCGTATTTCTGAGTTAGAGTCTGCATTTGCATTATCTAAAACTCCACCTCTTAAAAATATAGGAGTAAAAGAGAAAACTGGTGCTAAATCTGCTGAGGAGGCGGAAAAAGCAACCGTAAGTACTTCTTCAGAACCTTTAAGCAGACCTTCCCAAGAGAAGCAAATTAATACTAAAGCTATGAGCAATAAGAATGTGCTTGCTGGGCTTAAAAATGAACAGCATCCTGAAAATAAGAAAGTAGATCTTGCCGAACAAATTACGCCTGATGGGGTAAATACAGCAGATAATAGGACGAATGGCACGCATTCTAAGAGCGAAGCGAGCAAAGATGTGAATAAATTATTAGCAGGTCAAGAGAAGTCAAGAATAGATAGCTCTACAGAGAAGGATAAATATAAACCCTTACTTGCTATTTCAAAAGATCCTTTGTATGTAAAAGCTATTAAATCATTTTTAAAAGATGAAAAGCAAGGATACAAGGCACTTATCTCTGTTGCAGAAAAGTACGAAACGACAAACTTGTTAGATGCGGAATACATTTATCTTAAACTATTTGCTTTCGAGCCAACGAATAGTAAAGTTGCGCATAAACTTCTTTCTTTGTACGACAAAATTACATCTGTTTATAATGTTAACGAAGTTAAAGCAGAAAAACTATTTATTTCTCTTATTGCAGCCAAGAATAGCAGTGGCACTGAAAAACTTGGGTTTCTTAAACAAATAGAAGAAGAATTACCAGACGAACTTTCTGTAAAAATTGAGATATTGAAAAACCTTTCCTTACTTGGAAAGAAAGAGGAAGTTTTGAAGTATTTTAACGAGATAAAAGATAAAGTAAGCAGCAAAGATTTAAACGAAGTTGCAGATATCACTTTTCCTACTATAAAGGATGATGTAAAGTCTTTAGAGGCTATTGCGCGTGTTTTGTACCGCAAAGATGTAAAAACGGGTGCATCGTTTAAGTATTTTTATGCGTTAGGAAATATCCTTTTTAATTCGGGAAATAAGCCTGACGGCCTTAAGTGGCTGCTGCGCGCAAACGAAGTAAATAAACTTTCTCTGGATGACTACATTAAAATTGCGGAGTACATTAAAGAATTACCGTTAGATACTGAAAAAGATGTGGTAGCTAAAGCCCTAAATGGTTATGTGGATGTAGTGAGCGAAGACAGAAAGGACTACTTATTTAAGTTAATACTTAGTTTAAAACCACATAATGTTCTATATGTGAAGCGTTACGCTGAGTATCTTTCTGCAAAGAAACGTTTCAAGGAAGAAGCAGGTATGTTGAAAGTCCTTGCTGAAAGATCGGATATAAACTCTGCGGAATTTGTTAATGATAAACTTCACGAAGTTGCACAATACCTGGGAATTGACGATTTAAGGATATTTGAGAAGTTCTTTGACTTTGCTCAGTTAAAACTGGGTGTACTGAGTGTATACGAAATAATGTTGCAAAAAATGCCTTCTGACGAGGAAGTAAAGATAAAACACTTCATAGTCTCCGTGGAGATAGAAAACGAAGATAACATTTTGTACTTCTTCAGAAAAAATGATCCTTCTCATAAATATATGAACTTTGTTTCAAATAAGATTTCAGAATACGAGCAATTGCGTTTAAAGTCAATGCTGGACTACCACATCCACTTCGTCCTTGGATTTTTGTATTATCTCGTCGAAAGATTTGAAGAATCAATTGCTTCATTTCAGTTTGTCGTTCGGAGCCACAGATTTGAACCTCTTATGCATCTATTCTTAGGTATGAGTTTTGAGAAAATTGCTCTCGCGGAGTTTGCGACCAAACAGTACGAAATGATTTTTAATTCTAACTCGGTGAGTAGCAATATAACTGCGTTTGCTCTTTACAGAATGGCTATAATAGCACACAAGAACGGTGATATGAAAAAAGCATTAGAATTTGCAGAACATTCTTACGAGATGCTTCCAGACGAAAATGTAAAAAGGTTTATTGAAAGTATTCCTGAGGACTCTGGGGATAAAATACTGAAGATGGAGGAAAACGATAAATGATCAACATTAAAGGCGGTACCGTGGGAAAGATTGCGCTTAAAAAAGGATTTATTACGGAAAAGGATCTTGAAAAAGCACTGGGTATTCAGAAAATTACAAAGGAACCTTTATTAAAAATATTTGTAGATATTGGTGTTTTAAATGATGAGCAGGTTGCACAAATTCTTGCTGAGCAATGGGGGTTACAGTATGTCAATTTGCTTACCTACCCTGTTGATAAAGAGATACTTCATCTCATAGATCCAGAAAGAGCTAGGTATTATGGAATTTTTCTGCTAAAAAAAGAGGGTAATACTTACCATGTTGCGATCTCTGATCCTACAAACATAGAAGCAATGGACTACTTAAGGCTCACCTTGTCAAATAACATCGTGTTCTATGTTGCAACGCGTGCCTCAATCCAACAGGCGATAGAAAAGTATTACGAAATGGAAACGGCATTAAAACAAGCGGAAGAAGAAGTGGGTGAGGTTCCAGAAGTTGTTAAAGAACAAGAAGAACTCGACATTACAAAATTAAAACAACTTGGAGAGGAAGCACCTGTAATTAGGCTCGTAAATAATGTAATTACTCAGGCGATAATTGAAGGTGCATCTGATATACATGTAGAACCTTTAGAGAAGTCCTTACGCGTCCGTTATAGAATTGACGGCATTCTTTACGAAAAACAGAGTTTTCCAAAGTCTATTCAACCGGGTATCATATCGAGATTAAAAATAATGTCCAACATGGATATCGCAGAAAAACGAATACCTCAGGATGGAAGAATATCTCTAAAATTTGAGGGTCGTAAAATTGACTTCAGGGTTTCTTCTTTACCTACTGTATATGGTGAGAAGGTTGTTTTGAGAATTCTTGATAAGACAAAGGCGCTTATGCCACTTGAAAAGTTGGGTTTCTCAGCAGAGAATTTAAAAAAGTTTGAAGATATTATTGCTCAGCCTTACGGTATGATTTTGATATCTGGTCCCACTGGTTCTGGTAAAACTACCACTCTTTATTCTGCACTACAAAGATTAAATACTCCGAGTAGAAATATTATTACCGTTGAAGATCCTGTAGAATACCAACTGAAAGGCATAAATCAAGTCCAGGTTAATGAGAAAGCAGGCCTTTTGTTTAGTACTGCTTTAAGGTCTATTTTGAGGCAAGACCCAGACATTATTCTTATCGGAGAAATTCGCGATGCAGAAACAGCAAAAATTGCAATAGAAGCAGCGCTTACAGGGCATTTGGTTTTTTCTACAATTCACACGAACGATTCTGCATCTATTCCCACGCGACTTATAGATATGGGTGTTGAGCCATTCCTCGTTGCTTCTTCGCTTATAGGTGCGACTGCTCAAAGATTGATTCGGAAAATTTGTCCTTACTGCAAGAAGGAGTACAATCCACCAAAAGATATACTTGAGAATCTTGGTTTTTCTGTTTCTGTTGATGTGAATGACATCACCTTTTATAAAGGCGAGGGGTGTGATAAGTGCAACCATGCTGGGTACAAAGGAAGAGTTGCAATTAACGAGATTTTACCGATTACTCCGGCAATACAGAGACTCATTATGAAAAATGCAAGCTCAAGGGAAATTGCGGAACAGGCCAAAAAAGAAGGCATGAAAACTCTACTTGACGATGCTTTAGCGAAGGCCGCAGAGGGTATTACGACAATAGAAGAAGTATTAAGGGTTGTTTCTACGATAGAATAGAGGTGGTGAATAAATGATTTTATTGGAAGACTTGTTAAAGTTTGCAACAGAACAAGGTGCGTCGGATGTGCACTTAACAGTGGGTTTACCCCCAGTGTTAAGGATTCACAAAGAATTAGTTTTTTTGGAAGAAGAAAACTTAACTCCTGAAGATACGGCAGAAATGATTTTTTCTATAATGACAGATAAGCAAAGAGAAATCTTTAAGAAAAACCTCGAATATGACTTCTCCTATGGGCTTCCTGGTGTTGCTCGTTTTCGTGTGAATGCGTTTTATCAGAGAGGCTCTATAGCTGCTGCTTTTAGAAGAATTCCGTTTGATATACCTGCTCTCGATTCACTTGGAGTACCAGCAGTTGCCCATCGTATTATAAATGAAGAAAGAGGTTTTGTGCTCGTTACGGGTCCTACCGGGCACGGAAAGTCTACTACACTTGCTTCAATGATTGACGAAATTAATGCAAATAAATCTGTTCATATTATCACTATTGAAGATCCGATTGAATATTTATTTAGTCATAAGCGTTCTGTAATTGCCCAAAGGGAATTAGGTGGAGATACGCTTTCTTTTCCGAATGCATTGCGTTCTGCACTAAGGGAAGACCCTGATGTTATCCTTGTAGGTGAAATGAGAGACTACGAAACAATAGCGACTGCACTTACTGCGGCTGAAACAGGCCATCTTGTATTTGCTACTCTTCATACAAACTCTGCTGCTCAGTCTATTGATCGTATTGTTGATGTATTTCCTCCTCATCAGCAGGAACAAGTAAAAACTCAACTAAGTTCTGTCTTACTTGCTATTTTTTCACAGCAACTTTTGCCGCGCGCAGATAATAGAGGACTCGTACTGGCGACCGAGGTTCTAATTGCAAACCCGGCAGTTCGAAATCTTATAAGAGAAGGAAAAAGCTTCCAGATACCATCTGTTATACAAACGAGGGCGGATCTCGGGATGCAAACAATGGAAGCCTCTTTAAAAAATTTAGTAAACAATGGTTTGATTACCTATGAGCAGGGTCTTCAGTATGCATTTAATAAGGACAGTTTTATGCACTTAATGGGGCGGTGATCTATGGCGACTTTTGTATATAAAGTTATTACACCTGATGGTAAGGTACAAACTGGAAAGGTTAATATGGAGTCTTCTTCTGCAGTTGCAGATTTTTTAAGGAGCAAAGGTCATAGAATTGTTTATATAAAAGAAACTCGAGGATTTAGTGGAGGCTCGTCTAAAGGCGTTCAATCCCAGAGTGAAGGATTTCTTTCTAAACTTTCTAAGATTTCTGTAAGGGACCTTTCAATATTTACAGACCAGTTCGGCACGATGATGAACGCTGGACTGTCTATATCGCGTGCACTTTCTGTTCTTTCAAAGCAGACCACGAATCCAAAACTTACAAAAATAATTTTGAGTTTAGCCGAGGAAGTAAAAAAGGGAAACTCTCTTTCCAGTGCTTTATCAAAATATCCAAATGTGTTTTCTCCGCTTTACATTAGTATGGTAAAAGCAGGTGAAGCGAGTGGTAATCTTGGGGATTCTTTGATTAAGATGGCGTCCTTCTTGCAAAAAGACTACGAGACTGAGCATAAATTAAAAGGAGCAATGATGTATCCTATTGCTGTTTTGGTATTTTCTATTCTTATTGTGATAGGTTTGTTCATATTTGTTATACCGAGATTTGAAGATTTTCTTAACCAATTGGGAGCACCTCTTCCTGCTCCTACGAAACTTACATTTGCCATGGCTGACTTTCTTGTTAAATACGGCTGGATTCTTTTAATTTTTATAATTATAGCATATATTTTGTATACAAAATGGGCAAAAACTCCCTCTGGCAGGAAGCGCGTGGATACCTGGAAGTTAAAAATGCCTGTTTTTGGAGAACTTAATGTAAAAGCAGCAATGGCGCGTTTTAGTGATACACTTGCGACTCTTTTTGGTGCTGGTATACCCTTGACAGAAGCGCTTGAAACTGTGAAAGGTGTTATAGATAATGTAATAATTTCCGAGGCAGTGGAGGGAATAATTAATAGGATAAAGCGAGGTGAGTCACTTGCTGCATCTCTTGAAAAAAGTGGGATGTTTACCCCTATGGTTGTAGAAATGACTGGTATAGGTGAAGAAAGTGGTAGTCTGGATGCGATGCTTGTAAAAGTTGCAGAATTTTACAATGAGGAAGTCGATTATATGATTAATAATATTTCTGCGTTAATAAATCCCATAATGATGGTGTTTGTTGGTGTAATAATTGGTGGAGTTTTAATTTCTTTATATCTTCCTATATTCCAGATGGGAAATTATGTTCACTAAAGGGGCAGATAATTTATGAAAAGAAATGGTTTTACATTAATGGAATTAATGATTGTGGTAGCAATTATTATAATTCTTGTATCTATTGCAATTCCATCGTATGCAAAGTTCTTACAAAGAGCGAAGAGGTCTAGAGTATTTAGTGACTTTAGGACTATTAGGGATAGTTTAGAGGCTTATAAAACAGATTGGGGTACCTATCCTGTTACTGGTTCACAAGGAGAAACTTTTGGTTTGCATACTGATTACGATACGCCAACTAGTACTATAACAAGAGAACTTACAGGTGATGGAGCTATACTTAATACTCCATCTCATACTACTGCTACAGGGGAATCTGGAGGAATAGATTATTTTACCCGCGAGTGGATTATTAGAGAAATGTACGATCCATTTGAACCCAATAAAGATTACGAATACTTTTCAAGCGATGGCAGTTCTTTTACATTGGCCTGTGAATACAAAAAAAGTGGTAACACGGTTTATTTGTTAGGTAGCGATAGTTTTAACTACAAAGATGTTAATACAAAGCCTTCCTGGTATGTGGATCAATAGTTTTTAAAATAATTTTTAAAAAAAATATTGACAAATTTGTACAATGTCATATAATAAACAAAAATGCAGGAGGGGCTTTTGATAGAATAGCAATGAAGGCGAGGAAGTATATCCTCAATATGGACGCCAGGGGGATATATGGAGCCGAGTGGCGTAACCGGCATTGCAATTTTTATATATAATGTAAAATACGGGTTGATATATTTTTAAGGAGGTGATGCTTGGAGTAAAAAATTTGCGAAAAGTGAAATGTTAATGAGAACAAAAGTCTACAAAAATTTAACGAAGGAGGCGATGTAATATGTGGACAATAAGTAATGCAAGAAACAGAAAAGGCTTTACATTAATCGAACTTATGATAGTAATTGCAATTATCATTATTTTGGCAGCAATTGCAATACCGAACTACCTTAAAATGACAGAAAGGGCAAAGAAATCGAGAGTTGCATCTGACTTTGAGACATTAGCAACAGCACTCGAAGCGTATAGAACTGATTGGGGAACATATCCTGTAGAAACGACTTTGTCACCATTTGGTAAGAATACGGATGGTACAACTATAACCTCGACATTAGCGAAAGAGCTTACTGGCATAAATGCTACAACTAATACAAGTTCTAATACTACTGCAACTGGAGAGACTGGAGGAATTGAGTATATAAAGGCAAAAACCATTCAGTCTATGGTTGATCCATTCATTCCGACTGAAGATTATAAGTATGGTTCTGCTGATGGCACTGCATGGGTCCTTTCCTGTCACTATAAGACTGCCGGAACAGACCACTATCTCTGGAGAACTGATAGTACAACGCAACTTACTGATTCAACATCTGAGCCATCAGTTCCGTAAAGCTACTTTACTTATCTGATTTATACAATAACCCAGCATTTTTGTGCTGGGTTATTGTATTTAAAACAATTTTGTCTGAAATAAAATAATTTTTATCTCCTTATTTTTGCTTCTATATTCTTAATTATTTGTAATTGTAAATTATATTTGTACTTTAGGTAATAATCTTTATTATTGGTGGTCATGTTTTTAAGAATATTATAAAAACTCAACTTTGAGAAATATTGGTAGGCTTTTGGGATGTTATTTTGAGCAAGGTACAAAACTCCCTTTGCAAAAGTGACATCTGAAGAATGCTGTATGTCGTATCTTTCTGCCTGATTTATATAGTATATTCCTTTTTTAATGTCGTTATTTAAATAAATATAAGAAATTCCTAACCATGATAATGTATGTGGGTTTGTTGGATAAATATTTTTTGATTCTTTAAAGTACTGTATGGCTTTGTCGTTTTTATTGTGCAATTCTATTAAACCTAATTTGAATAAATATCTACTATCGTATTTGTTTAGGTTATGTGCTTTTAAATATAAGTTTTTTATAAAGTAAAGGTTAATATTTTTGTCTTGAATGTTTTCGTTTGTAATGTTTTTTGCTAATAAATTTACAAACTGAGCGCAATGAGAATCCCATTTAGTTGCTTCTTTGGCGAAGTAAACAGATTGATGAATATTTTTGTAAAGTCTCCTTTCATCAGCATGTATTGCATAGATAGAAGCGATTGTTTTTGGCAACAAATTGAATATTACCAATACTATTAATATTAGAATTACGAACATTGTTGTTTTCTTATGCTTTATTGTATATCCAATAAATTTTTGTGGTACGAGTAGTGCTAAACCAAAAAATAATATCACAAACATTATAGGGTATATATCCACATCTATAAGCATATGGAAAAACATTCCGCTTATACCAGACAATAACCCGATATAAATTAAATCGTTATTCTTTCTTGATGAGAAAAATCCTTTTATTAGGTAATTAAATATGAAAGTAAAGAATGTAACTGTTCCAAGGATACCTGTTTCTGCAAGAAGTTTAAAAAACAATGAATGAGGGTCAATCCTAAAAGGTTCTGCTACCCACTCATACCTAGTAAATGTGTACCTGAAAGACCCTAATCCAAATCCTGTTAAAGGCCTTTTGGAAAATATGATTGTTGCAAGATGTGCCATATGGACTCTGCACCAAAGAGAAAAATTTTGGTTACCTTCCACAAATCCTACCAACAATTTTTCTTTACCAAAGTTTTTAAGTATTATGCTTTTGGGAGCGCCTACTGCAATAAGCATAATAGAGCCTATGATAATAGGTATAGATTCTTTTATAACTGTTTTTCTGTCTTTTGTTATACTTAATAGTAATACGATTATTGCAACTGTGAATGCTATATATCCTCCCCTTGAAATGGTAAGGAAAAGCAGAAAATTGAAAAATATTGGGATTATAGAGAGTAGCATTTTTTTATTTTTATTTTTTTCATCAAGATAAATGCCAAAACTTAAGAAACTCATTAGCACTAAAAATGCTGCGAATGTATTTTGATATCCCCAATTAGATGTTAATATGCTACCATAAAACCCTGTTTCTTTGTAAAAATAAGTGTAGTTTAGAATTCCTATATATACACCAAAGGCTAAAAATAATTTTACCATTATTTTCCATTCTTTTTTATTTTCTACTATATTTATTAATGTAAGAAATAAAGCGATAGGAGTAATTATCCTGTATGTTTCAAATATTGAATCACACTTTACAATGGAAGTAAATATAAGAAATATAAATGTGCCGATAGTTATATAAATAAGTGGATTTAAGGTTTCTTTGTTTATATTTTTCTTAAATATAATTGCATAAATGAGAAATAGGATGAAAATTAACGATATTATAAATGCAAATAAATAAGAATGGGTAATAAATATTATCTCGCTATATTTCGATACCGTTCCGGCATAAAATAGAAAAGTAAATATTAAAACCCATATTATATATTTGATAACTTTTTCTTTCTTCATGCTAATACAATAATCTGCCTCCGCCTAATCATTACGATTTGCTTAATTATATAAGATTGTTTCGTAAATTAAAATTGCTTTGTTTTGATTATATTTTTGATTGGTATTATTTGCTTATCTTATTTACTACGAACTACTATTCTAAATTAACTTAAGAGCATTTTCTGTAGGTATTTGTGAATAATTAAGAGGCTTTATACGCCTTCTGTTGAAAAGAGATTATTTTATGGACTTTGATTGTTGTAGTGATTGAGAGTAAGAATATGACTGAATTCTTTAATATTAGGATAGATCATTTTTAAATATCTTCCATCTAAGCTCCTACCCATATAAAAATTACACCCTGCCTTTTGAGCAGGGTGTAATGAGAAGAAGAATGTGGCAGTTCCTTATGATGTTGCTGAACTCCCTTTACCCAGTGCCATGAAGCCTGCAATTGCTACGATGATACCTACAATGATATCATTCCACATGTTACCTGCACCAGTTGTAAGGGAAGGAATGAATCCTGCAATAATCCACCAGATTCCAAGGATACCGGCAGTCCAACCCTGCCATGCATGATCCTTAATCATCATAAAGCCAACCACTGCTACGATAATACCAATGATAATGTCGTTCCACATGTTGCCAGATTTTGTTTTAATAACGAATGGAGCAATAATACCCCAAAGTCCTAAAATACCTACTGTCCAACCTTGCCACATACTAATCGCCTCCTTTCAAATTCTTTCTTTTAACTTTAATTACACCTTAATTATAGTATTTTATTTTTTGGTGTCAATATCTAAAATAAAAAAATACCAAAAAAGTATATAATCCTTTTTGATAAAAAGATTTAACAAAGCATTATAAGGCTTACATTCTATTACTTTTATCCATTTGTAAACTTTATTTATTTTGTTATCATCTATCTATGGTTGGATTTACACATCTTGGCTTTGGTTTACTTTTAGGCACTGCTTTTCACAGCAAGTATGCATTTATTCT
>JALVXB010000026.1 GCA_027023025.1 Caldisericaceae bacterium | reverse complement strand
ATTTTTTCCTCGCTGTGCTCCTCCTTTTCATTCTATGTTCTTCATTGTTGCTATTTTTGCCTGCTATTCTCCTTTATTTTCTCCCTATTCCTTCTCCAAGGTATTGACTTATTATACTAAGTCTTAACTAATATTTATTGTTATTGAAAACATTTGAGAAGAAGGGAGTTCCCCTTCCCAGTTTCTTTTGTAAATTAGCGTGAGTTTACCAGTGCCTTTTTTTACTGCTTTGAATTCAAACTGCGTGGTGCCTGGCGCGCCTACGAGTTTTTCGTCTGTATTATTTATGTATTCTACAGAACCTACTGCCTCAACGATGTCGGGTTTTGTTTTTATGTGCCAGTCGAATCCTGTAGATGGGTTTGACTGGAGTTTAATGTAAATAACCTGTCCAACTTTTACATTTATCGTTTTTCCGTCGTCGTTCTCGTTCAGGGTAATTGGTTTTGGACGATGCAGCCAGAATATACCCCAAATAATGAGAATTACAGTGCATAATAGGACGATAGTTATTACTTTATTCATATTTCCTCCTAATTTTTATCTGCTTTGATTATAACACTGTTTTTGGAAAATAAGAAAGGGCTGCGAAAAAGGAGGAGGAAAACGCAGCCCTGATTGATCTGATCTTATTGATGTGAGGGGTGATTTTTTTCTTTCACCGTAGGATATTTTATGCCAAAATGTGAAGAAAATGTGAAATTTAAAAAATTGCCAAAATTTTTAAGATAGAAATAGAATAACTTTATTAAAAGAATTTTATGCATCTTCGGTGCTATAAATGCAGACTAATTTTACATTTTGATATTTTTAAAAAAAGTCGTTATGATTTGTAAAAACGAGTTGGGTTAATTGCAGTTTTTAGATTTACAGCATGGGAAAGGAGCAGGAATATGAGTTCTAACAAAGATGAAGTGGCAGTTCTCGTAGAGCAACACAAAGAATTACTCCAAAAAGTTTTAGGAGAGGGTTTTGGGCAATTTACAAACGAAGAAGGGAAAATCGTTTTTGGTGGCAAACGCTGGGTAATGTTGGATGTTTCTATATTCCCCGCACTGCTCGTAAAAACGACGAGCGAAATTGTTGGGCCTATGGCAGATCAATTCATCCACTGGTTCGGCTATAAGTATGGAGAGGAAGTAGTGCACAGATACGAAAAGTTAAGCGTCCCTAAAGAACAAATTTTGCCTATAGTGCTTGCGTTCGCTTCAGTTGTCGCAGGATGGTCTGTTGACAAAATTGAGGAAATTGATTACGAGAAGCCTTACATGAGAGTAAAGGTGTACAACGATTTTGAAACCGAAAGTGCTAATTCAATTGGAACAGACAGTAGTTTGAAGTTCAGCAGCGGCGTATTCGCAGGTATTTTCGATACGATTACGGGAAAGAAAACCAAGATCAGTATCACGATGAACGCGGACGGTTCTATTACTGCAGAGTTCACCAGGCGCGAAAAAACTGCAAACGCTACAACATAAAGGCTACGGGAGTTTTATTTTTGCTTCGTCGCTGTACCCTTGCGATTCCCAGAAACCCTTGTAGTCGTAGTTAATAACTTCTATGCGGGTAATCCACTTAACCCACTTGTATCCGTAATACCCGGGATAAACGAGTCTTAACGGGAAACCGTGTTTTGCGGGTAATATCTCGCCGTTCATCTCTGTTGCAAGGATGACATCCTCTTTCATTGCGTTTTTCAACGGGATAGACGAAGAATATCCGTCTGCTGCGTAAAAAACGACTTCTGTCGCTCCGTCTTTTGGCTTTGCCATTTTTAAGATTTTGCTTAGCGGCACACCGCTCCATACTGCTTTATCGCTTATCAGGGATATGCAGGTGAGGGTTTCCGTTTCCTCTTTTTGCTGCATGTTAATAATGCTATTGTATGAGAGGTTAAGCGGTGTTTCTACGAGCCCGCCCACCTGCAGGTGGTACTTCGTAATGTCGATTTTTGGTATACCTTTTATGCTAACCGAGAAGAATTCGCTGTTCTTCGTAATTTTGTCTGCATTTTTCAGGGAAATCTCGAGTCGTTTCTCAAACAGGCTCTTTGCAGTGGCTGGTTTTTTCATACCACCATCCATAGAAGATGTGGGCAATGCCGTTAGTTTTATAACAGTTGCAAGTGCAATTGTTGCAACAATGGTATAAATAACGCTTATCTTAAAGTTTTTATTCATTTTTGCCTCCATATATTTTAATCATTGTAATAATATTTTTAGAAAAAGCAACCGTCTTTTTCACTTTGATATTTGTCGGGTTTTCTGTATAATAAAAGCGATCATATAAAAAGAAAGGAGGAAAAAATGGAAGAAATTACAGGCTTTGATCAGAAGGACATTGACGAAAATAAAGTTCTTGCAGCGATCAGTTATCTTGGTATTCTCGTGCTTATTCCCTTGCTCGTAAAAAAGGACAGCAAGTTCGTTAGGGAACACGCAAAGCAGGGATTGGCGCTGTTTATTGCGGAAGTTATACTCTGGCTCGTAGAAGTAATTTTTGGATGGATTCCTGTTCTGGGGACTATCGTTAGAATTCTTGCATGGATTGCGTGGATCGCCATAGGAATCGTTTCCCTGATTGGATTAATCTATGCGCTAATGGGTAAATTCTGGAAAATTCCACTTATTTACGATTGGGCACAGAGTCTTAAGATCTAATTTGAAAATCAGCCCCCTTTTGGGGCTTTATTTTTCCTGCAAATCTTTTAAAATCTTTCTATGAGAAAAGTCCAAAAGGCGTATTTTTTAATTGCGCTCGTTATACTTTTCTGGTCAACTGTTGCAACTGCGTTCAAGATTGCGCTGCGTTATCTAAGTGTGGCAAACCTTCTTTTTGTTGCATCGCTTACATCTCTCGTTCTGCTTTTTACCGTGCTAATTTCTACAAATGGCGTTGCCCGATTAAAAAATTTGCGTTTTCATAACTTTATTTACTTTGCACTTTTATCGCTTCTTAATCCTTTTCTTTATTATCTCGTTTTGTTCAAGGCGTATGCGCTGCTCCCCGCACAGGTTGCTCAGCCCCTTAACTATACCTGGCCGATTGTCCTTTCGATTTTTTCGGTGATTTTTCTTAAAGAAAAGGTTTCTATTTTTCAAATACTTGCAATTTTCCTGAGTTTTATCGGTGCTTCGATTATCGTAGCAGAAAGGTACTCTGGCGTTTTTGCCCACATAAGTGCTTTTGGAGTATTCCTTGCACTTCTCAGCGCGTTCGTCTGGGCATCGTTCTGGACATTAAATGTAAAAAATAAACTTCCCGCTGATTTGAAGTTATTTTTGAGTTTTTTGTTTGGCACCATTTACATCGGCATTTTTCTTTTGCTTACGGGAGGTTTTCAAATTTCTCCTCAAGGGATTCCGCCTGCAATTTTCGTAGGTGTATTTGAAATGGGGATTACCTACCTGCTGTTCCTCAAAGCGATTTCCCTGTATAACACGGCCGTGCTGAGCAATCTCGTTTACCTTTCACCGTTTGTTTCGCTTTTGTTTATACACTTATTTTTAGGAGAAACGATCGCACTTCAAACGATTGCCGGGCTTTTTCTTATCGTTTTGGGAATAGTGCTTAACGGCATATTTGCAAAACAGGTTAGGGAATGAGGAATATGCCGATTACGCCCATTGCAATGAGAAACAAAAATGCGTTCGGCTTAAATTTGATAAATACGGCAAATGCAGCAGCCGCTAAGACAAACGGAATTGCGCCGACGAATGCGCCTTTGATGATTAAGTAAATTGCTCCAATAAGCAGCACCACGATTACGGGTTTTACGCCTTTTATAAACGCTTTGTAAATTCTACTGTCTGCAAATTTTTTGAATACGGTCGCTATCAAGAGAATCACGATGAACGACGGTGATGCGACTCCTGTCGTTGCAACGAGCGAGCCTACAAATCCCCGCATCGAGTATCCTATAAAAGTTGCCATATTTATTGCAATTGGGCCGGGTGTAACCTGCGAAACGGATAGAAAGTATAAGAAATCTTTCATATCTATCCAGTGCAGATTTGTCACGAGTTCGTGTTTCAGGATGGGAAGCATTGCCTGGCCGCCTCCGAATGTCACCGCGCCAATTTTGAAGAATTCGAGATAAATTTTTATAAAACTAATCATTTTGCTCCTTTTTGATAAATCCGTAGTAAATAATGCCTATCGCACCGCCAATGAGAATTGTATAAATAGGGTTCACTTTTAGTAAAAAAACTTCTGCAAGGGATAGAAGAAATACAGCCCAGAAAAACAGGTCAATTTTTGTTCTTTTCCACAGGTCTACCGTAATGTAGGAAATTTCTGCAACTACGCCTGTCAGTATGCCAAGGAAAAATTTGTGAACGAACGGGTTTTTTATAAAAGACTTAAAGTAAAGGGAGATTGCAATAATAATGATGATTGAAGGGAGCATCACTCCGGTCGTTGCAAATACGGAGCCGATTACTCCTCCTTCTCTATATCCTATAAAAGTTGCCATATTTATTGCAATTGGGCCGGGTGTAACCTGTGAGATTGCAAACATTTCGTAAAATTCTTCCATTGTAAATAGATGTCGTTTTTTGACTAATTCCTCTTCCATAAGCGGGATCATTGCGTATCCCCCGCCCAGAGTAAACAGGCCTATGTAAAAAAACAGCCCTGATATTTTAAGGAGTTTTGCGAGCTTTTTCATTTTTTAGCTCTTCGTAAAGCGTTTTTACCGTTTTGCAGAATATAGGGTGCACGAAGCACGGCGCAATTTCGCTAATTGGCTTCAATACGAATTCTCTGTTCTGCATGTCAGGGTGGGGAATCTTTAAGTCGGGCTCGTTAATTACGAGGTCGTCGTAAAAAATAATGTCCAGGTCGATTATGCGCGGCCCCCAGTGAATTTTCCTCACGCGTCCCATTTCCTTCTCTATTGCAAGGAGCGTTTCAAGGAGTTCCCGCGGCGAAAGCACCGTTTCCCCTAAAAGAGCGCAGTTTAAAAATGCAGGCTGCTCGGTGTAGCCGTAAGGCGCAGTTTCGTAAATTGAGGAAACTTTCTCTACTGTAATTTTGTTTTCGCGGATTTTTTCAATGGCCTTTTCAATGTTTTCTTTTCTATTTCCTAAATTTGTGCCTATTGCAATAACGACTTTATGCATTCTGGATTGCCTCAAACATCTTCAGTAAGTCTTTGTGAGGTGCAACATCGTGCACTCTGATAATGTCTGCTCCGCGGAAAATGCCGTACGCATCGGCTGCGAGCGTTCCGTATAGCCTTTGCTCTACGGTTTTATTCAGTGTGTGCCCGAGAAAGGACTTTCTGGAAGCTCCCAAAAGAACGGGTTTTCCGAATATTTTGAATGCGTTCAGCCTGTCAATAATCTGCAGGTTGTCTTCAATGCGTTTTCCAAACCCGATTCCCGGGTCGATAATTATCTTTGAAATTCCGAACGACTCCAGCGCATTTATTCGCTCGTCAAAGTATTCCAATAGTTCCTTTATAACATTTTCGTAATAAGGATTTTTCTGCATATTTTCCGGAGTGCCCTTTATGTGCATTACGACGACTGGCACGCCGTATTCTTTAGCAACGGACTTCATCCGCTCGTCAAAGCGCAGCCCGCTGATGTCGTTTATGATGTTTGCGCCGTTTTTGATCGCTACTTCTGCAACATTTGCCTTGTACGAATCTATCGAAATCACTGCATCGGGGAATGTATTTCTTATTTCCTTTATAACGGGTGCCGTGCGCTGAATTTCCACTTCTTCAGGCACTTTTTCTGCACCGGGGCGCGTGGACTCACCGCCTACATCGATAATGTCTGCGCCTTCTTCAAGCATTTCTTTTGCGTGCTTCAGCGCACTTTCTATATTGTTGAACTTTCCACCGTCTGAGAAAGAATCTGGCGTCGTATTGAGAATGCCCATAATGTAGCGTTTTTTGCCGAACTCAAATGTCTTTCCGTTTACTTCCATTGTATCTGGCTGCTTTTTGTTCAGCACTTTTTCAATCAATTTTCTTACTTCGGTAAGCCCGAAAAATGGCTCAAAAGCGAGTTTGTCGTAAACGCGTTTGTAAACTTTTTCAGTGCCTATCAGCAGGCAGTCTGTTTTTTCTGCTTTCCAGCTTGCAACATCTCTGTGCACTGCAACATCCCCGCCGTTTGCAAGGAATTCCTGTTTCAGGATGTTTGCGCCCTTTCCGTTTACATCGTAAAGCTTCAGCAGTATAAGGTTGCTTTTCCAGTTGAATATGTCGAATGCGGCCCTGTCAACTCCGATGTGCTCCAATTCCTTATCTAAATTTTTCCTGTTTACTTCTTCCGCAATCACTTTTTGCCCTCCTTAAATGTCGAGGTAAGTGCAAACGGGAGGTGCGCTTTCCAGTTGCCCCAGGAGTGTCCGTCGTTCCACGCTTTAAAGGTTACGCTTGCTCCGCTTTGCCTGAACTTTTTTGCAAAGAATTTATTCGTAAAAACGATGTCCATTGATTCGTCCACCTGCGTTTCAAACCGTCCGCAGTCCATATATACTTTTTTATTTTTCAGGCGTGAAAAGTCCACATCTGCATTGAACAGCAGCGCGCCTGACTGCGATATCGCCCCTGCAAAGACATCGGGGTGTTTCATTACCGTGTCAATTGATACATACCCGCCCAAAGATGCGCCTGCTATGTAAATTTCGTTGAACTTCGTGTGGCGCTTGCTTTCTATGTAGGGCAGCACTTTTTCCGTGATAAACTCGTGATACTTTGAATGTGCAGAGTATTCCTTTATTCTTCTGTTTTTCCTTATGTCAACGAATATTCCGATAAGCGGGGGAATTTGCTCTTTGTGTATCAGGTAGTCCAGGACATTTTTTGCTGCGCCAAACAGTATGTACTCAAGCCCGTCCTGAAAGACAATTGCTTTTTTCGTGCGAGGATTTCCGTAAGGCACATAGATGTAGATGTCCCTTTTGTACTTAAAGTATGTTTTATCCGTTATGCTTGTTTTTACGATTTCTCCGTGAGGGATACTTTTCTGGAAGTAAACGGCCTTTGGGTAGTGGAAGTTTGGCATTCTCAGTTCGGAGTTAAAGCCAAAGCCACCTTCGTTTGTAAAAGGATTATCCGGGTCTATAATTTCTTCTCCGTCCACGACGAACTTATAGTCAAAGCGCGCATTGAGCGGAAATGTCTTTATAATTTCCCATTCCGTTTCTCCCTTTCTGCGCATCCGTTCCTTTTGCCAGTTATTAAAGTCTCCACGCACGCAGACGCTTTCTGCTTCTCCTTTGTAGATAAAGTGCACTTTGTTTCCTTTTATCTTTATCATATTTGCTCCGTTTCCTTAATTTGCATTTCATTATAAAATAAATCTATGAAAATAAAACTCTTTGCAGTGGGAAAACTGAAAGCGCGCTTTGCGCGGATTGCAGCGGACGAATACAGATCTCGCATCGTTCACTATGTGCCGTTTGAAGTGGTTGAAATAAAAGAAGAAGTGATTGTGCAGAACATTAGTGAGAGTTACTTTAATGTTTTGCTCGACCAGCGGGGGAAGATGCTTACATCCGAGCAGTTTGCGCAGTTTATAAACGAAAAATTAGTGCACTACAGGAAGGACATCGCTTTCTTTATAGGTGGTGCAGACGGGTTTAGTGATACTGAAAGAAAAAAGGCAGACTTTCTGCTTTCCCTTTCAAAGATGACGCTTCCGCACGAGCTTGCCCGCGTGTTTTTGCTCGAGCAGCTTTACCGCGCATTTACCATTATCAGGGGTGAAAAGTACCACAAGTAATTATGCGCTTCCGCAGACTTTACAGCGGGGGTCTTTTTGCACGGATATAATCGAAAAGTCGTTGTGGAGTGCATCGTATATAAGGAGTTTCCCGAACAGGCTGCTTCCTATCCCTAAAAAGTACTTCACCACCTCACTTGCAACGAGTGTGCCGATAATGCCAACGAGGGGGGTAAACACGCCATTTGCAGGAATGCGCGCGCTCATTTCCTTGAGTTCTGCTTTGCTTTTTTTGGGAAATACGCAGTTGTAGCACGCCGTTTTGTGCGGCATTACATTCATCACCTGCCCGGTGAACTTTCCAACTGCGCCTATAAAGAGCGGCTTGTTAAATTTTACGGCTTTTTCGTTTATCAGATAGCGCGTTTCGAAGTTGTCCGTTGCGTCCACTATGCAGTTAAATTGCGGGAAGAGCCTTTCTGCACTTTCGCTTTCAATACGCTCTGAGTACGCAATGATTTTTGCATTTGGATTCATTTTTTCGAGTTTTTCTTTTGCAACGGTTGCTTTTTTCCTTCCGATGTCGCTTGTATCGTAAAGTACCTGCCTTGAGAGATTTGAGAGCGAAACGGTATCGTTATCTGCAATGCCCACTCTTCCAATCCCTGCCGAAACGAGGTACATCAAAATTGGGCTGCCCAAACCGCCTGCGCCGATAACGAGCACGGACGCGTTTCTCAGTTTTTCCTGCCCGCTTTCCCCAATTTTGCTGATGTTTATCTGCCTGCTGTATCGGATTTTTTCTTCTTCGTTTAACATTTTTACCCCTTTTACATTTTGCCACTTTTTGAAATTATAAGGATGTTTGTGAGAAATTGCAAAAAGTTTATAATTGGGTTAATTCAAGGAGGGCGGAAATGAAGAAAATGGTCGTTTTAGTAAGTGGTGCATCAAGCGGCATTGGAAAGTCTGTTGCCGAGTATTTACATAAAAATGGGTTTACCGTTTACGGCGCAAGCAGGCACATCGAACCTTCTGATACGCTGCCTCTTACCGTAAAAATGGATGTAACGAGTGACGAAAGTGTGGAAAGTGCTGTCGCCTTTATTTTGCAAAAGGAAGGGCGCATCGACGCAGTGGTGAATGCTGCGGGGTTTGGCATTGCAGGTGCAGTGGAAGATACCTCAGTTTCCGAAGCAAAAATGCAGTGCGAGACGAACTTTTTTGGCACTCTGCGCATCGTAAAGGCAGTTTTACCGCACATGAGAGAGCAGCGCTCTGGATACATTATAAACTTTAGTTCTATAGGTGGGCTCGTCGGCCTTCCGTTCCAGGCATTTTACAGCGCGTCGAAGTTTGCAATAGAGGGGTTCAGCGAGGCGCTCCGCTTTGAAGTAAAGCCGTTTAACATTAAGGTGTCTGTAATAGAGCCTGGCGACTTCAAGACGAACTTCACGCAGAACAGGAAGAAAACAGTGCTTGCGCAGGAAGACGAAGCCTACAAAGAGCGCTTTTTAAGGTGCCTGTCCGTTATGGAACACGACGAGCAGAACGGGGCAGACCCGATTGTAATTGCAAAAACCGTTTACCGCATTTTGAACACTAAGAATCCCAGGTTCCGCTACACGGTGGGGCCATTTGCAGAGAGGCTCTTTATTATGCTCAAAAAATTCCTCCCCGCATCTCTTTCCGAGCTGATGTTTGAGAAGTACTATAAGCTGTGAGTGTGGGGTGGGCGCGTTGCTTGACGCCAGAAATTTTGGAAGTAAAAGTGTGAATCTAATAATTTGTATAATCTTATGTATTAGTTGAAACAGATATTCAATATCGTTTTGTTAAAATTATATGTGAAGTCATTTCATATGAATATTTGAAGATAGGTGTTTTTTTGGTCTGTTATTATGTTTATTTTGATCGGCGCCGTACGATTTTTCTTGTTACTTGTTTTAGTCTTGCTTTCTATTGCTCTCTTTTATGCTTAAATTCAGAAAATTACCAATCTGATAAATATCTATTTTATTTAATTTTTGATTTGTTTAGTCTTCTTATTTTATCACTTTTGAGTGGATTTTTTTATTAAGGCAGTTCGATCTCTTGACAGCAAAAAAAACGCTTAAGCTAATATTGTATTTGAAAAATGAGTTCCCTGCGAACCAAAAAACGCTTTATTTGAAAAGCTATGTAGTGTATTATAAATATGAGTAAAAATTAAATGTTAAGCAAGGGTAGAAATATTTATGCAAAAGCATTATAAGATTTCTGTAAGAGAGATAAATTAAGAAAAAAGGAGGATTAAATTTATGGGATTTAGGCCAGTTAAGAAAATTGATAACAGAAGTTTAACAGACAAAGTCTTTTTTAGTGAGTATCAATTATTCAAAGGTACATCTGTAGTTTTGTGCACCTTTGAATAATCTTGTAAGTGTATTATCATTATTACAGAGGTGAAAAATGTTTGCAGTAATAATTATTGAAGCAATTTTAGTTATAGTCGGAGGCATTTTAGTAAAAAGATTGAAAATTACGAAAGAACTTAAGTGGAGAATGTTGATTATTCTTTTAGCTATAGGTATTGGTGGCTTAATTTTATGGTTAAACCACAAGTTTATTGAAAGCCCATATAATTGGATTCTATCTGCCATTTTTATTAGTTCTATGTTTATGAGATATTTTGAGCCTTATACACCTGAAAAAAAAGAACCTTTTCAGGATAATTACAGAGGAGACTAATGATCGAGATTAAAAATTTAACTGTTACTTATGGCTCTACCGTCGCAATCGATAACATTAGTACAACTTTTGAAAATGGAAAGATTTATGGACTGTTAGGTCCCAATGGAGCGGGTAAAACTTCCTTGTTGAAAATACTGCTTACCTTATGTAAACCGTACTATGGCAAAGTAATTGTTGACGGACTGGATATAGTAGAACACAAGGAAACAATTAAAAGACAGATAGGTTTTGTAACTGACGAATTTCTCCTTTTTGAAAAGTTGAATGCTTACGAATATCTTGAGTTTCTTGCAGCGCTTTACGGTGTGCATAGAGATAATTTGTTTGACAGGAGAGTCGATTATCTTTTCGAACTGCTTGGTTTAAAGAGCAAAGCGGGATATTCAATCGAAACATATTCATTTGGGATGAAGAAAAAACTCTCTTTTGCATCTGCCATAATCCACAACCCCAAAATAATACTTTTGGATGAACCATTAACCGGAGTTGATGCTGAAAGTGCATATGTAATAAAATCGTTGTTGAAAATGTTTGCTTCTGAAGGTAAAGTCATTTTATTAGCAACCCATATCTTCGAGATAGCCCAGTCGTTGTGCGATGAAGCGGTAATATTAGACAAAGGAGAAATTGTTACCTCGGGAAGCATCGAAGATATCCTATCGGCATCCAAAGGAAAAAATTTGGAGGAAATATTCTTGCAACTTACAGGAGGTGCAAAATACAAATATCTTACAAATATTTTATTAAAGAAAGAAAAAGAAATATTTCCGCTGTTTTGAATTTGCACTATTTACTATTCAAAAATAAAAAAGTCTACACACTATTTTGGTATTCCGTAATTTCTATTCTGTTAGGTATGCTTTTTGCTTATAAACTTTTATCTTCAAGGGCTGGATTTATTTCTACAAATCCAAATTATTCTAGAGCTCAAAAATTTCTTATTCCTTTTTCTGGAGTTAATGTACAATATGCGGTTTTATTTATATTCGTTTTTGTTTTTATTATAGCGTTCTTTTTTACCGTGGAGGAGTTCACAAATGGTAAGGAGAAAACATTGTTTGCGCTTCTTCCGTTGCATTATTCCGATATTGTATTTGCAAAATTGTTGATTGTAACCAAAAAAGTATTACTGATAGCATTTCTGGTATTTCTTCCGTTTGCTATTCTGTATGGAGAAAAAGTTTTTGCGCTTCTGAAGCCTGTTTTATTGGCGGATAAATTTGCAGTGTTGATTATTGCATATATTATATTATCAACTTTTTATATAGCCGCCATTTCAATAATAGCGGTAACATTGTCTTTTATTTTTGTTGTTGTGTTTGAATCGTTTTCTTATCTGTCAGACCGCTTAGGAGTTTTTAAAAGCTCTCCTGTTTGGGTGAATTTTATTGTAGCTGGGAGTTTTGGTGCATTTTCTCTTGCAATTTTGAATGCTGTACTATCTTCTTCAAACAGGTATTTTATTAGAATATACGGTTATCCGCCAGTATCTTATATCTCTAAGGCAATAGTTGACCTCACAAGACCCGTTCCAAATGTTTTGTATTCGGTTAAAGTTGTTTTTTGGCTGATAATTACAGTATCTATATTTTTGCTTATGGTTTTCGGAGCGAGCGTTATTGCAGATAAAAAGTATTTGGCATGCCCTCAGTCTTCTTTTAAGGAAGTAAAACAGATAGGGAATGTCAAATTGAAAGAATTTGGCATTTTTAGGAATTTACCGATCTTTGTCAAAAAAGATGTATACGCTTTCCTGCGGAAAGGAAACACATTCAAATGGTTGTCAAATTCCTTTATATTGGCTGTTATAATACCTTTAATTTTCTATACGCCTGCTATATTAAGCAAAGAAATCTCAGCAAAACTCACATACATTGTGTTCGGGATCAAAATAAATTATTTGGCTTTGCTTATACTGACTATATCTTTAGTACAGTTCTCGCAGGTTGCATTTTATGTGTTCTATTCGGATGAAAGTGACGTGTTTCTCCTAAAGGTTACTTCCGTGAATGTTAAAAAATACTTGCTTGAGAAATTCCTTGCAGCTGCAATAATTGCAGTTGTGCCGTTGGCTATTATCGTAGCGGTGACTTTCATATTTTTTGCCCATGCTCAGAGTCCCTATTATATGGATATGGCAATAATTCAATTTTTTATATTGTTTTTCTGGGATTTTACCAGTAGTTTTTACATCGGGGGCATTGGCACAAAAGTTATCTCAGGAAAGGTATCTTTTTGGCAAGTTAAAAACGGAAGATTGAGCACATATCTGGTAGTTTTATCTTTTGCTTCTTTGCTCGTTTGGTCTGTTATATATAAATTTGTTTTGAAAATTCCGAATATATTCGGAATCAGTATCGTAGCCACAGAGATTGTTTTGCCGATCTTAATTCTTGGCAAGATAATAAAAAGAGTTGAGGACACTATTAAAAAAATCGATTTGTGTAGCTCAGATTAATATATGCAGGAGTTAATATTTTTAGGGTACTTACCTTTATATTTCTTTATATTCGAAAAAAACTTTTATTTTTCTAACAACAATTTTTTATGCAATCTAATAAATTTCAACTAATTAATTGTTAATTCGATGTTCCCCCCTTTCTTTTATAATGAATCATGTTGACATATATGATAGTAAAAAAGTGAAGTGTTTTATCCAATAAATAAATAAGCACAACAACGCTGAATTGAATTAATAGAACGACAAAGTTCGCATTTCACATTATTGATCTTTAAATTACTAAGCTTAAAATTTATGTTTTTTCTTTTGATATAATTACAATGTTTTCAACTCCACTTTGTTGCACACAATATTGAAAAATGAGGCGCGCATAATGGGTGATGTTTGGTTTAGTACTCTTACAGTAAAAGGTGGGCTTTCTCTTAAAAGAACTGCTTTTAAGAGCTTGCAAGCTGAAGAAAATGCCTGTCGAGCGGCAGGGCGTTCTTACGAAAAGTTTGGAGATAGGAAAGCAGCAGACACTTATTTCCTGCGTGAAATGCGTGCAAGGCGCAGGCAAAAAAATAAGATTGCACAATTTTTTGAGTGGTTGATTGCAGACTTTACATGTCGGTATGGCACGGACTCCATCAGACCTGTTGTAATATGGCTTATACTCGTGCTTATCGTATTTCCCTGTATTTATTACTTTGGGCACGGAATTGCAGTATCTCAACCTTTCTTCTCTCTCTTTCCTCACGCAGAGAAGTCCTTTGCTTCTGCAGAATACTTCAGCGTCGTTACGGCAACGACATTGGGCTACGGAGACTTACAGCCTGCCTTAACGACGCTCTGGCACATTCCGATATTCAGAATCCTTGCGTCACTCGGGGCAATTTTTGGCACATTTATGTGGGTAATCTTCCTTACCATCTTTGCCCGCAAGTACAAGTGATAATAAAATACTATTGCTTTATAGTTTTCAAACATACAATCACGAACCGAATCATACCCCCGAAACAATTCCGCACGGATTTTTTATAAAGCACCCCGTTTGCTTGACTTATGCCCCTATATATTTATACTTGTGAGTATGATTACGATTTGAAAGGAGTGGATTTATGTTTAAACAGATTGGAAAGGTAACGGACATTCCCAAAGAGGAAGAAGATGTAATAAAGTTCTGGAATAATAGAAATATTTTTCAAAAACTGCTTGATTTAAGGAAAAATAATAAGCGATATGTGTTTTACGAAGGGCCGCCTACTGCAAACGGAAAACCGGGTGTGCATCACGGCCTTTCACGAATATATAAAGATACTGTGCTGAGGTATAAGTCCCAGCAGGGATACTACACGCCGAGAAAAGGCGGATGGGACACGCAGGGGCTGCCCGTCGAGCTTGAAGTAGAAAAAATGCTCGGCATCCACACCAAAAAAGAAATAGAAGAATACGGCGTGGAAAAGTTTAATAAACTCTGCAAGGAAAGCGTAATGAAGTACAAGGCAGAGTGGGAAAGAATGACCGAGCGCATCGGCTTCTGGATTGACATGAAAAATGCCTACCTTACCTACGACAACAAGTATCTGGAAAGTGTCTGGTGGATATTAAAACAGATTTTTGATAAAGGGCTTTTATACGAGGGTTATAAAGTCGTGCCGTACTGCCCGCGCTGTGGAACGACGCTTTCATCTCACGAGGTTGCACAGGGATATAAAAAGGTAAAGGACCCATCAATATACATAAAGTTCAAGATAACTGACCCGCGCTTTAAGGATGCGTACCTGCTCGTTTGGACGACTACTCCGTGGACACTCCCTTCAAATGTTGCTGCAGTAATAAACCCGAGCTTTACATACCTATTAGTTGAATACAACGGAGAAAAACTGATACTTGCTGAGAGCAGGGCAAAAGCAGTGCTTGGAGAAGACTACAAAGTGCTGCAGAAACTCTCTGCAAAAGACCTTGAAGGCGTAAAGTACGAACCGCTCTTTGACTTTGCAAACTTAACGGAAGAGGAAAAGTCGCGCGGCTTCAAAGTGGTTTCTGACGACTATGTAACTGCAGACGACGGAACGGGCATCGTCCACACCGCCCCTGCATTCGGCGAAGACGACCTGAGAGTGGGCAAAAAGTACAACCTGCCTTTTATCCAGCTGGTAAATTTACAGGGTGAGCTTACGGCAGGGCCGTGGAAGGGGATGTTCGTGAAAAAAGCAGACCCGAAAATTATAGAGAACTTAAAAGAGAGGGGCCTGCTGTTCAAAAAGGAACTTTACGAGCACGATTATCCTTTCTGCTGGCGTTGCGGGACGCCTCTTCTGTATTACGCAAAGAAGTCGTGGTTTATAAAAATTTCTGAAGTAAAGGACCACTTGATAAAAAATAACGAAACTGTGAACTGGTATCCCGAGCACATTAAGCACGGGCGCTTCGGGAACTGGCTTGAAAACATAAACGACTGGGCGCTTTCAAGGGAGCGCTTCTGGGGAACTCCGCTAAACATTTGGGTGTGCAAGGACTGCGGGCACAAAGAGGCAATCGGCAGCATAAAGGAGTTAAGGGAAAAGGCGATTGAAGATGTGCCTGAAGACATAGAACTCCACAAGCCGTATGTGGATAACATCCACCTGCGCTGTCCGAAGTGCGGAGGAGTGATGGAACGCGTTCCGGAAGTAATTGATGTGTGGTTTGATTCAGGTTCTATGCCCTATGCGCAGTGGCACTATCCGTTTGAAAATGTCGAAGAGTTTAACAAAAACTTCCCTGCAGACTTCGTTACCGAGGGCATTGACCAGACGCGCGGATGGTTCTATTCGCTTCTTGCAATCTCCACGCTGATAAAAGATACTGCTCCTTACAAAAGTGTAATGTGCCTTGAACTGATTCTTGACGAAAAAGGCCAGAAGATGAGCAAGTCGAGAGGCAATGTTATTGACCCGTGGGAAATTCTCAACAAGCAGGGTGCTGATGCGTTCAGGTGGTCTATATATGTTGCGTCTCCGCCGTGGACTCCGCGCCGCTTTGGCCCGAACATCGTAAGCGACGCGCTAAAAAGTTTCATTATCCCGCTGAGGAATGTGTACTCTTTCTTTGCGCTTTATTCAAACATCGACAAGTTCAACCCGTTTGAAACGCAGTACATTCCTGTGGAAAGCAGATCTCTTCTGGATAAGTGGATCATATCCAAACTGGAAAATCTAAACGAAATCGTCGTAGAGAAGATGGAAAATTTCGACATTACTGGACTTACGAGGGAAATCCAGTCGTTTGTGGACGAACTGTCCAACTGGTATGTGAGGCGCTCGAGAAGAAGATTCTGGAAGAGTGAAAACGACAGTGACAAACTTGCTGCGTACTTCACGCTTTACGAAGTGCTGAGAAAACTCGCCGTTATGCTTGCACCGTTTACTCCATTCCTTGCAGAAATGCTGTACCAGAACCTTGCCGTAGGTATAGACAAAAATGCAAAAGAAAGCGTCCACCTGGAAGACTATCCGCAGCCGAACAAATCGTTAATCGACAAAAAACTTATAGACGATATGGAACTGATCATTGCAGTCACTTCGCTTGGGCGCTCTGCAAGAAAGCGGTCAAAGATAAAGGTGAGGCAGCCGCTCTCAAAACTCGTCGTTTATGTGAAAACTGACGAGGAAAAAGATGTCGTGCTGCAGCACAAGAGCGTTATTGAAGAAGAGCTCAATGTAAAAGATGTGGAACTTACAGACGACATTTCGCAGTTTGGCACGATAAAACTTAAGCCGAATTTGCCGGTGATAGGTAAAACATACGGAAGAGATGTGCCGAAAATCGTGAAGGCGCTTGCAGACCCGCAGAAGGGAATAGAGTTTGTAAATACTGGAAAGGTCGCTCTTGACATAGACGGCAAAAAGATTGAACTTGGAAAGGGCGAAGTGCTGCTTGAACTTGAAGGCACGGGCAACTACATCGGCGCAGTAGATAAAGGCTACTTTGTTTTCCTCGATACGGCGCTTACAGAAGACCTTATTAAAGAAGGCACTGCAAGAGAAATCGTCCACGCTATCCAGAACATGAGAAAAGAGGCGGGGCTTGACATAGCAGACCGCATAGAACTTTCCGTAGAACCAGTGGACGACACGATAAAGGACTTTGAAGATTACATTAAAAAAGAAACGCTTACCGTCTCCATGGGTGATTTAACTGAAAAACAAATAGAAAAAGAATTGAAAGTAGGTGAGAAGGCTTACAGGATAGCCCTCAAAAAAGCGCATTAAAATGCACAGAAAACTTACGCCGATTAGAATTGTCGTACTGAGTTTTGCTGGTTTAATTATTGCAGGCGGGATTTTGCTGATGTTTCCGTTTGCAAGTGCTAACCACACATTTACCAGCCCTATAACTGCATTTTTTACTTCTACATCAGCAGTGTGCGTAACGGGCCTCGTCGTGGTGGATACAGGGACATACTGGTCTGGTATAGGAAAGTTTATCATTATTTCCCTGATTCAGTTCGGCGGGCTCGGCTACATGACGATTGCGACATTCTTTTTGCTTGCGTTTAACAGGCGCGTATCCCTTGGAAGCAGGTTTATATTGAAAGAGGGGCTGAATGTTTCGCATGTATCGAAAATTATGCAGTTTGCAAAAACGACGCTCGGTATCGTTGCGTTCTTTGAAGGAGCAGGCACGGTTGTTTTAACTCTGCGTTTCATGCGAGACTTCCCGTTCTGGCGTGCGCTTGAGTTAGGCGCATTCCACTCCGTTTCTGCATTTTGCAACGCAGGTTTTGACATTATGGGTGGGTTTAAAAGCCTTACGAACTATACGAATGACCTTACGGTAAACTTAACGGTAATGACGCTAATCGTTATGGGCGGCATTGGTTTTTATGCACTGTGGAGGCTCGTAAACATCGTTATAGATATTTTTAAAGGAAAGCACATTGCCCGTATGCCACTGCACGTCAAAATAGTTTTCAGAACGACATTCTGGCTGATTCTTCTGGGTGCAGGTATCATAATGCTTTTGGAGTGGGGCAATCCGCACTCCATTGGTTTGCTCAGCGTAAGGGGAAAAATTCTCGCCTCGTTCTTCCAGGCAATTACTCCAAGGACGGCAGGTTTTAATACAGTTGCGATGTCTTCGATGCACCAGTCGACGCTGTTTATCATTATGCTTTTGATGTTTATTGGTGGCTCACCCGGCGGAACTGCAGGTGGCATTAAAACGACGACATTCGTTATTTTCTTTAGATCAATATTTAAAGCAGTTGTAGGGAAAAAACATGTGGTGATTTATGGGCGCACAATAGAAGACGACACCGTTGATAAGGCCGTGTTTATCGTAGGGTTTGCTGCAATTACGATATCTATAGCAGCAATAATTATCCTATCTGTAGAACACGATCAGTTTACATTTTTGCAGGTGATGTTCGAAGTGTTTTCTGCTTTCGGAACGGTAGGGCTTTCCACGGGAATTACGCCGCACCTTTCTGATTTGTCAAGGCTCGTAATTATTGCTACAATGTTTATCGGGAGGGTCGGTCCGCTTTCTCTGCTGCTCAGTATGGTGGGCAGAAAGCGTATTCCGAAGGTAGAATACCCCAGCGAGGAAGTGGGAATTGGATAGGAGGTTTTTATGAAAAAACAATTTGGAGTAATAGGGCTCGGCAAGTTTGGCTCTGCCGTTGCAAGACACCTTGAAAAGTTAGGATATCCCGTGCTTGCAATAGACAAAGAGATGAGCCTCGTTGACGAAATCAAAAACGATGTAAGTTTTGCAGAAGTCGTGGAAGCAACGGACCCTGAGGCACTTGCTGCAGCAGGCATTAAAAACTGCGACACGGTAGTCGTTGCAATAGGGGATGTGCAGTCAAACATCCTCGTTTCTCTCGTGCTGCAGGAGTTGGGTATAAAAAACATCATAGTAAAGGCAGGGAGTAAAATACACGGAAGGGTTCTGCGAAAGATAGGGATTACGGACATAGTTTTCCCGGAAGAGGATATGGGCATAAGGGTTGCAAATAAAATTGCCTCCACGAACATCCTGGACTACATCTCAATCTCAAAGGAGTTTGACCTCGTGGAGTTCCAGGCAACGAAGAACCTCGTGGGAAAGACCTTGAAAGAACTCTCTTTGCGCAACCGTTATGGCATTACCGTTATTGCAATAAAACACGACGGCGAAGTGATCGTGTCGCCCCAGGCAGAACAAAAGATAGAAGAAATGGACACGCTGTTCCTCGTGGGCAAAGCAACGGACATTCAGAAGTTTGAAAAGGAGGCAACTCGTGGTTAAAGGAATTACTGTTGATTTGTGGGACACGCTCATTACGGACGGGCACACGATGGAACACAAAAGGGACGAAAAGCGTGCCGATATGATTATGCGGATTCTTCGACTTGACGAGTCTTACAGGGTAAAGATTATGGACTTTTTCGTGGAACTTGTTGCAAGTTTTAAGTGTCCGCTTGAGCGTAACGAATGGGCACTACTCCCTTATACGCAGCTTCAGCATTTGTTTGACTTAATCGGCGTAAGGGTAAGCGACGAACAGTTTGAGGAGATTTTAAGAATATACACTGAAGAGGCGCTGGACATTTTGCCAAAACTCATAGAAGCGGATGTGCGAGAGATACTTCTTGAACTGAAAAGTGATTACAAAATTGCCCTTATATCAAATACAGGACGCACACCGGGAAGAGTTTTAAGGAAAATTCTCAAGGAGTTAAACATTCTCGATGTATTTGACGCGCTGATTTTTTCGGACGAAGTGCACCTGAGGAAACCTAATGCACAGATTTTTTTGCTTGCCTGTGAAAAGTTAGGCACGAAGCCAGGGGAAACTGCACACATAGGGGATTCCGTAAACATTGACTTTCTTGGCGCGCGTGACGCGGGGTTAAAGCCAATTCAGTTCTTGCCTGACGAAAATAGGGCGTTTATGCATCCATTAGTTAAGTCGCTAAAGGATGTCCGCAAAGTAATCGAGGAACATTATGATTAAACTTAACGGCGAAATGCTTTCCTTAAAGGAGGTGGAACGCGCATCCGAGGGCGAGGAAGTTTCCCTGTCCGACGATGTTCCCCATAAGGTAAAAAAGTCTGCTGAATTTATCGAACAAATTGCATCTCAGGGAAAAGTCGTTTACGGCGTTACGACCGGCTTTGGAAAACTCTGCGACACCGTAATACCTCCCGACGAAGTGAGTAAGTTACAGGAAAATCTTTTAATGAGCCATGCGTCCGGCATGGGCAAGCCAATGTCAGAAAAAAATGTCCGTGCAGGAATTGTAGTGAGGATTAACTCGCTTGCACGCGGCTACTCTGGCATAAGGGTGGAAACACTGGAAAAACTCGTGGAACTTCTCAACAAGCACATTTATCCGTATGTCCCTATTTACGGCTCCGTTGGGGCATCGGGTGACCTTGCTCCGCTTGCACACATCTCTCTGCTTCTTTTAGGAAAGGGCAAAGTCGTATTGAACGGAGAAGTAAAAGACTTTTCTGAAGTAATGGGCGATTACGGGTTTACGCCGTTAAATTCTCTTAAAGCAAAGGAAGGGCTCGCGCTTATTAACGGAACTGCAGTTGAAGCGGGGATATCCGCTCTGCTCGTGCGCAAAGCACTTTACCTGTTTGATGTATCGCTTAAGGCAGCGGCTTTAAGTCTTGAGGCGCTGAGGGGCAGGCGCGAAGCATTTGACAGAAGAATACAGGAATTACGCGGAATTCCAGAGCAGGAAGAAGTTGCCGAATTTATTCTGGATGAGGTGAGTGGGAGTAATCTCGTAAACTCCGTTCCGCGCGTGCAGGATGCGTATTCTCTGCGCTGCATCCCGTCCGTTTACGGCGCCGTGCTTTCTGCACTTCGTTATGTGCAAAACATTATTCTTAAAGAGATAAATGCGGTAACGGACAATCCAATCGTGTTTGCAGACGACGGCGATGTGCTATCTGGCGGAAACTTTCACGCTGAACCTGTTGCACTTGCAATGGACCACTTTGCAGTTGCACTTTCTGAAGTTGCAAGCGTATCCGAGCGGAGGATTAACAGGTTGCTTAATCCCGCTCTAAGCAATTTACCTGCATTTCTCGTGAAAAACTCCGGGCTGAATTCCGGGCTGATGATCGTGCAGTACAGCGCCGCATCGCTCGTTTCCGAGAATAAAACACTTGCACATCCTGCATCCGTCGACTCTGTGCCCGTATCTGCCGACCAGGAAGACCATGTAAGTATGGGGATGAATGCCGTAATCAAAGCAGAAAAGGTGCTTGAAAATGTGCAGTGGGTTATTGCTGCAGAGCTTCTCGTTTCTGCTCAGGCAGTTGACTTTTATGGAAGTGAAAAACTCGGCAAAGGCACGCGTGCAGTATACGAAACGATTCGCAGCAAAGTGCCGTTTGCAGAAAAAGACAGGGAGTTTTCTTACGATCTGAAGTCAATCTTCAACCTTCTCGAAGCACGAGAAGTGTGAAGGTTAGCTAATCGCAAATTGTAAAACTATAGTGTAATTTTGCATAAGCGGTTTTAGCGTAGATTTTGCTTTACTTCTTTTACGATTAAGTAAATGTGAACGGTAGGCCTCCTATTCTAAACTAATTGCACGATAAGTGTGTCGTGTTTTTTACTTTTTGGTTAGACTAAACATTCCTTGAAAAATTCCCATAATGTCCTAAAATTATCTTTAAGCAGTAGTAAAGTGTAAAACCGCGAACCTGCAGAAGGTTTTGTATTTTGTATAAAAGCCTAACCTTCTGCAGAATCTACGGGAAAGGCAGAATTATTAAGCAGCTAAAATCGACAGGAGGCGATACAAGTGAAAGTGAAAAGATTTATTGTTTTTGTGATCGCGGTTTTTGTATGTGCCCTGACATTTAGCTCCTCTGCTTTTGCTTCTCCTAATGTTTCTAATTCTAACTCTGCGAAAAGGAGTGTCCTCTGCAGTGTATCAGGTTTAAAGGAACTGGGTTTGAGTGGCAGAATGGTAGATTCTATTGCCGTAGACCCGAAGAATCCAAACATTATCTATGCTGGAACTGACGACGGAATCTTTAAAACCACAGACGGCGGGAAAAAGTGGGCCAGGGCAAGTAATGGTTTAAGGTCTAACTGGGTTCACGGAATCGTCATTGACTCAGTAAATCCACAAATCGTTTATGCAGGAACAGACCAAGGCATGTTTAAGTCTACAGACGGAGGTTCTTTGTGGGGACAGTTAGGCTTAGCGAATGTTTGGATTCATACGCTCGTTATGAGCCCTAAAAATCCACAGGTTATCTATGCAGGAACGGACGATGGAATTTATAAAACCACAAATGGTGGACTACATTGGAATCAAATAATACTTTCTGACGACGAGATTTACTCTCTATCTGTTTGCAAAGCAAATACTGACATTGTCTATGCAGGTACGGGCAGTGAAGGCGTATTTGTGTCTATGGACGGTGGTGACGATTGGATGCAAACGGGCCAGTCTATGGAAAACAACGGCGTTAATGCAGTTGCCGTTAATCCTGATAATCCACAAGTCGTTTATGCAGGAACGGATAACGGTATTTTTAAGTCTGTAAACAGTGGAATGGACTGGAGCCATCCAGCGCTATCTAATAGGCAGATCAATGCACTTCTCATTAACCCAGAAAACCCGAACATCATATTTGCAGGAACGGATAGCAAAGGCCTTTTTGAATCTACAGACGGCGGTGCTAACTGGAAACAGGTAGCATTATCGGGAAGTGAAGTTCTTTCTCTTGCCGTTGACCCTAAAAACTCGAGCATTGTTTATGTGGGAACGAATAAAGGTATCTTTGAATTTAAAAGTAGTGAAACAAGCCAGGGCAGTAATAAGGAAAGCAAAATAGTTATTACGCTAAAAATAGATAATCCGTATATGAGTGTAAACGGCGTGAAAAAGGAAATAGATCCTGGCAGAGGCACCAAACCCATAATCATTCCAAAGTGGGGAAGGACGGTCGTCCCAATCCGTGCAATCGTGGAAGCATTGGGCGGAACGATAGAGTGGAACGGAAAGGAAAGAAAAGTTACGATAAACTTCAAAGGAACGACGATAGAATTGTGGATAAACAATCCCAGAGCAAAAGTAAACGGAGAAACCAGGTGGATAGACCCTAATAATCACGATGTCAGGCCTATCATCGTAAACGATAGGACGATGCTGCCGTTACGCTTCGTTGCGGAATCTCTCGGTTGTAAGGTTGAATGGGACGGAACTACGAGAACGATTACGATAGTTTATCCTCGTCCATAAGTGATTTATAAGATACATTATTGGGTTAAACTGTAACAAAAAGACTTATTTCCACACTACATTTAGAATTTCGTAAACTTTTATTCTTATAGTAGAAAGTTTAGGGATGTAGTTTTTGTAGTTATTCTCCCTCCACTTCGTCCGTTGCGATGATGTTTGCGCCTGTGCCGAGAATATTTTCCACGACTATCTGGTGAAACTTTACTGGTGCACTGATCTGCACTTTTCTCAGGTACTTCAGCACATCGAATAGCTTTTCTTTTGGCACTGGTTTGTCAGAGCGCACGGGCACGAGGCGTCTTTTTCCGTTTTTTACCTGCACGGTCGTGATAACCACGCGTTTTGGGTTTGAGAACTCTTCCTTTGCAAAGCGCTCCCCAAGCGGACATCCGTTGCCCTGAACCGAAATGACTTTTCCCCCGATGTGTTTTACCGTAAGCTCACATCCAAGCGGGCACATTATACATATCAGTTTGTCCGTTTGCTCTTTCACTTTTTTAATGCCTCCGCACTTACTGCGACGATATCTGCGCTTAAAACCTTTTGCAAAGCAGTATCTTTTAATTCCAGTTCTATCATTTCACTGGGGCGCGCGTAGCGAAGAACTTTCTGGAACAGGACTGTTTCTTTCTGCACATCATCTTTAATAGTTATTTTAGTCAGTGCCTCTATCGGTTTTTTTACGCGGAACTGCAGAAATACGGTTTCATTGGTATCTTTTTTAATACGCTGGGGTACGGCGTGGTGCACATTTTCACCGGGCAAAACCTCAGTATACTCGTCTCCTTTAGTAAAAATTCCTTTTGCGTGCAGCGCTGCGTACTTTCCTGCGCGCGTTCCTGCAATGGAAACCCAGTCCACGAGGTCGTAAACGTGCACGACATTTCCTGCTGCAAATATTCCTTCTGCGCTCGTTTGCATCGTTTCGTCGACAAGGGGGCCGTTCGTCAAAGGGTCTATTTTTACGCCGGCCATTTTAGAGAGCTCGTTTTCCGGTATCAGCCCTACGGACAGAACGAGCGTGTCGCAGGGAATTACTTCTTCACTGCCTTTTATCACGCTTCTACTTTCGTCTACTGCTGCAATTGTTACGGATTCAAGGCGTTTCCTTCCGTTAATTCTTACGACGGTGTGCGACAGGTTTAGCGGTATTCCGTAGTCAAGCAGGCACTGCGAATAATTCCTCCTGAGTCCTGAAAGATACGGCAAAATTTCTACTACGCGTTCCACTTTTCCACCTTCAAGCGTGATGCGGCGCGCCATAATCATTCCAATGTCGCCAGAGCCCAGTATGACGAATCGCTTTCCGGGCATAAATCCGTCGATGTTTATGAGGTGTTGGAGCGTGCCTGCAGTGTACACGCCTACGGGACGGTCTCCGGGGATTTTGATTGCGCCTCTCGGCCTTTCTCTGCACCCCATTGCAAGCACGATTGACTTTGCATTTGTCTTTGTAAGCCCGTTTTTAGGACTTATCGTGTAGATTTCTCTTTTTTGGTTCAGTTCAAATACGAATGTATCAGTCCACACTTCAACGCCAGACCTCTGAACTTCGTCTGCATAGAAGTGGATGTATTCGGGGCCTGTTAAGTCTTTTTTGAAAATCTGTGTGCCAAATCCGTTGTGTATACACTGCAGAGGGATGCCGCCAATCCTGCTGTCTCGTTCTATAAGCAGCACTCTGTCTGCTCCGTTTTCCTTTGCAGAAAGCGCAGCAGCAAGCCCAGCAGGCCCGCTTCCTATTATCGCAACATCCGTATTAATTTCGTTCATCTTCAACCTCTTTTGTGCCTCGCAAAAGGAATTCTGTTTTTGTCCCGTCTTTTCTTACTTTTACGGGCGGAATTCCCAGCTCGTGGGAAAGAATTTCAATTACGCGCGGCGTGTCAAAAGCGCCCTGGCAGCGTCCCATTCCAATGTGCAGCCTTCTTTTTATTGCATCGTAGCTCAGTGCAGGAACGGGTGCGTGAATTGCGCGCACGATCTCCCCTTCAGTCACATTCTCGCACCTGCATACGATTTTTCCGAAACGCGGGTCTTTTTCTATAAGTTTTGCCTGCTCTTCTTTGCTGAGTTTTGCAAATGGAGGCACGGGAATGCGCTCTGGGTTGAACGACTTTTTCTCTTTCATCTTGAGCCCGTTTTCTTTCAGTGCTTCTACGACCCACTCTGCAATTGCAGGGGACGATGCAAGCCCTGGCGACTCGATACCTGCAAGGTTTACAAATCCTTTTACGATGCTCGAAGGAACTTCCATTATAAAGTCGCGCTTCACCATACTGCCGTATCTGTCTTTTTTCGTGCCTGCGTTTCCGTCTGCCCTGAGGCCTGCAAATTCTTTTATTGCATAGCGCATGTCGAGCGAGGGGATTAGTTTTTTGCCGCCTTCTTCCACTTCTTTCAGCCCGCTTTCCGTCGTGGACTTGTCCTCTTTGTCGTTTATCAGAACTGAAGTAGGGCCTACCATTACATTGCCAAATACCGTCGTCGTAACGAGAATGCCTTTGGAAATTTCTGTCGGCGTGGGGAATAAAATGGAGCGGACGGGCTGGTATGCGGGATCGAGTATGATGTATTCGCCTTTCCGTGGACGGATTTCAAACTCAGATTCTATACCTGCAAGTTTCATTATTCTGTCTGCGTATAAACCTGCTGCGTTTACCACCCAATCAGTATAAAAAATGCCTCTATTTGTTTTTACTGCAACGATTTTGTCGTTCTCTTTTATAAATCCGTTTACTTCGGTAAGTAGCTTCAATTTTACTCCGTTTAAAACGGCATTTTCCATTGCGGCGATTGCAAGCCCTATGGGGTCAACTTCTCCGCCTGTTGGTGCAAAGAGTGCTGCCTTTGTTTTTGGCGTAAGGTTCGGCTCAAGTGCAAGCATCTTTTCTCTGCCAATTACTTCGAGGTTCGGCACTCCGTTTTTCTTTCCGCGCTCAAGCAGTTCTTCTATCGTTTTTAATTCTGAGTCGCTCGTTGCAACCACGAAGTCGCCTATTCTTTTGAAGTCTATGTGGAGTTCTGCTGCAAGGTTATCGAAAAGCGCGTTTCCCCGCACATTCATCCGTGCCTTGTTTGAACCTACGGGAGCGTTGTAGCCAGCGTGCACGATACCCGTATTTGCTCTGGTCGTTCCTATTGCGACATCGTCACCTTTTTCGACGACGAGCACTTTTAATTCGTACTTTGATAAAGCGCGCGCAATAAGGCTGCCAACGACGCCTGCGCCTATTATGATTACATCAAATTTACTTTCCGTATTTTTTACTCCTTTCCTGCAGTTATTTCCAAAAATAATTTTACAGTTTGCAAACAACCTATTTTACTCTTTGTAAAATTTTTTCCAATAGTTTTGCTTTGCCCGAGAAAATTTTTAAGGAGTAAGTTCTGAAAGCCTGCTTTAATACTAATCGTTTTCTTTGTTTTTAGCATAATGTAAAGTGAAAGCAAGTCGTGCGTAATACGAAAATTTGTTTATTTACCTTCTTAAAAATCTGTAGTTAAAAGCATTTTTGTATCTGCTCACTTTGTGAACAAAAGAATTTACATACTGCTTTTTTAAGGTCTATTTTTTGAAAGTGTTTTACTGCTGCATAGTTTGGAACATTTTTGCTAATTTTTGGAAACATTTCAAACATTTGATTTTTTATCTGGTTTTGGTATAACAGAACGAGGAAATAAAGGAGGGCAATAAGGAGGGAATTATGATTCGTAAAGTTATCAAAAGAGACGGACGCGTTGTTGATTTTGAAAAAGAAAAAATCGTAAACGCAATTTATAAAGCAGGGCACGAAACGGGCGAGTTTGGCAGGGAAACTGCGCAGTTTCTTGCAAACATCGTGATTACCGAACTCGAAAATGAACACGACGGTATCCCGTTTTCCATTGAACTTATCCAGAATAAAATTGAAACTGTCCTTATGCGCAAAGGATTCTTTGGGACGGCAAAGGCGTTCATCCTTTACCGTGAGCACAGGCGTGAAATCAGAGAAATTAAAAATCACATAACGAGTGACATTATTGACGAATACCTGGGAAACAGCACTTGGGAAGTGCACGAGAATGCAAATGTGGACTACTCCATTCAGGGCTTAAAGGCGTTTGTTGCAGGAAAAGCGGAAAAGATGTACTGGCTCAATAAGGTGTATCCAAAGAAAATTGCCAACTTGCACAAAGATGGCTGGGTGCACATCCACAATTTAAGCTTTTTAGGCGCTTATTGCGTGGGCTGGGATCTTGAGGACTTGATAAAGCGCGGGTTTGGCGGCGTGCCAGGAAAACCGTATTCAAAGCCTGCAAAACACCTCTCTTCTATTTTAGGACAGATGATGAACTTCCTTTTCACCCTTCAGAACGAAGCAGCAGGTGCCGTTGCATTCAGCTCTTTTGATACATATCTTGCCCCGTTCGTTTACTTTGACAAACTTTCCTACAAAGAAGTAAAACAGCAGGTACAGGAATTCGTTTACAATATGAACCAGACGATGAGGACCGGCGGGCAGTCTCCGTTCTCAAACATCACTCTGGATATCCACCCGCATCCTTTACTGAAGGACCGTCCCGTGATTGTCGGCGGAAAAGAACACCCTGAAGTGCTTTACAGGGACATGCAGAAAGAAATGGATATGGTGAACAGAGCGTTCTGGGAAACGATGATTGAAGGCGACGGAAACGGCAGGCCGTTTACATTCCCGATTCCAACGATAAACATTGATAAAGACTTTGACTGGAGCAATCCCGAGCTTGAACCGATGTGGGAAGCAACGAGAAAGTACGGCACGCCTTACTTTGCAAACTTCGTAAATTCCGACCTAAAGCCGGAAGATGCCCGCTCGATGTGCTGCAGGCTTCGGCTCAACACGAAAGAGTTAAAGAGCAAAGGCGGCGGACTGTTTGGCGCAGCACCACTCACGGGCTCGATTGGAGTTATCACGATTAATATGCCGCGCATCGGTTATCTGTCAAAGACGAAGAAGGAATTCTTTGACTATGTTTCCGACATAATGGAAGCCGCAAAAGACGCATTCGTCGTAAAGAGAAAAACGATAGAAGCGTTTACAGAGGCTGGCCTGTATCCGTATTCGAAAATTTACCTTGAGCCTATTAAGAAGTCGTCAGGCCACTATTGGGACAACCACTTCTCCACGATTGGCGTCGTCGGAATGAACGAAGCGCTTTTGAACTTTATGGGCAAGAACATAGGAGACGAAGAGGGTATACAATTTGCCGTAGAAGTCCTGAACTTTATGCGTGAGAAGATGCAGGAATTCCAGGAGGAAACGGGCAGTATGTTCAACCTCGAAGCAACTCCAAGTGAAAGCACCTCTTACGAACTTGCCTTAAAGGACAAAGAACTTTATCCTGACATTATAGTTGCAAACGAAAAGGAAGTGGAAGAGTTAGGCGTTGACCCATTCTACACGAACTCTGCGCAGCTCCCTGTGGACTATACGGACGATCCATTTGAAGTTGCTGAGAAGCAAAACGACATTCAAAGGCTCTGGACGGGTGGGACCGTTATCCACTTCTTCCTTGGGGAGTCACTGCACAGCGGAGAAGAGGCGAAGGTGTTTATAAAGAAAATCGTAAATAACTTTGAAATTCCTTACATTACGATTACCCCGACATTCAGCATCTGCCCGAAGCACGGATACATCCCCGGCGAGCACGAGTACTGTCCGTATTGCGATGCTGAACTTGCAGAAAAGTACGCAAAAGGCGAACCATCGGAAAACGATTCTGAGGAAGGCGCTATTCAGTTTAATATAGATTTGTAATAAGGTTTAATGTGGAACGGGAAACTGCACTAAAAGTCGCACTTATTTCTTATACGCCAGAACCAGAACTCGTCGTTGCAACAGCGATGAGGCAGAGCAGGTATAAAGGCGGGGTTATAAACCTTACATTGAAAAGTGGAGATGTAAAGCGCCTTATTGAACTTGCGCTGAAGTTGGGACACCTTTCGGTGTTTGAGCACATTTCTTTTACATTTGCAATTGAGGGAATTTCCCGTGCGTGCTCCCATCAGTTTGTACGCCACCGTTTGTTTGCCTTTACTCAGCAGAGCCAGCGGTATGTTAAGGAGCGAAACTTTCCTTTTGTTATGCCAGAAACTGTGAAGCAAAACCCAGAAGCAAAAAAGGTGTTTTTGAAGGCGATGGAATACATTGCGGGTGCGTACGACAAACTTTCAGCACTCGTGCCGATTGAAGATGCGCGGTTCGTCCTGCCGAATGCAACGGAAACAAAAATCGTTGCAACTGCAAACGCGCGGGAACTGATGCACTTTTTTAAACTCCGCTGCGACGAACATGCGCAGTGGGAGATAAGGCGGATGGCAAAAGCAATGTTTGAAGAAGTTAAAAAAGTCGCACCGAATATTTTTAGTGAAAGCAATCTAAAACTTTTTGTATAAATTCTTTTTAGAAGGAGGTGAGCGAGTGAGGTATAAAGAAGACGAAAATGGGAATTTAGTTCTGGAGAACGGCACCGTAGTTCCAAAGGAGAAACGGCAAAAGACCGAGATTTATTCTCGCGTCGTTGGGTAGAGAAGTGCCCAACTAAAATCCATTCTAATTGACTCGGAACTCCATTTTTCAGGGACAACGAGGCGGAAGGAGTGAAATGTTCAAAAGGAAGTACAATTTAAACGAAAGCATTTTTGAAAAAATTAGTAGTGAAGAACAAGCATATTGGCTAGGCTTTTTTACTGCCGACGGTTGTATTACTGAGAATAAAATCAGAATCACATTGGCGGAGAAAGATTATCCGCATCTTTTGTTATGGAAAAAGTTTACGGGCTGGGAAGGAAAAGATTATTACCATAAAGATACTAAAGCATGGGAAGTATATTTCAGATCTACTAAAATTAAAAATGATCTTTCATTATTTGGTATTAGGCCACGAAAAACTTTTACTGTGCGTTTTCTCTATGATATGCTTACTAAAGATCTAACTGCTCATTATGTAAGAGGCATTTTTGATGCAGATGGTTGTATTACAAAGCAAACGAGAAAAGTAATTAAGCCTAGCGGTAAAACCTATTTATATGCGGGAGGAGAGTTTAGTATAGAGGGCAATACTGAATTTCTAAAAGATTTGCAGAGGATAGTTTTTGTTAACAATCTTCATTTACCTATGACTTCTCTGAATTATTCCCGCAAAAGAATTGCTCGTATTCGCTATGGAGGAATTGATCAATTGGCTACAATTTATCACTATCTGTATGATGGATCTACTATTTACTTAGAGAGGAAAAGATATCTCTTTGAGAACATTTTACTCCACCGTGAGAGACTGAACGAATGGACACTCAAAAGAGTGAAGCAACAGTCCGAACTGCATGGTAACATGCAGAGTGCTAAAGAAATTTAGCACCGCTTCCTAAAAATAGGAAGTCATAAAAGTAACAGATTGATTTAAGGCCGGTTTCGCAATGGAACAACGGAAAGAGGCAGGAGTTTAAGAAAAGAAAAACTTTTAAAGACCTTTAATAACTCCTGATTTGTTGCCGTAAGTGGGGGCGTGATGCCCCCACTTTTTTATTCCTGGACGAGTTTCCCGATAAATGGAGCTGCAATCAGAATAAGTCCGAGAATGATACTTACTGCAATGTGTGCGGGATTGTATCTTACGATGTCTTTTATGAATGCAAATAAAATAAATAGGATACCCATAAGCATTGCAATTGTCCCGCCAATCTTCGTTTTCCCGAATAACTTAAACCCGAAGTAGAGAGCAGCAATACCTACCACGATGAATATAATTACATTCAAAGTGGTGCTTTTCAAGAATGCGTCAATCAGTGCAAGAATACCTGCTGCAACTAATACTGTTTTATTCATAATCACACCTCCTTTCACCAGAAGTTTAATGGATTTTTGCTTTTTTGTCAACAATTGATTCTTTTTTACTAGAAAAATTCTGTTCAAGTTTAGATCAATATTTTTGTGAAAGTGAAGATTCACGATGTGGTAAAAAAGTATATATTCACAAAATATAAAAATATCAAAGCGTACTAAAACTACTCAGCGGGTTAACATTACCAATTTTTACTTTGCAAGTTGTCTATTTTGCTCTTTAATGTAAAATTATAGTTTGTCCTTTAAAGGCAAATGGTGCGCGTAAAATATCAGGAATCCTTATAAATAATTGCTTTTTTGCTATTTTTACTTTATACGAACAATTTTTCACTTTTCGGCTGGATTTTGCCTATTTTTGACCATTAAGAAAGCCTTTATTTATGCGGGTTTCTATTTTCGCTAATTTTATTCAAATTGATAATTTCAGGGCAATTTTTGGGAAACGCTGATAAACACAGGCTTTATTGCAATTTTCGTTTGCCCTAAAATAAGGCCGTTTAACGCATTTTGCAGGTATAATTACCCGATTTTTCTCAAGATTTGCGTCTATGGGCCTTAAATTAGCGATTTTGAAACGAGCACTGATAAATACAAGGTTTGTTAAAGGTGATCTGTCATCCTGAGCTGTTTTTGCAAAGGATCTTATAAGTTTAGGATGTGTAGTTTGATGTTTGTAAGATTAACAAAAAGCGAAGTTGTTAGGGCAGAGACTCTTCGCTTCGCTCAGAGTGACAAGAATGGAGTCGTCCTCGAGCGAGCGCCAGCGAGCGAAGGACCTCATAAGAAATTGGCGTATAGTTCAATGCTTTACTCGCTGCGCTCCTTCAGAAAGTGCACGAAGTTTACCTCTCTTTGCGAATTACATAGAGCTTCCCGTTCTGTAAGATGTAAATGTCGTGTGAGATAGGACTTTGCTTTACATCGTCAACCACCGTTTTTGAGCTACCGCCTAACTCTACTTTGCTCCAGGTGTTGCCACAATCGGTAGATCTAAACAGCCCTCTGAACGCTCCCACATATATCGTATTTGTGTTATCCAGATTCACTATAATTGCATTTACTAATTCAAGTGGAAGGACTTTTTTCCAGGAAGAACCGCCGTCAGTTGACTTGAAGATGCCCGTTTCTGTTTTTGAGGTTATTGGCGCTCCTGGCCCTCCTGTAACAATGGATGCTCCTGCAAATAGCATACTTTCATCGTCTGGATTATCTGCAAAAGCCGTAACGAGATGATAGTTCAAACCTCTGTCAATTTCTTTCCATGTTTTTCCATAATCCATAGACTTGAGGAATATATTACCCATTTTCATTTCAGGTTTTGGATGCATTAGTTGCGCACTTTCATAGACGACATTGCCTTTACTACTTTCTGGAAATATATTCCATTGATGTACATCCTTGTTCGAACCGACATTATTGAAGTGCTCTCCTTCGTCGTACGATACGAATAAGCCTTTATCCGCAATCACATACAGAATGCCACCTGTTGAAAACTTCACATCTCTAACATCGTTAAGTGCAGTTTTTATCCAGCTTTTTCCGTAATCGTTGGACTTAAACAAACCAGAGTTTCCACCAACAAAAACGACCTCAGGGTGTTTCGGGCTCACGGCAACAGCTGAACCATTTACACTTAACTTCTTAAAATTTTTCCCACCGTCAGTTGATTTGTATATTTCTCCCTTGTAAAATTTACCACTTCCACTGGGACGAAAAAGGTATAATACATTAGCATTGTTTGGATCCAGGTAAACATGCTCAGAATTGATCGGATTCAGGTAAATATACTCAAAATTACGCGCAGAATCTTCGTAAAGCAAAACTGGGCGAGCTTCCTTTGTGCTGCTCTCTTTCGGGTTTTTCTCTGTGTGCTTAAAAACGCTTCGTAAAGCAAGCGCTCCAAAAAGTACGACGACTGAAACTACGATAATAAAAGTATACTTTTTCTTCACTTGTTCTTCTCCTGTGGTTTTTCTTTTGAAAGTTCAATGAGAGCACTGTTTATCGTTTTCAGCTCGTAGAGTGTTCCATTCGTGTTCCTGTAAATAGTTGAGCTTTCCAAAGTATAGGACAGTTTCTCTAAAAGTGTGTCGAGTTTTTTAAGGTACTCGAGGTCAGAGTGGCTGAACTTTCCCGAGTATGTGTCGTTTGTTATGGCCTCTATTGCACTTCCCTGTTCTCCAGAAAGCGTGTTACACACAGAGAAAATCTCTTTTGACAAATCGAGCGGGTATCTGTCTTTTAGCGGAATCTGCGACAGTGGAGTTAACATTCCGGAAGTCGTAATTCTTTCCGCGCTTACGAACAGCATCTCCGCAGATACGAGATATTTTACTTCGAGAAGGCTCTTTACAGGTTCCTGAAAGTTCTGCATCGAAAGCAGTTCATCAAGGTTTGACTTTGCCTCTTTTATGTTCTGGTCTACAGCGGCAATGCTTTCGTTTGCAGTTTCAAGCAGGGCGTACCTGTAGTTAGAATCTGCCCTTACTGAGCATGAGCTATGCACATAGGCACCGTACCAGATTGCAACGAATAGGCCGATTGCAAGCAGGGCGATTACGACGGTGTTTGAAAGATTCGTCTTTTTCATCGTTTATCTCCTTTCGTAAAGTATTCTTCAGGGGAACTTCTCACCCCAAAATAACTTTCCCAGTGCCGATAAAAGTTTACGGATTCATCACCTCTTTTATAGCTTCTTCGCCAAGTTTTTCTTCTTTCTCAGGCGATCCAAATATGGACGGAGGAACAGGATAGAAGGCATCGCCGGGGCCACTTTTGGACGGCTCTTCAATGTATAGCTTTACGCTGTCCTTTTTAATACTTCCGTCTTTCCCAACTACTGCGGTGATTTTAAATGTTGTATTGGCAGGAGGTTCCGGTTTGCCGATGTAGCCCTTTTGCTCTGACTCCCAATCCTTTATTAACTTTTCTGCTGCTTTGATCTGTGCTTTTGTAGCAGTTGCCTTTTTGGAGTTAAAGTAATTTAGCATCCCTTTTATAAACGGAAGGTCTTCCACGCTTTCAGCTTTTAGTGTTAAGTTGATTTTCGTATTAAATACTTCACTTGCAACCCCGTTTTTGATCGCAACCTTGCCTTCTGGTGTCATAGATACGCCAATATTTTTGTAGTACCGCGAGTAGTTTGTGACAATCCAGTTTTGCAAAGCATCTGATAATTCTTGAGAAATTGTTTTTGTATCGTATGTTTTTACATTGGCAAGGCTCCTAACATAAAAACCGGTTATCACTGCTGCAATAACAATTACAATTAATAAAACTTTGTAAATTTTTTTCATAAGTTTTTTCCTCTTTTAAATTCTACTTTCTTTTAAAAACTTTGCAAACAAATTTATGTTTCGATATAATTTTTCGCTTCATTTGCAAAGCACTTATTGAGGTTCCGATGTTCTGGTGAATTTCAAAAAGCAATTCCGAAGAATTTGCAAAGGCATTTTGTGCTGAGGCTTTTAAATGTAGTTCATTAACACTTTTTGCAATAATGAAACGATACTTCCTCACATACAACCTCTCTGCCTATTTACCTTTGCTCAGCATTTTGTTTTTACGCCACTTACATTCATATTACACCGCCTCCTGTAAAAAGCATTCTCATTAATTGCAAAACCTGCTTCCATTTTTCTTTTTTGTTTTCCGTCATTTGCTTTCCCATAATTTTCATCTCACTTATATAGATGAAATTTCTCCAAAAATGTTTCACAATTTTTCACTTTTTCACCCGATTTTTCCATTAAATTTTGTACCTCTATACAATAGACGGAAAACTCAACAAAAAGTTCCGCGATTTTCGAAGAATTTTTAAAAAAGTTTTGAAAAAAGTTTCCAGTATAGTAAAAACCATAGTATAAATGAGGTATTTTTTGTTGCATTGCCGTTAAGGCAGAGATGCTTCGCTTCGTCAGCAAGACAGAAAAAATGCAAGGGTATAGAATGTGAAATTATTATGACAGAAACTCTTCGCTTTGCTTAGGGGACAGAAGGCAATAGTTTTTCATCTCGTCCATTACGATTGGCCCGTTTTGTAAAAAACTTCTTACCTTCTATTTTATGGTTGATTCTTTAACGGGTAGATAAAATCATTAGGGTACAGGTGCTCTATTTCATTTAGAGCATCTTTTCTACAATTAGATTATAAAAATTTTTTCAATTGTTGTAGTACTCTTTCTAAAAAACAGCGTAAGTAACAAGCCTAAGTGCAAAATCGTAATTTACAAAATCATACTTTAAAATCTTGCCGGCAGTTTTACCTGTCAAATCGGTTTTGCTTTCTCAAAACAGCGTGCTATAATAAAAATGACTAAACGGTCGGTCAGTGGAAATTTGCAAAAGATAAATTTAAGTACTGTAAAAAGCGCAAGAATAAATAATGCACTGTGGAGGAACATATGAAAAAAGAAGTGATTATGGAACAAGCAAAAGAACTTTTTCTTAAAGAAGGGTTCAGTAATGTGTCCGTAGACGAAATTACAAAAACTGTGGGCATTTCAAAGGGTGGCTTCTATGTATACTTTAAGTCTAAAAACGAACTGCTTGAAGAAATCGTTCGCTCGTCCGTTTCTGCTTTGATAGAGGAAATAAAACAGATAGTTATGACGAAAAAAGATCCAATCAGTACGCTGGAAGTGTTTTTTAAGAAAAACATCGAACTCTCAAAAATGTACATCTCAGGTATTTTGATCGGGTTAAGGGATGTAAACTTCCTTGAACTGAAAGACGATTCGCTGAGTAACTTTATTGAAAATGCCGTGCGAAGTGCAATCTGCGAGTTTGTTAAACTAATTAAAAATGGTAAGTGTGCAGAAGAAGACTTAATGCTCCTCTGGGGTGTTACGCTTTCCCTCTGGGTAGAAGTGGGCTTTAAGAACGGAAAGCCGAATGCAAAGAAACTTGCAGAAAAAGTCTGGAAAGGGTTAGGAGGCGATTTTAATGCTTAATGTCGTAATTGGGGCAACGGGGCATCTGGGGAATGTGCTCGTCCGAAACCTCGTTGAGAAAGGTGAAAAAGTGCGTGCAGTCGTATTGCCAAACGACGACTTAACACCGATAAAAGGGCTGGATGTCGAAGTAGTGCGCGGCGACATAACGGACTTACCGTCTTTGAACGAAGCGCTAAGCGGTGCAAGTGTGGTGTATCACCTTGCAAGTGCCGTGAACATATCGAGCGGGAATAGAGTGCTGCTTGAGAAAGTGAATGTGGAAGGAACGAAAAATGTAATATCAGCTGCTCTAAAAAACCGTATTGACAGGCTTATTTATACGAGCTCTGTGCACGCAGTTTTAGAACCTCCGCACGGAACGGTGATGGACGAAACGCAGCCTTTTGCGCCAGAAAAAGTTTTAGGAGATTACGCAAAAACGAAGGCAAAAGCATCTATTGAGGTACTGAATGCCGTTAAAGAGTACGGGCTGGATGCCGTAATTCTCTGTCCTAGCGGTATAATTGGGCCTTACGACTTCCGCATCTCTGAAATGGGGCAGTTGATGCTTGACTTTATAGAAGGAAGGTTAAAGGCGTATGTGGACGGTGCGTACGACTTTGCGGATGTACGCGATGTAGCAAATGGTCACATTCTTGCAGCAGAGAAAGGCAAAAGTGGAGAATACTACATTTTATCAGGGCACAGAATTACGATAGAAAAGCTGTTAAATTTGCTTGAGAGAATTACAGGTATTAAAAAGCCAGTTCACAAAATGCCGTACGCGCTTGCTTTGTTTACTGCGCCGCTTACCCCGATTTACTATTACTTTACGAAAACAAAACCTCTGTTTACCACTTATTCCGTACGGGTGCTTGCTTCAAATTCCTACATCAGCCATAGGAAGGCAAGCAGAGAATTGGGATATACGGTGCGCCCAATAGAAGAAAGTTTAATCGATGCATATAACTGGTTCGTCCATACTGGATTTATCCAAAATAAATACTTAAAGAGTGGTTAAAAACCTGAATCACGAAGGTTTATAAGTATTTAGTAGAAATTTTTCTTTTGTAACGCAGTAGTTGCAACTGTTGTTATTAGGATAGGATATGAATATCCCAGAATTCCACACTTTTGTAATTAAGAATTAGAAAGGATATTCTGCGCATTTTTCAAAAGGATAAAATCCTCCGCTCGCTAACGCTCATTCGAGGACGACAGAAAATGGGTTATCCTGTGCATGTCGTTATAATTTTGACTTTGCTCTACATACTTGGGAGGTAATAAATTCAGGCACTATGCTATGGGATGAAAAATGTTTATCAAAATAGTCATAAACCCGGGATTTTTCAGTAATGTTACTGTACAGGAATTTGCCTCGCATTATAGAAAAATGCGTATACTCTACTTTTTCGCTATTAAGATGCAAATTTCAGGTTAAAATCGAGAAAGTGTAAATCCAAAACTAAAAATGCCCTTCTTAAAGAAGGGCATAAATGCTGTAATAGCAAGTTTCTTATTTTTCTAATCCGGGGATTTTTGCGCGGACTTCTAAAAGTTCTGGTACTTCTTCTACTTCTTTCTGGAAGTTTGCTTCCCTTAGTTTATTTACATAATGGGGGTCCTGAAAGGAGTAGGTAAACTTAGTGTGGATGTCGTACCTTCCTTCGAGCAGTGCAACTGTGTCCTCAGTCATTACGAGCTCTTCGTCAGTTGGAATTACGAAAACTTTTACTTTCGAGTCCGGTGCGCTGATGTCCATTTCTGCATTTCTCGTGTGGGCAAGTTCGTTCTTTGCTGGGTCGATCTTTACGCCGAAGTATTCGAGATTCTTCGTCATTTCTCTTCTCATAATGGGCGACATTTCTCCAACTCCTG
>JALVXB010000025.1 GCA_027023025.1 Caldisericaceae bacterium | reverse complement strand
CCTTTCCCAAGGAGGCAACAGCTTTCTTCAACCTTTCCCCGAAGAGAGAATAACAAACTTCAATGCATAGAACAGATAAATACTTTACTATCTATTCTGCAAATATATTATACGAGGAGGTAAAATGAACCTTATATTTGTAGTCCACAACCATCAACCCGTCGGGAACTTTAGTTATGTTTTAGAGGATGCATACAAGCACGCCTACAAGCCATTTATAGACGAAATCTTAGATACAAGCGAGTTTAGATTTGCCATACACTTTTCTGGTTATCTATTGCAGTACATCGAAAAAAAACATCCAGATCTCATAGAAAAACTGCGTTATCTCCTAGGAACGAATAGATGTGAAATAATAACAGGAGGAATGTACGAACCAATCTTAATATTGCTGCCTGAAAAAGACCGAGATGAACAAATAAAAAGAATGAACGATTACATAGAACACTTGTTTAGGGTTCGGCCCCATGGGTTCTGGCTTGCAGAAAGAGTGTGGGAACAGCAAATAGCAAGCATTCTAAGCAAAAATCACATTAAATATACATTTATAGACGATACGCACTTTTTAAGAGAAGGTGTCAAAGAGGACGAACTTAATGGATACTTTATTACGGAAAATGAAGGCATGGAGCTAAAGCTTTTTCCAATTAGCAAAAAACTAAGATATCTTATTCCATTTAAGAATACAAATAAAGTATTTGATTATTTAAAAAACCTCCACGATGAAAATCCAGAGTCAATGGCATTACTTGGAGATGACGGAGAAAAATTTGGCGTATGGCCCGGTACATACAAGTATGTTTACGAAGAAGGATGGCTTAAAAAATTTATCGAAGGATTAAAAGCAAACAGAGACTGGCTTCACATGATACTCCCAATGGAATTTATTAAAAAGTATCCACCCCAAAAGCGCGTTTACCTTAGAGAATCTTCTTACGAGGAAATGATGGAATGGTCCAAGGGAAACTTCAGGAACTTTTTGCTTAAATATCCAGAGTCAAACGATATGAACAAACATTCTATTTACATTAGTAGAAAAGTCTCAGATAAAGGAAAGGAAATTCCGAATGCGTTGCTTAAGAGCGAAGTAAACGATGTCTATTGGCACGGAGTCTTTGGGGGTCTGTACCTTCCACACCTAAGGATAGGAATATATCAAAATTTGATCGAAGCAGAAAAAGAGTTAGATAGTAATACTTTTTCTGTGAGTAAAACCGATTTAAACCTCGACGGAACCGAGGAGGTAATCGTAGAAACCCCTTTACTGGATGCATTTTTTTCGGAAAAAGGTGGAAGTTTGTACGAATTAGACGATAAAGAAAGTGACATTAACTTGTTAAATGTTCTCACACGAAGAAAAGAACCATACCACGACAGAATAAAAGAGATAAATCAAAAAAAACCCATTGATAACAATGATTCTTCAGTAAAGACAATTCACGAAATAGCTAAATTAAAAGAAAACGATTTGGACAAATTTCTTATATACGATTGGTATAGACGCACATCGTTTATTGATCACTTTTTTAGAGAAGACACTACTGCCCATAAAGTTTACTCGATGAATTTTGGAGAACAGGGTGACTTCGTTATAGAAAAATTCAACTCTACAGTTAAAAAGGAAGATAACGAAATATCCGTAAATTTTCTACGAAATGGACATGTGTGGCACGGTGAAAATTGGGAAGAATTACTTCTTGAGAAAATGTTTCTTATTAGTAAAAACAAAAAAAAGATTAGCGCCAAATACCACATAAGCGCAGATGTAGAATTGTTCCTCTTCCACGGTATAGAGTTTAACTTTATGCTCTTTAAAGACGGAATGAAGATTAACGGTATTGACTATAAAGACTTTATAAACATAACGGATTTTGAATTTAAAATAGAAGACTTCATCCAGGAAAAACAAGTAACTCTCACCTTTTCAGAAAAGATGACTATGTGGAGTTTTCCAATTTACACGGTGTCACAATCAGAAAGCGGCTTTGAAAAAACTTTTCAGGGTCTAACATTTATTTTTAGTAAGAAATGGAGTATAATAAAAGACAAAGAACTATTCATAGAATTAAAATTATAGGAGGTTATTAAATGCCAGAATTAAGGAAAGATCCCGTTACCGGTCGTTGGGTAATTATAGCAGTAGAAAGAGCAATGCGTCCGAGTGACTTTAAAGAAGAGGAAGAATTAGAGTCTAATGATGTTACAGAAAAGTGTCCGTTTTGTGAAGGGCACGAAGATAGAACACCACCCGAAATATTAGCATACAGAAAACCAGGTACACAACCCAATACACCTGGGTGGAATGTAAGAGTAATTCCAAATAAATTTCCCGCACTAAGAGTGGAGGGTGACTTAAACAGGCGTGGTGTAGGAATGTACGACATGATGAACGGCATAGGCGCACACGAAGTAATTATTGAGTCGCCAAACCACTTCGACAGTTTGGAAACACTTCCACTTAAACATGTAGAAGACATCTTGTGGGCGTTTAGGGATAGGTGCCTTGACCTGAGAAAAGACATACGCTTTAGATACATAATTATATTTAAGAATAAAGGCAAAAAAGCAGGTGCCTCCCTTTCACACCCACATTCACAGCTTATTGCAACACCCGTAATCCCAAAGTTGGCAAAAGAAGAACTGGCAGGCGCACAGAGATACTATGACTACAAGGAGAGGTGTGTATATTGCGACATGATCGCGCAGGAAGTAGGAGATAAAAAACGCCTCGTAATTGAAAACGAGGAATTTGTCGTGTTTGTACCGTTTGCTTCAATTGTGCCATTTGAAATGTGGATACTTCCAAAGCAGCACAGCTCCGACTACGCAGACATTAAACGAGGACAAATTCCTTATCTTGCAGATGCATTGCAAAGATCTCTAAGAATGCTAAATAAGGCCGTGCCCAATGTTCCATACAACTTTTACATACATTCTGCCCCTCTGAACAATTTGCATTTACCTCATTATCACTGGCACATCGAAATCGTCCCGAGGCTTACCCATACGGCAGGCTTTGAATGGGGAACAGGATTATACATTAATCCCATGCCTCCAGAAAGGGCAGCCGAATTCTTGCGTAAAGCAGGAGAGGAGTTAGAAAAATGAACATAGGAATCGTAGCAAGCGAAGCAGTCCCATACGCAAAAACAGGAGGATTGGCAGATGTTACAGGCACCTTATTCAATGTATTTGGCAAAATGGGAAATGATGTATATTTATTCCTTCCATACTACAAAACTATAAACAATGTAAATAATCCAGAAAAGGCTACGGAGATTTCTGTAAAAATAGGAAGCAAAGACATTAAAGGTAACATCCTCATACAAAAAACTGAAAACGGTACTGTTATTTTTGTAGAACAGGATTATTACTTTGGGCGCGATAATTTGTACGGCACAAAAGAAGGCGATTATCCCGACAATGCAGAACGATTTGGTTTTTTTGACATTGCAGTACTTGAAGCAATAAAAAAACTCAGCCTTAAGGTAGATGTCCTACATGTAAACGACTGGCAAAGCGGACTCGTGCCCTTATTCATAACGGATAGTGGGCTTAAAATAGGAACTTTGTTTACAATCCACAACTTAGGCTATCAGGGTAATTTCGAGCAGGGCATACTCGACATACTTCACATCAACAGAAAGTACTTCACGATGGAGGGATTAGAATTTTACGGAAATGTAAGTTTTTTAAAATCCGGCATAGTTTATTCTACCTATCTCAGTACTGTAAGCCCAACTTATGCAAAAGAAATACAAACACCAGAATACGGCGTAGGGATGGACGGCATACTAAGAGCGAGGAAGGACCGGCTCATAGGAATTCTAAACGGAATTGACTACTCAGTATGGAACCCACAAAAGGATACGCTGATATATAAGAATTATTCAGAAACAAATTTATACGGAAAGTCAATGAATAAGCAGGAATTGTCAAAAGAAATCGGACTTGATACTGAAAACAAACCGTTGTTTGGGATGGTAAGCAGACTTGCAGGGCAGAAAGGCGTCGATATTTTAGTAGAAGCATTAAACAGCTTCTTAAAAGAAGATGTAAGAGTTGTAATATTAGGAACTGGTGAAAAGCATCTTGAAGACGCACTCACCTCGTTGGAAGAAAAATTTGCAGGCAAAATAAAAGCACTCATAAAGTTCGATAACACTCTAGCGCATAAAATTTATGCAGCGAGTGACTACTTTATGATGCCGTCTCGCTACGAACCCTGCGGACTTGGGCAACTGATTGCCTTAAAGTACGGGGCAGTTCCAATTGTTCGTGAAACGGGCGGCCTAAAAGACACAATTGACAATTACAACGAATACACACACTGCGGAAACGGTTTGTCGTTTGACGAATACTCTTCAAACGCACTTTATAATACACTTGTATATGCAAATAAAATTTACGAAAATAAGCCCGTATACGAGAACATACAAAGAGTAGGAATGCAGTGTGATTTTTCGTGGAATCGTTCTGCGCATAAGTACATGGAAATTTTTGAAAAAATTAAAAAAGAGGTGACAGCACAATGAAAATCCATTTCGGAACATCCGGATGGAGAGGGATTATCGCAAAAGACTTTACTTTCGACAATGTAAAGGTAGCAAGTTACGCAATTGCACAGCACTTATTAAAAAACAATGGAAAATCCGTAATTATTGGGTACGATACGAGGTTTTTATCCGAAGAATTTGCAAAACTCTCGGCAGAAGTACTGGCTGGATACGGCATTAAAAGTTACTTCTCCAAAACAGACATTCCTACACCGGTAATTGCGTTTCTCACGACAGAACACAAAACTGACGGAGCAGTAAATATTACTGCATCACATAACGACCCAATCTATAATGGAATTAAATTCTCAGCCAAAAATGGCGGGCCTGCGCTGCCAGAAGAAACTAACGACATAGAGAACAAAATAAACAAATTCTTAGAAAAACCCGTTGAAATTAAACAGATACCGTTTGAAGACGCAGTCCGTAAAGGAATTGTTACGCCTTTTATTGAAAAGAAATACGCAAAAGCTCTTCAAAAAATAATAGATATAGATAGCATATCTAAGGCTAAAAAGAAAGTCGTATACGATCCATTTTTTGCAACTGGAAGAAGGTATATGCCTAAAATCTTAAGAAGAATAACAAATTGCACTTTGATACACGGAAAACGAGACGCTTTGTTTGGAGGCTTACATCCGGAGCCCACAGGAAAAAATCTCGTCCCTTTAATGAGAAAAGTCGTAAAGTCGAAAGCTCACTTAGGACTAGCAACAGATGGAGATGCAGATAGGTTTGGAGTAGTAGATAGTGAGGGGACATTCATCTCCCCTAATATGGTGCTTCCCATATTATACTACTTTCTCCTCACGGAGAGAAAAATGAAGGGCAATGTCGTAAGAACTGTCGCAACGACCCACCTTTTAGACAGAATTGCATACTCCTTTGGATTTGAAAGCATCGAAACACCCGTAGGATTTAAGTACATTGGAAATGCAATAACAAAAGGGGAAGCTATATTTGGTGGAGAAGAAAGCGGGGGCGCCACAATAAAAGGATGGATTGCAGATAAAGATGGAATTTTTGTAGATCTACTGGTATTAGAAGTCGTATCAAAAAGAAATAAGACATTAAAACAACTCTTTGAAGAATTAGAGGCAAAGTTTGGTAAAACCGTTTCTACACGCATAGACTTTTCTTATAAAGGTGACAGAAAAAAAGTAGAGAATAAATTGAAAGAAAAAGTAAGTAAGTTGGAAAAAAATGACGATGTTGAAAAGATAATTACAATAGACGGAACAAAAATCGTTTATACGGATGGGAGTTGGATTCTATTTAGATTCTCAGGAACAGAACCTAAAATAAGGGTATACTGCGAATCTAACAGCGAAGAAAAACTTGCAAAACTTGCAAGTAAAGGAGAGGAGATTCTCAATTTTATACTACATGGAGGTGATTAAAATGAAGTTCGACTATACAAACATTCTCAAGGAAAATATAGGAGATAGCGGTGTTACAATAGAAGAAGTTAAAAAAACAGTAGAACTCGTTAATAGTGCAAAAGAAAGAATAAACGAAAAATTATCTTCCGACTACTTTGCATTAAAGCTTCCATTTCTTATGTCTTTAAAAGCAACCGAAATAAACAACACCGCAGACGAAATAAAGTCTAAATTTGAAAATTTCGTAGTCGTAGGTATGGGCGGCTCTTCACTTGGCAATCAATTCTTACACTATACATTTAACGGTATATATTACAACGATACCAACACTCCTCGTGTATACTTCATGGACAATGTAGATCCTGTCACATCAATTTCGCTTCTAAAGTACTTAGACTTAAAAAAGACGGTATTTAACATTATCACAAAATCTGGAAGCACCGCCGAAACTATGGAAAACTTTTTGTTTATTACAGATAAACTGGCAGAATCTGGGCTTGATTGGAAAGAGCATGTCATTTTTACTACCGATCCAGAAAAAGGACTTTTAAGGAAACTTGCAAATAAACTCAATATCAAGACATTTGACATTCCTCAAAATGTAGGTGGAAGATATTCAGTACTAAGCCCTGTAGGGCTACTTTCGGCAGCTGTAGAGGGAATAGATATCCCAGTGCTGCTTAGAGGCGCTGAGTTAATGCGTGTTAATATACTGAACAAAAATCCTATGGAATGCTCAGCAACTCTTCTTCCCATTATTCAGTATCTAATGTTCAAAACAAAGGGAATCAATATAAATGCTTTATTCACATATTCCGATGGATTTAGTTATCTTGGACAATGGTACAGGCAGCTTTTATCCGAAAGTATTGGGAAAAAATACGATAGAGACGGGAATGCCGTTTATACAGGTATTACGCCAATTTCTGTAAGAGGAACATCTGATCAACATTCCATTTTGCAACTATTTTTAGAAGGGCCGTTCGACAAACTGCTTATAATGGTTGCTCCCGAAGAATACCAGGCTGACATCAAAATAAAAGGTAACGAAGTAGACGAACCAGAAATTGCTTACCTGCAGAATAAAAATTATTCAGAACTCATAAAAGCAGAATTCTCTGGAACCTGCGCAGCACTAAAGGAAAATAATCGTCCATTCATTAAAATTACAATACCAAAAATAAGAGAAGAAGAGATCGGAAAACTTATATATATGTTTGAATACTCCACTATTTTGCTGGGAGAAATGTTAAACATCAATCCAATTGACCAACCTGCAGTAGAGCTTGGCAAAGCATTTACATATGGGATAATGGGACGAGAAGGGTTTGAAAGCAAAAAGGAAGAAATGGAAAAGTTCTTGTCTGAAGAAAATAAACACATAATCACATTTAACGACCTGTAAGGAGAAAGTTGAAATGAATAAATCGAGTAAGGCTATAATTTGGATACTGATTGTACTAATTGTATTCACAGGTGGATACTACTTCGGGATTAAATATCCTCCAAGTGTAATCGGAAGTTACTTGCAACCACCGGATATATTTCCAAAAGCCCTTACAAAAGACCATACTTTATTAGACCGCACAGCAGAACTCATAGAGGAATACTATTATAAACCAGTGAAAGAAGATTCACTCATTGCGGGAATGGTAAATTCTCTGGATGATCCTTATTCAGTGTTCTTTCCTCCAGCACAAACAAAGGAATTCCAGGAAGAAGTTAACGGTAAGTACGCAGGGATAGGGGTAGTTATAACAGAAAATAAAAAAGAAGAACTTCCTATGATTATATCGGTATTTCCCAACACTCCAGCTGAAAAAAGCGGACTAAAATCAGGCGACATTATAGTAGAAGCAGGAGGAAAATCTCTAAAAGGGCTCTCTCTTGAAGATGTCTCTAACCTCGTCAAAGGCCCTGTAGGAACGAGCATAAAACTCTTAATAAAACGGAACGGCAAAACTTTTACAGTGAATATAAAACGCGAGGAGATTCACATTCCTTTAATTAAAACCTCGTACTTCGATAACGGAAGCATAGGATACTTAAAAATCAACATGTTCTCAAAAGGCGTGGCTTACCAGGTAAAAAAAGCACTTGAACAAATGAGAAAAAAGAAAATAAAAGGTTTAATACTTGATTTGAGGAACGATCCAGGCGGCTTACTCTCAGAATGCAGCGGGGTAGCATCGATGTTCGTACCCTCTGGCCCGCTTCTGTGGACTAAAGGAAGGGACGGCGAAGAAAAACCGTTAAACATTACAGGAACAAAATTTCCACTGCCTCTCGTAGTTCTCGTCAACAACGGCACGGCAAGTGCAGCAGAAATTCTCACTGGCGCAATAAAAGACTACAAAGTAGGAACAATTGTTGGAGAGAAAACATTTGGAAAAGGAGTTATTCAACAAATTTTCAATCTTTCAAAGGGCTATACGCTAAAACTTACCGTCGAGGAATACTTAACGGCAAAAAAACATAAAATTAATAAAATAGGAATCACACCTGATGTAATAATTAAAAATCCAAAAAACTCTAAAGACGACCTGCAATTAGAAAAAGCACTTGAAATACTTAAAGAAAAAATTGGAGGAAAATGATAGTAGTAATTTCAGGCCCTTCAGGAGTTGGAAAAGGTACCGTTATTGAAAGGTTGCTAAAATTAGATCCGAAGTTAACCAGAGTTGTTACCTGTACTACGAGAAAACCGAGACAGGGTGAAGTAGACGGCAAAGATTACTTTTTCCTTACTCCTGAAAAATTCTTTGAGAAAGTAAGAAATAAGGAGCTCGTAGAATTTGCTTTTGTTCACGGAAATTACTATGGAACACCAAAAGAGGAAATAGAAAACGGCATTAGAAACGGAAAAGATGTAGTACTTCAAATAGATGTACAGGGTGCAAAGAAGATAAAAAGTAATTACCCAGATGCGCTACTCATATTTCTACTTCCCCCAGATATGAAGGTATTAAAAGAAAGGTTATCAGGAAGAGGCACAGAAACAGAAGAAGAAAAAGAACTGAGATTAAAGCGTGCAGAAGAAGAAATAGACGAAAGGGTTTTCTATGATTACATCGTGGTAAACGACGACTTAGACGAAACTGTCAAAGAAATATTAGAGATAATTAAGGAGGAGCGGAAAAAACGCTCCTCCTTAAACTAAATTATCTTTTTTCAGCAATCCGTTTTAATTTATCTATGTTTTCCTTCAGTCTTCTTCTTAACGGCTCACCGTCATTTGTAGTTACATCGTCTTCATTTTCAAATACTACATACGGCACCTTAATGCCTTTGATAGTAATAAATTCAGGATCACTTCCCTTAAACTCGCCCCAGTCAATTTCTTTGTAAAGTTTAGTAAGCTTCTCGTCACTTAAAGAATGATGGAGTATACTGTCAGGGCGAGACGGATCAAATCTTTTTCTATTCTTTCTTAAAGACTCTTCAAAGGAAACATTTATGTAGAGAATTGAACCTCTTCTCAAAAGTTCTTCAGATACATGCTGAAAAGCTTCTCTATAACCGCCGTGTTCTTTCCCACGGGAAAATTCTACAAGAGCAGTATACTCCTTCAAATAGTTAGGAATATCTCTCTTGTGTTTTTCAAATTCCAGAGATATACGCTCTATAAGCAAATCCCACAGATACTGGTATTTAAAGTAACCGTCATCCGTAGTATGCAGTCGCGGTTTATGCAGTTTATTGGCCAGAATGTCGTCTTCTTCGTACCAGGTCCACAGCATTGGGAAATCGTCAATCTCGTCAATTTTACCAATGTAGAATTCTTTTTTTCTTTCTTCGTCGCTTAACTTCAGCAAAAAATCGATTATCTCAGACTTCCCCGCAGCCGGCCTACCCAACAGAAAGATTACATCGAATTTATCCATACTTACCTCCTTAAAAAATTTTTATTTACTACGGAATTTATTATATAATCATTACACAAAAATTCAATTTACTTTTGCTTTGAAAAGTATAACATTTTTGCTAAAATTACTCGATGAGAACAAATAAGAACTTAAAAACGGCAATACTTGGAGGTGCATTTGTTGCACTCACCGTCATAGGTGCATGGATTTCTATCCCAATTGGAAGCGTACCAATTACACTGCAACTATTTTTCGTGTTGCTTTCCGGTTTTATACTCGGACCCAAATATGGTTTTTGGACACAGATTGCATATCTTTCACTCGGCGCAATAGGCCTGCCAGTATTTGCAAATTTTGCAGGAGGTATAACTGTATTTTTCACTCCCGTTGGAGGATACCTTCTTGCATTTCCCATAGCCGCATTCTGCGCAGGTAAGTGCATAATCATAAAAAATAAGACGATAAACTTCGCATTATCCGTACTTTTACCAATAGGTATAATATATGCATCCGGCGTAACCGTATTAAATATATTCCTCAAATCCCCTAAAAAGACTGTTATGATTGGTGTCGTTCCATTCATAGGAATTGACCTCGTAAAAGCTACTATTGCGTATATAATAGCATTAAAAGTAAATAACTTGACTAAATACAATAATATGCTAAAAATAAACAAAGGAGAATAACCATGGAAGATAATAAAGAGTTAAAGAAGATCTTAGAAAAAATTAATCGGAAGATTAGATCGGGAGATATAAATATAGCAAAGGAAATATTTCTTTTTAAAAAGCTCCACATCGAAAAGTTGCTGGAAAGCCCGGACTACAATGTATTTATTTCATCTATGTTTACAACTACGGGATTTTTGTCATTTTACATACTGTACTTATTACAAAAGAAAGATTACTTTGGACAGGAAATAATTAACGAGATTTCAGAAAGAACGGAGAGTTGCTGGATACCGAATCCCGGTGTAATCTATCCATTGCTGAAAGAAATGAAAGAAGACAAACTAATAGAAGGAAAATGGATTACAAAAGGAACACATCCACGGTTCGTTTATCACATAACAAACAAAGGAATCGAACAGTACAAGAAGTTATATTCCATCATAAAAATCAAATTTAAAGAATTCAGAGCAATTACTGATAAAATCTCGGAAGAATTATTCGAAAAATAATTAGCAAAGAATTATTTTTGTAAGCGTATAACAATTTCTTTTTCACCGTTATTCGTAAAAATCTCAGCAGTACATCCGCCACTCTGAAAAGGTAGCACCAATTTATTAACATTTAAGTTGTACAGGTCTACAATACGGTTAAAATTTTTATTAACGGTAATCAATGCACTTAAACTTTCACCATTTATTTTATGAACTGACCTATTTGCAATTTCTAAAAGTACATCTTTGTTAGTGCTTACGATAAATTCGTCAGGAAATTCAAGTACATAAAAACCTACATTATTGCTTTTAAAATTTATTACAGGAAAACCATTATAAAGCATTTTATTCTCAGATACATTCTTAAGCTGAGTTTCGAGTTCGTTTGTATACATACTATTATTAGTAGGCGAGGACTTCACTATAAATACGAAGTCGTCTTTACTCATTAAAGCAAATTCACCCGGTAAATAGGACGACAAAAAGGTTAACGAACTAATAGGAATACCAACTTTATTCCCTACGATAAAAGAAAGTCCGCTATTTAATAAGTACTTTTTAATATCAGATGTGTGTGGAAGCGTAACAGAAAGTAGAGAAGAAGAAAAATCATACGGAGCAAAATTTAACTCTTCAGAAACTACATCCGCATGTGACTTAATTAAAAATTTATTATCATTAAAACCAAAATAAAGTGGATAATTAAACTTAAGGAAGGGCACTTTTAAACTACTTTCAAATACATCCTTGCTTTGTGGAAAAATCACGCCCGAAAAACTATCTTCCATCCTATTTTCCCAGAACATAGTAAAATCGGAATTATCTTTTAAAAGCGAACTCTCCTGAAGTATGCCGCTTAAGGCATATTCAATAGATTCTTTGCTTGGACTGATTATTTTATAGTTTCGCCAGAACGAGAGGTATAAAGACTTATTCATAGAAGATGCGGAAATAAGTGGAAAACCCTTTATCCAGAGAGTTTTAGTATCGAAACCTTTTTTTCTAAGATTCTTAATACTTAAATCAAACGCCGACACATTAGAATTTTTTGCTGATTCGTACAAAACAGGTACTTTATTTTTAAAAAGTAAGTAGCCACTACCGTAATTTTTAACATCAGAAACAGGACGAGAAAGGTCCTTAAAAAAGTTGCTTATACTCGCATAGTCTTTAAATTTTACAACGGCATCAGACTGAGGCAAGAAGTTGGTTAAATCAACGGGGTCCAAGTTGCTGATAAACAAATTGTTACCCACATAAACAAATTCGAGTACAATAGCAACGACTAAAATCCAGATTATCGCCTTTCTCATCCTCATCATCTCCTATTTGTTTAAACTTAACTCAACAACCTTTTTGGCAATCTGTAAAAACATCTTTTTTGTTTCAGTTTCTTCTTCCATTGCGGCAGCTGGAACACCTTTGTCTCCGCCTTCCCTTACCTTCACTTCAAGGGGTACTTTTCCAAGGAACGGCACGCCATTTTCCATGCTCATTTGTTCTCCGCCACCGTGCCCAAATATCTCGCTCTTTGCGCCACAGCGAGGGCAAATAAAGTAAGACATATTTTCTATTACGCCCAATACAGGGATCTTCATTTCTTTAAACATACGGAGAGACTTACTTGCATCTGCTACAGCAACTTTTTGTGGTGTAGTTACGACGATACCAAATTTTAGCGGTAACGATTGCGTAACGGTGAGTGCAGCATCTCCAGTTCCAGGGGGTAAATCAATTAACAAATAATCCAGTTTTCCCCATGCAACATCGTTATACAGCTGTTCAATCGCTTTTGTAACAAGAGGACCTCTCCAGATAACGGGAGTTGATTGGTCTTCGAGTAAAAACCCGAGTGACATTATTTTTACACTATACTTCTCAATAGGAATAATCTGCTTATCTTCGTTTAAATAAGGTCTATCGTTCACTCCAAACATAATGGGAATATTCGGACCGTGAACATCTGCATCCAGAATTCCAACAGAATACCCCAATTTTGCAAGACTTATAGCAAGATTTGCTGAAACAGTAGACTTTCCTACACCACCCTTACCAGAACCTATCGCAATAGGATACTTAATTTCTTGCTCTTTCTTAAAATCGATGTGGATCTCCACCTCATCAGCACCAAGATCCTTTATGCGTTTGGTTAAAACTTCTTTAAGTTTGTTTACATTCTCCTCGGAAATTTTCGGAATGGTAAGGGCTATTTCAACGCGCCCCACGAGTACCTTTACTTCCCTCAACATACCAACTGAAAGTAATTGTTTTTTAAGCCCAGGAACAAATGTAGTTTTTAGTACATCAATAACCTGTGTGTTTGTTAATGGCATTTTTAATCTCCTTTCTACTAGGCATTAAATCTTTTAACTTTATATTTTTATACAGTTCATCAGTCTTTAATTTTACCAGAGCCCAGGCAAGTTCAGAAATGCAATTTGCCTGGTAACAGGACAAATCCCTGCGCTTTCCATATTCGCATCGGATCTCGACAGTAGATCTCCCTACAGCCTGAATTATATCGTAAAGGCTAATATTACCTGGGTCCTTTTTTAAAACATATCCGCCTTTCCTTCCTCTAACACTTTCTAAAATTCCACTTGCACGCAGTTTCGCGCAAATTCTTAATATGTAAGGAAAGGAGATTCTATTTGCTTCAGAAATTTCTTTAATAGTTGCTCTTTTATCTGTCTTTTGAGCAATGTAAATAAGAGCCTTAAGGGCATAACCTTCAGTTGTCGTTACGAGCATATTACTTTAGCAAACCACTAACAACGGCTTTTATTGCTTCCTCTTCCGTAAGCCCTCTCGCTTCAAGGGTTTCTATTTCTTTTGAGTCAAGGGAGCCAATTGCGGCTTCGTGTGTTACCTTTGCAAGACTATTAGAAACACCGACAATAGGCACAGCCTCAGCAACAGATTCATCCTGGACGACTTCCATACAGTCCACATGTCCGCGAGAATAAGGAGCATAAGCATTTACAACGGAGAGAACTTTGCTGTGAGATTTATCCTGTAAAACTACCCTGCTTTTAATAAGCGCTTTTGCTTCTTCGCCTTTTAAGTTTCCTTTTTCTTCAATGTTTACCTCGTCGTCACCTTTTGCCCAAACCTTAGAGTAGAGTTCCAGTTTTCCTCCCTTTTTTACATCAACATCGTACTTAATGTCGAGTTTTCCAACTCTACCTTCTTTTAATGTGAAAGTGGACTCAAAGTAAGAATTCTCTCCAACTTCACCTTCCGTATAAGGGACGACTTCTACACCGCCTTTGTCTCCATGAAAGTGGATCTCTTTATATCTGAAAAAACTGTGGTTTCCAAGATGTACTTTATAATTCATCTTATGTACTATGTGTTCTGCATTCGGGAATACACAATGAGATACTGCATTCATACCAGCCTCGTCTTCTATATAAGCCTCCATGTTTATTATCTGTACACCCTCTTTAGGAAGAACGCCAAAACACAAAGCCATAGGATACAGGATTTTTGTGCCTTTCTTTACCGTAATTTTTACATCTACGCCATCTTTTGTAGGCGTCGGTTCTATTATAAGGCCTTTTACCTCATTTTTGCCCAATACTTTATTTCCACTTATTACAATTGAAGGGACATTGGGATTAGAAAATTCTCCCACATTCCCCCCACTTTGTTCGTATGCTTTCATCATTTCGGCATATTCGTCAATAATCTTTGTCGCCATAGCTATCCCTCCTGTTTATTTCACATTTTCCTGAACTACTTTTTCAGGTACGCCTTTATGGTCGCAGTGGTTACATTCATCTTTAAAGAAATTTGAAATTTCCGCAGGTGAGCCTTGATTTATGATCTCGCCGCTACACATAAGGAAAGCAGTATCTGCAATCTCTGCAACTTCGTCTCTGTGCGTGATCAGTAAAACAGTAGAACCCGTTTCTTTAAAATCAACAATAAGTTTTTTAATTTTTTCCAGAGAAAGAATATCAATACCAGAATCCGGTTCGTCAAGAATAACGAGTTCTGGATGCATAGCATACACCGCAGCAAGCTCAATGCGTTTCCTTTCTCCACCGCTTAAAGATTTATCCACCGTCCTATTAAGGTATAGTATAGGGTCAAGCGCAACCTTCTCGAGCGCTTCTTTCACAAGCGCAACAGATTTATTCTTCATCCCTATTTGAATGTAATCTCTTACAGTAAGGCCTTCGAAAGAAGCAGGCGTCTGCCAGGCAAGCGTCATACCGAGTTTTGCTCGTTCAGTGACCGTCTTATCGGTAATATCAATGCCCTTAAAAAATATCTTTCCTTTATCAGGTTTGTATCCGCTAAGACCCATCAGCACATAAGCAAGCGAACTCTTTCCTGCACCGTTTACTCCTAAAACGACTGAGATTGAGCCTCGCTCTACGGTAATATTAAAATTTTTGATAATTTCTTTGTTACCCTTTTTTAAATATAAATCAACAACTTTTAGAATTTCTTCCATTAGCATGCCTCCAATTAATATTACATACCTGGTTATATTTTAATTCATTTATCCCGTGTGTCAATAGAAAATAAGAGAGTTATCTATTTTTCGCCGACGATGATGATTCTTTTTGAATGTTCGGAAAATTTAGAAAAATCGTAATCTCCAAATACTTTTAAATTGATAAAGCCCACACGTTCAAATAGATTTATCATTTCCGTAGCTGAATATATCCTGATATGGCGTATATAATCCTTCCTTATATCTTTGCCCACTATATACCTATGCGTGGTAACAATAGAAGTCAAAGGATGAAATCTTCGCCTTTCCATTATAAAAACGCCGCCTTTCTCGCGGAATGTTTCGCGTATAAAGTACTTTAAAATGTAATCTCTGTTTTCTATATCAATTATAATCTTCCCCTTGCGGACTAATGCCTTAAAAAAAGAATGTAAAATTTTCTCGTTTGTTTTATCGTCAAAATAACCAAACGACGACCACATACTAATAACGCCGCTAAAAGTATCTTTGAAGTGCAAATCCCTCAGATCCGCTACTTCACACTTTACATTGTTTAAATTTCTTTCTTGAACTTTTTTTCTGGCAATTTCAATGTAAAGAGGAGAGGAGTCAATCCCAAGAACCTCAAATCCCCTCTCCCCTAATTTTATACTGTGCCTACCTATGCCGCACCCAGCATCAAGCAAACGAGAGTCTTTACCAAAAAATCGAGCAATAAAATCTACCTGTTTTTCAGTTAACTCTTCGCTCTGCTTTTCCAGAAAATACTTTAAATAAACTTCGTCAAAATATTGCCTGGTCCAATCCATCCCCTAATGCATAGCCCTGGCGATTCTTGCAGCAACACGAGCGTTATTCTTTACGAGTTCAATATTTGCAGACAGTGCCTTTCCCTTACTAATCTCTACTATTCTGGACAGCAAAAATGGCGTAAGTGCTTTACCTTTAATCCCTTGTTCACTTGCTTCTTTAACAGCCTGGTCAATCCACTCATCAACAATGTTCTTTTCAACCTCGTATTCTTGAGGAATGGGATTTGCAACGAGTATTGCACTTTTAACGCCAATTCTGTCTTTCTCTGCATATATCCTTGCAACATCTGTTTCTGACTGCACTTTTGGAACGGTAAGCCCGGACTTTCTCGTATAAAAGGCGGGGAACTCGTCCGTCCCAAAACCAACAACGAGAACACCCTTTGTTTCCAGATATTCAAGCGTCTTTGGAAGATCCAAAATGGACTTTGCACCTGCAGAAACAACAATAATATTTGTCTGCGAAAGTTCGTCCAGATCCCTCGAGATGTCAAATGTTTCTGATGCACCTCTATGAACTCCGCCTATTCCACCGGTTGCAAAAACTGAAATTCCAGCAAGTTTTGCAAGATACGATGTTGCCGATACAGTCGTTGCACCGTCTTTTTTCATAGCAACACAATAGGATATCTCTCTGGTAGAGAGTTTCATCACGCCTTTTGCCTTACCAATGTATTCGATTTCCTCTCTCGTAAGGCCTATTATTATTTCTCCGTTTATTACGGCAATTGTTGCAGGAACAACACCCTCTTTTCTCACTTCCTCTTCAACTTCCAGTGCAATTTCTACATTCTTAGGATACGGCATGCCGTGTGCAATGATCGTACTTTCCAGCGCAACAATAGGCGTATCTTTTTTAATTGCGTCTAATACATCTTTTCTAATAATCATTTAATTCCTTCCTTTGACAGCGTATAAAGTGATTCAAGCCCTATCTTTATCGCAATATCCTCTCCCTTTTTGTAAATATCTTCGGTTCCTGCTGGCTTTATTTTGTTTAGATAGACATTTCCATCCAGACCAAATACAGCACCTGCTTTAACGCCTCTGAACTGAGAAACGATAAACACACAGCCACTTTCCATTTCTATTGCCTTAACACCACTCTGTGCAAATTTCTCCATTTCTTCTTTACTATACGGTATGTAGAACGGGTCTTCAGAAATAACCACTCCATAGGAAACATCTTTCTTTATAGACTTTCCGACTTCCACCATCGTTTTAAGAACATCAAAATCGGCGACTGCAGGAAAAGTAGTACGCAAATAAGCAGGCGTTGTGCCATCGTCACGCACGCTTGCAGTTGCAATTACAACATCCCCTACAGTTAATTTTGGATCAATGCCTCCCGCTGAACCAACGCGTATAAAAACTTTGCCTCCAAGATGTATAAGTTCTTCGAGCACAATTGCAGTAGACGGTGCACCCATTCCAGTAGTTGCAATTGTAATCCGCTCTCCTTTGTATGTACCCGTATAAACATAGAGTAATCTGTATTCGTTGACGAGTTTTGCATTCTCCAAAAGGTGAGAAACCCTTTCCGCTCGCTGTGGATTGCCCACCAGCATAATGTACTCTGCGATGTCTTCTTTTTCACATCTAATATGGAATTCAGCCATACATACCTCCTATAAATTATCGTTTATATTTGTATGATATAATTAAATGCCCAAAATAAAAATAGCCTTCAACTTTCTTTAATATATTTCTTTAAGACTTCACCCGTATTCGCATTAATATAAACCTTAAAGTAATTTTTTGAGAAGGTCGTCATCTCAACAGTCCATACAGGGATATGTTTACCATTACTTCCCTTAAACTCAAGCGGGTAGCTAAACACATACTTAATAAGGAGACCGTTTGTTTTGTCAAATGCGCTGCTTGAGTTGAAAACATTTTTCGCAATGTTTACTGCATCTTTGCTGTCGAGTTTTATTTGGGTAGGTAAAAGCATCTCTTTGGGTGAAACAAATAACGCAGCAATGCCGGACTTTTTGCTTTTTAATACTTTTCCATCAGATATTTCAACGATGTACAGATAATTTTTATCCGATGGAGAAATAAAGTAATATTCCCAGTAAAGCGCTCTGCCATCGGTAGGCGCAAGCTTCAATTTCTCTGGCTTATATCTACCATCTGCAAAATCCACCGACTCGGCAACAGAAACATTACTCCCCTGAATCATATACATATGGAGGTCGCTATGCCAGGAACGGGCTTCCTTTAACGCAATCTGCATCCAATCCTTAGCTAAAGCATACTGATAGGCATAACTCTGACTTGCATTTTTCAAATTATCCACTTTTACCTCAGCAATCTCAACTGTCTTCCCATTTTTACTTCCAAGCCAACAAATAGATAGTGTATCAGTTTCAGGAATATCATATACATCAAGAAACTTTTTTGAACTTTTATTCGACCACAAAGCAAAGTTAAGAGGTGACACGCCTTTTTGGTGAGCATAATCAGTAGCAATGTCAACATCAGAGGAAGGCGCAAACAACTTTCCATTTATTTTTATTCTGATTGAATCGGTATTGAAAGCGCCAGAATGTCCATTGCCCTTAAATGTATAGTAAACAACAAGAAACTTTCCATTTTTTGGCCTGTAGTATCCACCAGAAAAATTACTCTTGATCCTGTCAACTTTCTCTACTTTATCCACCCTGAACAGACCCCCATTTATACTGAATGTCTTCCCCACAGAAAAGCATTTTACACCAGCAACTGTGCTACTACCTGAATGATTTTGATTAGAATTTACTGAAGAATTATTCTCTTTTTTCGGAGAACATCCAACAAATACGCTAAGCAGAAAAGTCAGCAAAATAGCTGCAACTACCAATCTTTTCTTGGCCATAAAATCATCCCCCATTTAGAATTTGTTTACATTATACCCTTTAGGTTTAAAATTTGAAAATCACTTTCAAAATTATAGAGTCACATATATAATTTCTTAAAAGAACAACTAAGGAAAAGGAGAAAGAAATGAAAAACCTTGTGGAGAGATTTATAAGATACGCAAAAATAAATACACAATCAAACGAAAACGAAAAAACTATGCCCAGCAACAAAAACGAGTTCGAGTTAGCCAGAATTATCGCTAGCGAATTAGAAACACTGGGCTTGAAGCCAGAGATAGATAAACACGGATATCTGTATTGCAAAATAAACGGAAATGTGGAAGATACTCCTCCTGTCGGTTTTATTGCGCACCTCGATACTGCTCCAGATGCCCCTGGAGAGAATGTAAAACCTTCAATAATAGAAAAGTATGACGGAAAAGATATCGTCCTGAACAAAAAGAAACACATCGTATTAAAAGTAGAAGAATTCCCGTGCATTAAGGCTTACAAAGGGCAGGACATCATAGTAACAGACGGCACCACGCTACTGGGTGCAGACGATAAAGCAGGAATAGCCGAAATTGTTACTGCAATTGAATATATAACTTCACACCCAGAGATAAAGCATGGAGATATTATGATAGCATTCACCCCGGATGAAGAAATTGGCAGAGGAATGGATAAATTTGACATTAAAAAGTTCAATGTAGACTATGCATATACAATAGACGGTAGAGCAATAGGCGGTTTTGAATACGAAAATTTTAATGCAGCAACAGCCCAATACAAAATTACAGGTTCCAGTATTCACCCGGGAGTCGCCAAAAACAAAATGAAAAACGCTATCAAAATAGGAATGGAACTATTATCTTTACTGCCATGTAATAAATCTCCAGAATTCACGGCAGGATACGAAGGCTTTTTCCACATCCATAACTTCGATGGCACTGTGGACAGCGCAGAAGTAAAGTTATTAATACGAAGCTTCTTTAAGAAAGAATTCGAATCTATGAAAAACAGCATAAAGGAAAGTGCATCATTTATTAATGGAAAATATGGCAAGAATACAGTAAAATACGAATTAAAAGACTCTTACTACAATATGAAGGAAATTGTAGACCTATATCCCGAGGTCGTACGAATACCAATTAGCGTAATGAAAAGCGTAGGAATTCAGCCCAAAGTAGAACCAATTCGCGGGGGGACAGACGGTGCAAGATTATCGTTCATGGGTATACCCACTCCAAATATTTTTACTGGCGGACACAATGCACACAGTATATTTGAATACATCCCAATTCCATCAATGGAAAAGGCAGTAGAGGTAATTATCGGAATCATTAAAGAATTTACAAATTTTGAAAAGTATGCAGAGTGAAAATATTTTTGATAGAGCTGAAATAAGAGTAGGCAAAATTATAAAAGCAGAAAGATTTATTGGAGCAAAGAAGCCTGCAATTAAGCTGTGGATAGACTTCGGCCCATTAGGCATCAAGAAGTCAAGTGCTCAAATTACCGAACTTTACTCCCCAGAAAAATTAGTAGGTATGGAAATCGTGGCAGTAACAAACCTTAAACCAAAACAAATAGGGAAATTTATTTCAGAAGTTCTAGTGCTGGGAGTAAACGACGCAGAAGGAAAAGTGGTACTGCTCGTGCCCCAGAAGCCCGTGCCACCGGGGCACAAAGTCTATTAACAAATTTATTAGGCAGTCTTATTTTTTTCCAATTCCTTTAAGTACTTTTGGAGTTTGCGTTTTGCCTTTGCTTCAATTTGCCTGATTCGCTCCCTCGTTACGCCAAATATCGTGCCAACCTCTTCCAATGTATGTGGATATTCTCCTTCAAGCCCTGCACGCAATTTGATAATTTCCCTTTCTCTTGGAGTTAACTTATCCATAACTTTTTCCAGCTGTTCTCTATAATAGGAATTCATCGTTTCTCCCTCTGGAGTTAAAGTCCTATTGTCTTCGATAAAGTTTTCCAGCCTGCTTTCGTCTTCATCCCCCACAGGCATTTCAAGAGAAAGTGGCTGTTGCGCAAGACGCAGATACTTCGTAATTTTCTTCTCAGGAATACCCGTCCTCTCCGCAATTTCTTTATATGTAGGCTCACGCCCCAATTCCTGCATAAGTTCCTTTACGGCATGGTCAATCTTATTTATGCTTTCTACCATGTGTACAGGCACTCTAATCAGTCTGGACTGGTCAGCAAGCGCTCTCGTTATTGCCTGCCTGATCCACCAGGTTGCGTAAGTAGAAAATCTATAACCTTTTGTATAATCAAACTTTTCAACAGCCCTTATAAGGCCAAGGTTTCCTTCCTGAACGAGGTCTAAAAATGAAAGCCCGTGTCCCGTATATCTTTTTGCAATACTTACGACGAGGCGTAAATTTGCCTCGATGAGGCGTTTTTTGGCTTCTTCGTCATTTTCTTCCTTTATTCTTCGCCCCAATTCCTGCTCTTCTTCAGGAGTAAGCAAATCTATTGCACCAATATTTACTAAATACGACTGAACTGGATTTTTCAATTCCGTAATCTCCGTTCTGTCAATAGAAGCACGAGAACGCTTTCCGAGAGTGCGTGCAATAATTTTTGCACTCCCAAACTTTACATTAAGTTTGGATAACATTGCGTAAAATTCGTCAATCCTTTTTACGGAAAGAGGAATTTTGGCAAGCGCATCTGCAATCTCATCGTAGGTAAGGACGCCCGTCACTCTACCTCTTTCAAAAAGTTTCCTGATAATTTCCTTTTCTTCCTTATTTAGATTCTTTAACTTCTTTAAATAATTTTTAATCATTTTCAATGATTTTTCTTTTTCTTCGTTCATATTCTCACCTTCCTTTCAACTTCCTCAGAATTTCGTTATATTGCCTGAGTTTATCAAGATCTCCACTTTCTTCGTATTCTTTTAAAAGAGCGATTGCACGGGAGCGGTATAAAATGTCTCTATTCAAATTTTCAATCGTTTGTTTTATTGCAAAGTCGTTAACCAGAGCAACATCCTTAAGGGCAAGTTCTGTAGCAATTTCCAATTCTTTATCAGTAAGCTGAACCCAGTTTTTTGGATCAGGAATCCTTCCCTGCTCGATATCAGACTTTGCAGCAGCAAAAATGTGGTTAAATTCTGGATCGAAAACATCTTCTACATCAATGAGTTCTTCGATTGCACTTAGCGTTTCAGGACGCTGGATAACAGCCTGCACGAGAAGTTTTTCAGCTTCGATTACTTTATCAATAGAGGGTAGCTGCTGCTTCGCATGTCTCTTCCTCTTTTTCAATTGTCTGTTTAACGCATTGTATTGATCAAGAAGAAACGGCATGTCTATCTTAAAAAGTTTGCTAATTTCTTTTAGATACTCGTACGCCTCCGTTTTATTTGCAATCTTGGAAACAGTTTCAAGCATTTTTTGAACGACGCGAGAACGCCCTTGCGGAGTATCTCCTTCTATTTTAAGTTCAGCAGTTCCGATAAACTCAAGGGGATCTTTTGCATTCTTAATCATTTCGTCCAGTTTGTCTCTGCCATACTTAATAATAATTTCGTCCGGATCGAGACCACCAAACGGAACGCCTATTTTTACGACCAATCCTCTTTTGCTTCCAACTTCCACAGCACGCTCGGCACCCTTTACACCTGCAGCATCGTCGTCGTATAAAAAGTAAACAGTATCTGCATAGCGCTTTATAAGCTTAGCCTGCATATCAGTAAAGGAAGTTCCCATTGAAGAAACTACATTATTCACTCCCTCCTGCTGCAAAATAAGAGCATCAAAGTAACCCTCAACGACGATAGCACTCCTGCTTTTTCGCATTGCCTCCTTTGCAAAATTAATAGGATATAGTAAGTTTCCTTTCGTGAAAATTACCGTATCAGGAGAGTTTAAATATTTCGGCTCGCCCTTTCCTACAATTCTGCCACCAAATGCAACCACATCGCCCTTTGCATTAAATATCGGTATAATAATTCTGTTCCAGAAGTAAGGATGCACTTTGCCATCTGCGTTTTTCCGCAATAGTCCTAACTTTTCCAGGACTTTAACATTAATATCGCGCTCCTTTACAAATGAAAGAAGCGATCCAGCATTATCCCCAGCAAATCCCAACTTAAAGCGCTCAATTGATTTACCGGTAACTCCTCTATTTCTCAAATAAGAAACAATTTTCTCGTTTAGTTGAGAATGGAAAAAGTCTGCAACGAGGTTCATAACTTTAAACAATTCTTCTCTATTGACACTCTCAGATGGTGATGTTTGCCTGGTAAAGTATGGCTCAGGCATCCCTGCTTCTTTTGCAAGTTCCTTTACCGCAGTTTTAAAGTCTACATCTTCAATGCGCATAATAAACTTTATTACATCTCCGCTTGCCCCGCACCCAAAACAGTGAAATATCTGCTTTTCAGGGCTTACGACAAAAGAAGGGGTCTTCTCGCTATGGAACGGACATAAACCCACATAGTTCCTACCCTGCTTCTTAAGTTTCACATATTTAGAAATTACATCCACAATGTCAACTTTGTCGTGCAATTCTTCAATGTATTCTCTTAAATCTTTCATCACTTATTAAATACGAACGAGCAACAAATTTTCCTTTTATATTTTTTGTAAAATTGTATAATTTTATCGCAGGAGGCAAATAATGTACATTAATACGATAGAGGCAATAAAATCTCATTCAAATCTCGAAGGGCTTATATCTCCCTATTACGAAAAATACAGTATTGTAAACGCCGCTTCTTTTATTTTAAAAAATTTCGGCATTACGCCTGTTCACGACGAAATCCCAGAACTGACACAAATTTTTTCCCATAAGGAAAAAGTTATACTTTTATTAATAGATGCACTGGGACTTAAACTATTAAACTACACAATGAAAAACTATAAAGTCAATGCATTTGAAAAGTTGAAAGAAAACGGTATTTTGTTGCCACTTACATCTGTATTTCCATCAACAACTGCAGTAGCACTTCCTTCACTTTCCACAGGCCTTACCCCTGGAGAACACGGACTTTTAGGATACAGATTTTTTTCACAGGAATACGGATTTTTGCTAAACAGTTTATTCGGAAAGCCCGCAAACACCAACCACTGTAAATTACACATCGACATAAACTGGTATCTTCCCGAAAGTACTATAGGAGAAAAACTCGCAAAGGAAGGAATAAAATCTTACATCGTAACAAATGCAAGTTATTTAAACTCGCACTTTGAAAAGGCCCTTTATAGAGGGTTTAATGAGATTCCTTATCTTACTTCATCCGATATGTTCTTCCACATTGTTAAACTGATTAAAGAGGACAATGCTCCGAAATTTATTTTTGGCTATTGGTGGGCAATTGACGCACTATCCCACAGATACGGTCCGTACTCTCAGCCAGTTATGAATGAAATCGTGCAACTCAACACGATGATTGGCCACTTAATTGACAGTATTGATAGCAATACACTACTACTAATAACCGCAGACCACGGACAGATTTTTTCTCCCCCAGAAGAAAACATAGATCTCTCAAACATTCCCGAAATATCAAGGCACTTACTTACCCCGCTTTCAGATCTTAGAGCGCCTTATATTTACTCAAAGGCATCGGATATATTGCAAAGTGTATTAGAGAAGTTGCCAAATGTCGTCACTTTTGAAAAAGAAGAAGCAATAAAAGCCAGACTGTTTGGAAATAATCGGATAAAAGAAGAGTTTAAAAGTAGAATAGGAGACTTCGTCCTTATAATTAAGAATAACAAAAATTATTCGTATCTTTCTCCACCCGAAGAAATCAACCTTAAAGGGAAGCATGGCGGACTTTCAGAAGAAGAAATGCTAGTTCCGTTATTCGCCTATACTCCGCGAGGGATGTGAAAAGATTGCAAAATACATAGCAATAAGAATTAAAACTGCGCCAATCATTCCCATAAAGGTAGGCTTTTCTTTAAGAAAAATATAAGAAGTAATACCGGCAAATACAGGCTCAAGTGTAAAAATGATAGAAGCGGCATCTGGATCAATAAACTTTAAACTGTACGCTTCGGCAAGTATCGCAATGTACCCCGCAATTCCACCGAGAAACAACAGCGACAGCATAATCCAAACTGGCAGTGGCCTGAAAAAATTGGCATAGTTGAACGGCATAGAACACAAAAACATCGAAATCATCTGAACGGCAGCAACAAACGAAGCATCAGTATCCTTCACATAAATCGCCGTAAGAACGATCTGGATTGCATAAGCAATTGCAGAAAACACAGTAATAAAGTCTCCAATGTTAAAGTTAAACGAATAAAAAGTAACGCCAGAAAGAAGCATAAGTCCTATAACGGAAAGAATAAGAGCAACGATCAACTTTACGGAAGGCTTTTCTTTGATAAAAAACAGAGCAAAAATTGGTGTAAATACTATATAAAGTCCAGTTATAAAACCACTTTTTGAAGAAGTGGTAAAGCGCATTCCTAAAGTCTGGAAAAAATACGCAAGGAATAGAATAACACCCAACAAGAATAACTTCAAAATCGCTTTTTTATGTCTGCGTACTTTCAAAATAAAAAATGGGAGTGCAAACAAAGAAGCAAAGAAGAATCTATAGCTAACTATTTGCATCGGTGAAAGTGCACCAAGCATAGTTTTAACGAGCGGAAATGTTCCACCCCATATAATCGTTATTACGACGATCACAACAATAGACTTTACTTTCTCAGATCGCATAGAGGTATTATATAAACTAAGCAATAAAAACAAAGAGGCTACTTCCATATTGACTGAAAAACAGATTATCTATACTATGCAATAGGAGATATTGCATATATGGAAACGAAGACAAAACTACCAGAAAGAAGGAACCTGATAGAAAAGTACCGCAGCTTTATGGAGATGAGGGGATATAGTTACTCTACGATAAGAAACTATCTTTATATAATTAACGACTTTTTGAAAAAATTTGAGTTACCTGATGAGGAATCGGTAGAAAAGTACTTTGCAAGTAAAGGAGCAATAAGTAAAAACTCAAGAGCAACCCAGACACGCATTTTAAGAAGTTTCGGAAAATTCATACAAAGAAAATATAAAATTGACTTTACTCTTCCAGAAGCACCACGAATTGGAAAGACACTCCCCGTCTTTTTGTCGAAAAAAGAAGTCGCAAAATTACTAAATGCAGCGAAAGATAATCTAAGAGATCTCACCATTATTTCATTTATTATATACACTGGCGTAAGGGTAAACGAATTGACGAACATACGCACCTCAGATATTGACTTTTATCAGAGCACAGTACGCGTAATAGGCAAAGGTAACAAAGAAAGGATCATTCCAATTGCAGATGAACTATTAAATCTCGTAAAAAAGTACCTACAAAGTAGAAAAATAAAAGGGAGATATTTATTTTTAAACCGCTTTGGAGAAAAACTTTCTTCTTTAAGCATACAAATAATGGTTAAAAAGTACGCACAAAGCGCACACATAAAAAAGCACATTACTCCGCACAAATTGCGACATACATTTGCCACACTAGCTCTCGAAAGCGGAGTAAGCCCTATAACAATTAGTGAACTACTGGGCCACAGTTCACTGAATACCACTATGAAGTATACCCATGTTACGAGCAGGCTCTCTAAAGAAGCTGTCAAAAAAATAGTGAACTCTACAGAATTTGCCAGGCTTACGCACGATATAGAGAACAAAAAAGAGAAAGCTAATTAGCTTTCTCTTTGAGAAAAAATTGTCAATTAAAGGAGGAATAATTATTCCTCTTCGTCAGGATTACTTTCAACTACCGTCTTTTTGAGGTTCTGGGCCTCTTCTTTTACAGTTTCTGCAACATTTTTCGCAGACTCTTTAATTTGTTCAGCCGTTTCTTTGGCCTTCTCTTTGGCTGTTTCTGCAGTTTTCTTCGTTGCATCTACCGCAGCCTTTCCAGCTTCAGCAGCCTGCGACTTCGCATCTGATACAGTCTGTTTTACTTCTTCGACCTTTTCGTTCATTTCTTGTTTAATCTTTTCGATTTCTTCTTTCTTTTCGGCAATTTTCCGTTCAACATCTTCGATTGACGCAATGAAATCTTTAATTTCCTCCTGCACATCACCGGTTAACTTGCCGTTCTTATACAGTTCGAATACTTTTTCACCCAACTCGGTAAACTTACTCTTTTTCGTAGTCCCAAGAGTCGTGATTTCGGTTTGAATTTTTGCAATTTTTGCCAACTTTGCTGCTTTTTCACTCGTTTCCTGAACACCTTTTTTAACCTTATCCCAAAATCCTGCCATACTTCACCTCCAGATTACTAAATTTTGATCAATTATACCGCAAAATACTGTTTTTTACAATCCCTTCACTTTAGAAAGCACTTCCCCAATCTTTACAAAATCGCCACACTTCAAACTTGCACCACCTACCAAACCACCGTCAATGTCCGGCATTTTAGCAAGTGACTCAATATTGGCAGGTTTTACACTGCCCCCATACAAAACAGTCATATTTTCACCAACACCATTCCCATAAATAGAGTTAAGAAGGGAACGAATAAACTTATGAACCTCTTCTGCTTGCTCTGGTTTTGCTGACACACCAGTGCCTATCGCCCAGATTGGTTCATACGCAATAATAATTTTATCGAGATCCTCCTTACTTACTGCAGAAAGGTTTGTTTTGATTTCTTCTTCTATGATCTTCTCAGTTAAACCTTTTTCCCTTTCCTCTAACTTTTCTCCCACACAGAGCACTACATTCAAGTTGTGCTGAATTGCAGAAACAACTTTTTTCCCAATAAGTTCGTTGTCCTCTTTAAAAATATTCCTTCTCTCTGAGTGACCTAAAATCACATAAGAAGCACCTGCATCCTTAATCATGTTTGGAGATACTTCTCCTGTAAATGCACCCTCTTCCTCAAAGTACATATTCTGCGCACCAACTTTTACCTTCTTTCCTTTAAGTAAGCTAGAAACAGAGGAAAGTGCCGTAAATGCAGGGAACACAATTACATCAATAGGTAAAGAAGACGACTTTTCATTTACACAGGACGCAAGGCTCACACTTTCTTCAATAAGGTTGTGCATTTTCCAGTTCCCAGCAAGAATTGTTTTTCTCATAAAAACCTCCTTAGTTATCGTTTAAATCTTCTTTTGTAAATGCATAAGGTAAAAGCTCTCTCAAAGTAGTAGTTTTTACCTTACCATCCAGATTTGCTGCATATACTTCAATGTCCATAGAAAATTCTGAAAGCACCTGTCTGCACATACCACAGGGCATAGCAGGGTCGTCTGTATCCGTTACAACAGCAATAGCTTCAAATTCCCTTTCGCCTTCACTTACTGCCTTAAAAACGGCAACTCTTTCAGCACACATACTTGCACCAAAACTTGAATTCTCCACATTGCACCCAGTAAACACTTTTCCACTTTTCGTTAAAAGTGCAGCACCTACTTTAAACTTTGAATACGGCGCATAAGCATTTTTTCGTGCCTTCTTCGCCACATCAATCAACTCTTCTTTATTCATTTTGCCTCCTTCTTTCCGTTCACTATCACTTTTATCTGCAGAATACGCCTTCCACGAATCTTTGTAGGTATTAACTTAAAGTGGTCAACTACTACTTCCTCACCCGGTTTTGGCAATCTTCCCAACTTTTCCAGAACAATACCACCTATCGTATCTGCCTCTTCGTCAGAAAGGTTTACTTCGAACTTCTCATTAAAGTCGTCAATCGACATCATGCCAGAAATAAGATAAATGTTATCGCTAATCTTTTGTAATTCTTTTTCGTCAACTTCATACTCGTCCTGAATCTCACCTACTATTTCTTCGAGCAAATCTTCCATCGTAACGAGCCCGCTTACTCCACCGTACTCGTCAAACACAATTGATATGTGAATTTTATTTTTTTGCATTTCCCTGAAAAGCTCATCCACTCTTTTTGTTTCAGGTACAAAATTAGCTGCACGCAAAATGTCCTTCAAGTGAAAGTTAGACATATCCTTCTGAGCCTTAAAAATCTTAAATAAATCTTTTATATAGAGAATTCCTACGATGTTATCTATCTTCCCGCTGTACACTGGAATCCTTGAGTGATTGCTTTGAACGATAACATTTAAAGTTTGCTCCCAACTTGCATTAATAGGAAGAGTAACCATATCCACCCGGGGCGTCATTACCTCTCTTACGAGCGTATCACCAAACTCGAAAATACTGAAAATCATTTTTTCTTCGGACTTCTCTATGATACCTTCTTCTTTACTTAGATGCAGCATTGTGCGCAATTCGTCCGGACTACCGAATATCGTCTTAATGTTAGACTTTATTCCAAATGCTTTCAGAAACCCTTTTGAAACAGCAGACAGTATCCAGGCAAACGGAAATAAAATCATCCAGAAAAAAGAAAATACATAGAAAAAAGACATAGAAAATTTTTCAGGATTATACGCAGCAACACTTTTTGGAATCATCTCACCGAAAATTACTATAACGACGGTTAAAGTGACAGTTACTATGGCAAGTGATGCTGAGGGGGAAATATGCCTTGTTTCTGCAATAACGACACTGAAGTAAGTAGCAAGCACAGAGGCAAGTATATTCACAAAATTATTACCAAGCACAATGGGGCTGATAAATCTTTCGGGATTTTCTTTTAAATTCAGGATTTTTTGGGCAACCCGAGAACCCTTTTCTGCAAGCGACTTAAGTTTAAACCGTGACGACGAAAGTAGCGCGGCCTCCATACCAGAAAAAAACGCTGAAAACAAAATAAGAATTACGAAATACATAACAATGTAGCCTATACTCGAAGGGTTACTCATTTATAACTATCAACCTCCCTTATAAAATCAAAATTGTTTATTTTTTTGAATATCTCTTCTTCCTTTTTCTCCATAATAATTCTGTCTTCCTCTTCTATATGGTCAAATCCTAAAAGATGAAGAAAACCGTGTATTATTAAAAAAGCGACATACTGACGAAAATCGTTACCTTCTTTTGTAGCCTGTTTCTTGGCTACCAAAGGGCAGATTATTATATCTCCTAATATAAATTCTTTACCCGCATACTCCATAAATGGAAAAGATATGACATTAGTAGGTCTATTAATGTTCCTGAATTTTTTATTAACTTCTCTAATCTTTTTTTCTCCAACGAAACTTAAACTAAGAGTTCCCTTTTTAACGCCAGCAAGTGCGGCAACTTTATCTACGAGTGCTCTAAGTTTTTTCTCGTTTACTTGATACTTCTTCGTAGTATTGGAAAATTCGAGTTTAACCATTCTGCGGACTTGGATAGGCCTCCCTTTTGTGATAGAAAGCTACCATTGATTTAACAAAAGACTCTTTAAGATCTTTTAAGTCTCTTAAAGTCAATTCACTTTCACTTAATTGACCGTCGTCAATTCTGCTTCTCATAATATTTTCAACTACTTCTTCTATCTTTCCTGCCGATGCAATGTCCTCACTATGTAAAGCAGCCTCTATTGCATCGGAAAGCATCAGAATAGCCTGTTCTTTTGTGCGCGGCAATGGACCCGGGTAACGAAAGTCCTCTTCACGAACATTGGGGTTGCTTTGCTTTGCCACATGATAAAAGTAAGAAACGACTGAAGTTCCGTGATGTGTGCGAATAAAGTCTATTATCTCTTCAGGAAGTCTATACTTTTTTGCTAATTGCACTCCATCTTTCACATGATTAATAATAACAGACTTGCTGAGGTTTGGAGAAATCTGCTTCAAAAGATTTGGTATGTTTATCTGGTTCTCCGTGAAATAATAAGGATGTAGCATTTTTCCTATGTCGTGATAATACGCTCCAACCCTCACGAGTAAAGCATCAGCACCAATAGCAGAAGCTGCAGTAGAAGCAATACTTGCAACATTCATACTATGCTGATAAGTCCCAGGAGCCTTTAACAAAAGTTGCCTTAACAGATAATTATTAGTATCGCTTAATTCAAGTAAACGAATGATAGTAGCCTCGTTAAATACATAACTCAATAGAAATATTACGCCCAACGCTATCACGGACGATCCAAAAAAGTTCAGGAACGAGTAAAGTACATCTAATTCCATTTTTGTAAAGGGCACTTTTGACACGACATCAATAAATATAGCAAGCAACATTAAAGCAGATGCACCAGCAATGCCCGAGTACACTATCGTAAATATTTTCTTAAACTTTTTAAGAACAAACAGCGAAATCACTACAGATAAAATTATCGAAATAATAATCGACGACTTTATGTCGAACGGAAGAACAGTAACCAATAAAAATGCAACCGAAACAATAACAGTAGAGAATGTGTCAAAGAAGAAAAACATTAGAAATGCAAGGAAAGGTATAGGTAGAAGAAATGGAGATATGGGCTGCACGAAAATAAAAATAATGTACGATAAAATCACAACGGTGGTAAATTCCACGGTTTTCTTTACTATATTGTTTTCATTTATGCGTCTTGAAAATATTAAAGCAAGGTACGAAATACCCAGGAAAAACAGAATAAGAAAAACTATACTTACAATTATAAGCCAGTCATTTTTTGCTCTCACGAGCCCTGCTGCTACAAGTATGTTATATTCGTTCTGAGTAATTTTTTCACCTTTCTTAACGATGATTTCACCTTTATTTATAGTAACCTTTACAGGAGGAATAGAACTTACTGCTTTTTGAATAGCACTTTCGGTAGCTTCCCGATCGTATATAAGATTTGGCTGAATGTCGTGCCTCAAAATATAAATTAAAAACTTCTTTTCTTCGGGAGTAAAGGAGGACTTATTGATTTCGTCAATACCTATATTAACAGATTGATTTATACTATCACTTTTAACACCCATAACCATTAACTTATAAACGACAGACTTAATAAATTGATGCATTCTGTCAATTTCTGCAAAGTTCTCTTTGATTAACAGATCTGCAAACTCTTCGTTTCCCGGGAAAAGGGCTTTCAACTGATCGTGCTTTTTTACCGAATCTTCGTTGGAACCAAGAATAGTGGAAATTTTCTGAAATGTGTCGTCAATACTTTGCAAAACAACCTTTTCTCTGGTAAGGTCTAAACGATAAACAGGCGGAACAGAATTAGCAATTTCTTTTTTTAACTGCTCAGTTTTTACGGTATCTATATAAGTAAAAGTACGCGGAGAAACGATATTCGTCGGGCTTATGTCTCCGACCTTTAACTTTAAGTTGTTAGGAAAGTAAAAGTGAAATATAGAAACGAATAAAAATGCAGCTAAAGCCAGAACAATCAAGCCTGCCACTAATTTATCCTTGGAATAAACAAAAGTGCTTTTGTGGGCAAATATATCAAACCTCTTTGAGAGTAAAGAATTACGATTCCTTTTTGCCATTTTCAAACCTTTCGTATGCATCGATTATTTTTTGCACAATCTCGTGGCGCACTACATCTTTACTTGAAAGGTAAACAAAAGCAATACCTTCAATACCCTTTAATATTCTGCTTGCCGCAGCAAGTCCGTCTTCACCCTGATGTGGCAATAGGTCACTTTGCGTAATATCTCCAGTAATAACCATTTTAGAGCCTTCGCCAAGCCTCGTAAGGAACATTTTCATTTGAGAGAAAGTCGTATTTTGTGCTTCGTCAAGTATAATAAAAGCATTGTTCAAAGTTCTCCCTCGCATGTATGCAAGTGGCGCAATCTCAATTGTTTTGTTGGATAAAAATTTATAAGTTCGTTCCTGTCCCAAAAAATCGTACAACGCATCGTATATTGGCCGGAAGTAAGGATCCACTTTCTGCTGAATGTCTCCAGGCAAAAACCCGAGTTTTTCACCTGCCTCTATTACGGGACGCGTTAAAATAATACGGTTAACAAAACCGCCAAGGAGAAAGCGAACGGAAAGTGCAACAGATAAATAAGTTTTCCCTGTACCTGCAGGACCAATAACAAATGCAATGCTATTCTTACTTACTGCCTCTGTAAATTTTCTCTGCCCAAAAGTTTTGGGTGCTACTTTACGCCCCTTTACATCAGTAATAATAACTGTATTTGGCAAATCGTTTAAAAAAGTATTTCCGCCTGTATTTCTTGCAGAATAAATCAAATCAGAAACAGAAAATTTATAGTGTTTTGCAACGAGGGCTTCCATATCCCTTATAATATTTTTTGCTTTTTTAACCTGTTCCTCTTCTCCAAAAATAAAAAACTTTTTGTCTCTTAAAATAATTTCCACATCAAGCTCTTTTTCAATAGTCCTTATGTTCTCGTCTAACACACCAACGACGAGCGGTACATCTTTAGCATTTTTAAGTTCTACTTCTTCTTTCATAGCATATATATTTTAGCAATATCTGGGAAATAGTAAAATCGAACCGAAGAGTTCGTACAAAAACCAATAACTAAAGGACTCATCGTGGTTAAAAATTTTGTCTTAAAATAGAGATAAGAGTTTCTGGGAGCCCCGCATCTTCAATCTGGCGTGCTACAAAGTCGATGTCGTAAGGCACCCTTACAATTCGTACATCTTTAGAAACAGTATCTATCAGTGCACAACTTGCTCTCGGGTCTCCGTCTCGAGGTTGCCCAACACTTCCCGGATTTATAATAATGCCTTTTACTAGATCTTTTAGGACTAAAGGAAAGTGAGTGTGCCCATATACGATGAAGTCGGCATCAACTTCTCCAAACTCTTCTACGAATTTTTCTTTACTCGTTTCACCGGGTTTTAAGTATTGAAACAAAGGGTCAGTTCGTGAAGCATGCACCATAAAGAATTTCTTTCCATCCAACTCGAATTCTTCAGTTAAAGAGAGTAACTTTAAAAAGCCTAACTGTTCGTCGTTCAGTACTTTTCTCGTATACTTACGCGTTTCCACGGAAAGTGCGTGCATCTTTTGTGAACAACGACAATCCACATTAAAAGCAGCCGCATTATCGTGATTTCCTCTGACCAACTTAAAAGAGACTTCTCTTATTTTTTCGAGAGACTCAGCAGGCTTTGGGCCGTAGTCCACGATGTCCCCGGAGAATATTACAGCATCGTGGGGAACGCTCTCCAGCACTTTATTTAAAGCAACTATATTTCCGTGCACATCAGATATAGCTAAAATTTTCATTTTTCCTCCAAAAACCAAATTTGCTTTTACACTTTAAATCTAATATAATTTATTTGTGAAACTTTGCAATAAGAAACCTGCAATAAGGAGGCGATGGTTGTGGAGATTCGGGGCAAAATAGCAGTAATTACAGGCGGTTCACGAGGAATAGGCAGGAAGACGGCAATTACTCTTGCACAAAAAGGTGCGCACATTGCAATTATATATCACTCAAGTGACGAAAAAGCAAAATCTATCATTCAGGAAGTATCTAAAAACTACGGAGTAAAAGCAAAAGCGTATAAGTGTGATGTATCCAACTTTAATAAGGTAAAAGAGACCGTTTCACAAATAGAGAAAGACTTTGGTACAATTGACATACTCGTAAACAATGCGGGAATTTTAATTAAAGAACCATTTATAGAAACAAAAGAAGAAACATGGGATAGAACAATAGCCGTTAACCTTAAAGGCGTATTTAATATGTGCAGGTTCGTAATACCCGTAATGCTCAAACATAACTCCGGGAAAATCGTAAATGTTTCGTCTATAGCAGGAAGAAACGGCGGAACCGTAGGGGTGCCTTACGCTGCATCAAAAGCAGGGGTAGTGGGAATAACAAATGCACTTGCTTCAGAATTCACACCAAAAGGCATATATGTAAATGCAGTTGCACCCGGCCCTGTCGACACAGACCTATTCAAAGGGCTTTCTCCTGAGCAGCGAAAAAAACTGGAGGCCCTTTCTCCAAATGGAAGATTTGCAAAGCCAGAAGAAATTGCACACGCGATCGTTTGCCTTATCGAGAACGACTACATTTCAGGAGAAACAGTAAACATTAATGCAGGAAGGTATATGAACTAATGGACGAAATTTCCCCAAAACAGTGGATAATTGCGTTATTCCTCGTTGCATCAATCGCATTTGGAGCAGGAAACTTCTACGGCGTAAAACGCTATGCAAATAAAAGTATAGATAAGGAAGACAACTTAACGATACAGGAAAGCAATATCGTTAATAGTATACAGAACAATACTCAAAAAGATACGGAAAGCAAAAAGATCGTCGTGTATGTTACCGGCGCAGTAAACAAACCAGATGTGTACGAACTCCCAGAGGAGAGCAGAATAAAAGATGCAATAGAAAAAGCAGGAGGAGTAACAAAAGAGGCAGATCTTATTTCCATAAACCTTGCTGAAAAACTAAGCGACGGGGAAGAGGTAGTAGTCCCCAAAAAAGGAGAAGGTACTTCTATAGCAGGTAGCGGCACTTCAAGCACAAATAAAAGTAATAAAATAAACATAAACACCGCTGATGCAGCAGAACTTGAAAAACTTCCAGGCATTGGAGAAGTAAAAGCTGAAGCAATCATTCAATACAGAAAGAGTTACGGCAGATTCAAAACGATCCACGACATCACCCGCGTTTCCGGTATAGGAGAAAAAACTTTCGAGAAAATAAAGAACCTTATATCGGTCAACTAAGACTGACTGAGGTTAACAGAATAAATGCCGGGAGTTTACGCTTTTCTTTCTGAAGTAGGGGCAGTTTTTGCCGCTCTGTTTTTAGTTATAAATAACCTCCCCGGCTTTCTTGCAGGTGCATTCTTTTCAATACTTTTCGTGAGATTCCAGAAAAAAACAGTGATAAAAATTGCAACTATACTGCTCGTCATCTTTGTATTCTTAATTTCCTATGCAAAAATCTCAAAGATAAGTGCAAGTACAATTCCAGAGCAGTACCTGAACAAAAAAATTACATTCATAGCAAAAGCAGGCGACCTGTCCACACAAACCTTCAAGCCAGATACTTTTAAAATTACACAAATAACTATAGACGGCAAAACCTACTATACAAATTGTAAGGTTTACGCACGCTGGCAGGTTCCACCTCCATACTCCATCGTTAAAATACAGGGAGAAATAAAAGGAGAAAATAAATCTGGAATAATCGACAAAATAAACAGAACGGAATTCGTCGCATACGCAGATAGCGTAGCTGTTCTAAAGAAAAACAAAGTATTCGACGCTTTGCTCAGAATAAGAGAAAGGATAACGGAAAACACAGCATTATCTATGAAAAGTAGCGAAGCATTTTTGCTTTTGTCGTCAACAGCAGGAATCTCCACCCTCACATATCAGGAGAAAACACCTTTCTACAAAACAGGTACGGCACACATCTTTGCAGTCTCCGGGCTGCACACGAGTATTCTTGGGGAAAGCACGCAAAAGATGTTTTCTTTTACGGGCAACAGTGCGCCGGACATTTCCCTAATCGTACTGTTCATTTTCCTTCTCATAGTAGGTTTCAGAGTTTCTGCGCTGAGGGCTTTTATTATGTACGGAATTTCAGTAATCGCAACAAAAAGAGGCGAAGAAGAAATTCCTATAAACACGCTTGCCGTAACTGCAATATTAGTCACCGTTTTCAACCCTACGGTGCTGTTTAAAATTAGTTTTATATTCTCTTTCTCTGCAGTCTTTGCTATTTTGATCGTCGCACCGCTTCTTTCAAACTCTCTACCTAAAAATGCTATATACAAAACAGTCGCGCAGGTCGTATCCGTCCAGCTTTTACTGTTTCCTCTTATTGCATACTACTTTCACACACTTTCGATAAGCGCTTTCCTGGCAAACCTTATAGTAATTCCGTATATGTACATTGCTTTGCCCGTTGGTTTAGTCCAGTCCATACTTTCAGCTATCAGCCTTCAAGCGGCAAAAGTGTTTGCGCCTATTTCAAACTTCGTGTTCCACATTTTGTATGCAATAACTCTGTTTTTCTCAAAAATGCCTGCAAGCAGTTTAAATATAAAGTTTAATATCCTGAACCTCGTAGAATACTTTGCTGCACTCAGCCTATTCGTGTTTGCCTTTAAAAACAAAAAGAAGTACCTCCAGATTATTGCACCTGCACTGATAGTAGTCGTAATTGCAGTGCCACTTATTAGTAAACCGCAGTTTGCAATCTATCCACTAAACTTAAAAGGAGAAGACGGATTCATCGTACAGAAAAAGAACACCGTTATCTACATTACCTCTCCTACGGTTCTTTCCAGCGAAAGCAGCGACCTCTACGAAATTCAGTCGGCTTTGAGAAAGCAAGGTATAAACCACATAACACTAATAATTTTTGACTCGCCAATAAGAGAAAAAGAATCGAGCAGCACAAAACTCATAGGAACAATGCCTGTAAAGCACACTATCCTTGTTAAAGGGCAAACAGAACTCACCGATGCATTCGTCAGGACGAACTCAAAAATGTCAGACATAAAAGTCGTATCTCAAAATACCGTAATAAGCATTAACGGAATTAAAGTTACGATCATGCCGCAGGGATGCACACATACAGTCCTTATAGAGAACAAACAAAGAAAATACTTACTCGTTGGAAAGTTTGCACAGCCTTTGCACAACCCTCCTTACGCAGACATCGCTTTTATTCCAGAAGGTTTTGCAGTCAAGGAAATCACATTTGGCAAAGTTATTAAATATTAGTATTATATAAAGCAAGATGGATAAACTTGTCTTAATAGACGGAAGCAGCATTTTATACAGAGCATTCTTTGCTTTGCCGCACTTTATTACCAAAAGCGGCGAACCCACAGGTGCGTTATACGGCTTCCTCAGGATGTTACTCCATGTAATAAAAGAAGAAAAACCCACTCATCTTGCAATCGCATTCGACAAAAAAGCACCCACCATAAGGCACGAGCAATTCAAAGAATACAAAGCGCAGAGGCCCAAAATGCCCGACGAACTCTCCGAACAGTTCAAGACGATTCACGACTTGCTTTCTGCATTCAATATTCCCGTGTTTGAAATAGACGGATACGAAGCAGACGATGTAATTGCAACAATTGCACAAAAAGCCTCACAAAATGGCATTGAAGTGGTGATTATCACGGGGGATATGGACCTCACGCAACTTATAAAAGACAACATCCGCGTAAAAGTAACGAGAAAAGGCGTAACAAAACTTGAAGAATACACAAGGGAAAAGCTCAAAGAATCTCTTGGAATTTATCCCGAGCAAATACCTGACTACAAAGCATTAAGAGGCGACCCGTCAGATAACATTAAAGGCATTCAGGGAATAGGGCCTAAAACGGCGGCAAAGCTTTTGAACAAGTACGGAACAATAGAGAACCTCATAGAAAAAGAAACATCCAAAAAAATACAGGAAAACAAAGAACTGCTTCTTGCAAACAAAAACCTCTGCACTCTTTATTACGATGTGCCCATAGAATTCTCCCTGAACGAACTAAAATTAAAGCCATTTGACAAAGAGGAACTTAAAAAACAGTTAGAGCGCTTTGAATTTAAAAGCCTTATTAGAGAATTAGGATTAAATGAAGAAGCAAACTACGAAGAAGACGAGCGGATTGCTGTGCTTGTAAAGTCGAAAAAAGGGAAAATAGAAGAGTTTGCAATAGCAGATAAAAGTGCATCGAAACGGTATGTCGTAGGAGAAGAGCTTTTTCTAAATCACGAAGCGCTGGATACGCTAAAGGAAACCCTGAAAAATAAACACAGAAAAGATACCGTTAGTTTAAAAGAACTCTTAAAACTCTCGCGGACATACGGATTTGAAGTAAACAATGTCGTGCTGGATGTAGCGCTTGCAGGATACTTAATTAACCCGGATATGAAAAACTTTAAAATCGAAACGCTTGCAAACAACTTCGGGATTAACTGCAGCACGGACAGTTTAGAAGGCCAGGCGGAATGCATCCTGAAATTATCTTACGCAGAGGAAGAAATGCTAAAAGAAAAAAACCTCACGCCTCTCTACGAAACAATAGAAAAACCTCTTTCAGAAGTGCTTGCCGATATGGAGTTAACGGGAATACGAATAAATACGGATTACTTTAAGCAACTCGAAAAAGAAATAAACGCAGAACTCGAAAAGTTAGAAAAGAAAATCTTTGAACTTGCTGGTATTTCCTTTAACATTCTTTCTTCCAAGCAGCTCGGTGCAATACTTTACGACGGGATTGGCTTAACGCCGACTAAACGCGGCAAAACGGGCTTTTCCACGAGCAGTGCCGTGCTCAGCGAAATGGCAGAGGAGCATCCCATAGTACCGCTGGTACTGGATTACAGACATCTATCAAAATTAAAGTCTTCTTATATAGAGTCCCTTCCAAAACTTGTGTCTAAAGAAGACTTAAAGCTGCACACGACCTTTCACCAATTGGGCACGATTACGGGCAGGCTGCGCAGTTCAAACCCAAACCTCCAGAACATTCCGGCACGCACGGAGTGGGGAGAAAAAATTCGCGCAGGATTCGTTTCAAGCGATGAAGAGCACATACTGATCAGTTCGGACTACTCCCAGATAGAGTTAAGAGTTCTTGCGCATATGTCGAAAGATAAAAATTTAGTGGATTCCTTCTTAAACGATGTGGACATCCACACGAGGACTGCCGCACTGGTATTTAATGTAAAAGAGGAAGAAGTAACAAAGGAAATGCGGAGAAGGGCAAAAATTTTGAACTTTGGAATTATCTACGGAATGTCACCGTACGGCGCAGCAAAACAACTGAACTGTTCCCCGGAGGAAGCAAAAGAGTATATAGAGGCATACTTCAACAGATTCCCCACTGTAAGGGAATTTATAGAACATCTCGTAGAAGAAGCAAAGAAAAACGGCGAGACGCGGACACTTCTTGGGAGAAGGAGAAGAGTTGTAGGGCTAACAGACCCAAACCAGCGACGGCGAGAAGAAGCAAGAAGAGTTGCAATAAACACGCCTATCCAGGGGAGTGCAGCAGACATAATAAAACTTGCAATGGTGAAGTTGTACCAGAAGATAAAAGGAACAGACACACACATCTTACTGCAAATCCACGACGAATTGGTGGTTGAAGCAAAAGAGTCAGAATTAAACGAAGCCGTAAATACAGTAAAAACAGAAATGGAATCTGCATATAAGCTCATCATTCCGTTAAAAGTAAACATTGCATGGGGCAAAAATTTGAAGGAAGCAAAAGCATGAAAATCATTGGGCTTACGGGAAACATTGCCTCTGGAAAAAGTGAAATTTCAAAAATTCTGAAAAGCCTCGGTGCAATAGTAATAGATATGGACGAAATCGGCAAAGAAGTGCAGGAAAAAAACATAGACAATGTAGTAGAGAAAATAAGAAGGGCATTTGGAGATAAGTACATAAAAAATGGGAAAATAGACAGAAAACTTCTCGGAGATTATGTGTTCAGGAACAGCAAAGCACTGAAAAAACTCAACGATATAATGATCCCCGTAATGACAAAACTTTTGAAAGAAAAAATCAAGGAATACAGTAGAAAAAATGCAAAAGTAGTTATAATAGATGCGGCAATCTTGTTTGAAGCAGGATGGGACAAATTCGCCGACGAAGTGTGGGTCGTTTATACTCCCAAAAACCTACAATTAAAACGGTTAATGGAAAGAGAAAACATTTCAGAGTCTCAGGCGCTCGCAAGGATTAACGCACAGATGGACATAAATAAAAAAATAAAAATGGCTGACTATGTGATTAACAATACTGATAGCCTTGACGCAGTAAAAGAACAGGTAATGAAATTATGGCAGAGACTAAAGAATTCCACTTAAGTTTTTCACGCATTGCAATTTACGACAATTGCCCGATGCGCTATAAATTTATATATGTAGACAAATTAAGCACTATGCCGCGCAGCTACTTCAGTTTTGGCAGCACAATCCATAAGGTGCTGGAGATATTTTATCATCCAGATAAAAACTTTATCAAACAAAAACGCCCACCTCTTGAATACCTTATGGAACTTCTTGACGAGCACTGGATATCTGACGGGTACAAAGGAGGAGAAGAAGAGCGCGCAAGAAAAGAAGCAATAGATCTGCTGAAAAAAATCTACAGGGAAAATATATTCGGCTTTTCTCCAGCATACGAAGTAGAAAAGAACTTTTCGTTTAATCTGGACAAATTCAAAGTAATAGGGCGCATCGACAGAATAGATAAAGTAGGAAACGCCTACAAAATCATAGACTATAAAACAAACAGAATTCTTCCGAAGTTTTTCAGAGAAATAGACCTGCTGCAGCCCATAATCTACTACATCGCAGGCAAGGAAGCGCTTCACCTTCCGAAAATTGAAACCGTTTCACTTCTGTTTGTAAGATACAATAAAGAAATTTCTTTCGACCTGAACGATAGATTAGTGGAAAAAGGCAAAGAAAAAATTATCCGAACAGGTGAGCAAATCCTGGCAAACAACTTTGAGCCAAAAGTAGGGAAAAACTGTTCAACCTGTGAATTCAGAGATATCTGCCCTGCATTTAAGAAAACCGAACAAGATGAGATTTCTTTGAAAGCACATTTATAAATTCCTGATACCTATCTTCGTTGATGCGTAGTTTCATTTTTACGACTTCTTCGTAGTGAGTTTCGACGACTTCAGCAGAAAATTCGTGCACATAGTACATAACGAGGCGCGATGCTTCGTAAGGAAATTCCAGTGCTAAAATTTTGGTAGGCGTAACTTCGATAATACCTGCACTTTCAATTGCAGCCTTTGCAGTAGAGAAGTATGCGCGTATTAGCCCACCCACCCCCAGCTTTATACCGCCAAAGTATCTCACCACGGCAACTACACAGTTAAAGACATCCGCACCGGTGATTGCTGTAAACACAGGCTTACCTGCGCTTCCAGAAGGTTCGCCGTTATCAGTAAAGTAAAATTCTTCCTTTTCAGGCCCAAATCTGTAAGCGTATACGATGTGGCTTGCATCTTTATACTCGTTCTTTAATCCCTCAATAAAGGCTAATGCCTCTTCCTTACTGCTCGAGGGCATAGCAATGCCAATAAACTTCGACTTCTTAATTGTTTGTTCCACTACAGCCTTCTTCTTTATCGTTTTGTATATCACCGAAATGCGCCTCCAATATGCTCCACTTTAATAGTAAACCAAAAACTGCTTATTACAAACACAATTTCCATTTTGTCTGGAACACTATTATAATATTAAGGATTTTACATTGGCAAAGCGGAGGCGAAAGATGAGTTTAAAAGATAAAATTATAGAAGCACTAAAGAAAGTGCAGGACCCAGAATTAAAACAGGATGTCGTATCCTTAAAGCTCGTTTACGACTTTGACATAGACGAGGAAAACGGAATTGTAAAGTTTAAGTTTATGCCAACAACTCCAACCTGCCCTATAGGCGTGCAACTTGCACTGATGATAAGAGGTGCAGTAAAAGAAGTGCCGGGAGTAAAAAAAGTTCAACTGAGAGTAGAACAATTCGTCTATCAGGACCAGTTAAATACCTATCTTGAAGAGATAGAAAAAGAAGAGGAGCAAGGAGAGCACATTGCAATAGCAACAGACAAAGACGGCAATGTATGGCCAAAGGAATGCAACAAAGCCGAATTCTTTATGACCTACACAAAGTACGGAAACTTTCTATCTGCAAGAGAGAATACGCTCACCAAAGACGGTTTAACGGATAACATCGTAAAGTTTGTGAACCTGCTTGCCGACATAAAAACTCTTATATGCAAAAATATTTCGCCAGAATTCAAAGAAAAGTTGGAAAAACACTACGGGCTTAATGTTTTCGTTACGACTAAGTCCACGCAAAAGGAAGCACTTGCAGAATTCTTCAACAGGAATTCTTAAAACATACAGATGATGACTTACGACAAACACTTAATACTTGGCATTCTCGTAATTTTAATGTTTATTTCTTCTATATTCTCTCCTTATCCAAACGGGCAACTTAAATTAATGCCGCCCGAAAACGGAATGTACCTTGCTGCATTTCCAAATTTTGGAGGAAGCGAAGATAAAGTAAGCGCAGAAAAAATTTTTGACTTTTGCAAATTATCAGGTAAAAGAATTGCCTGGGCATACTTTTCAAACAACTGGAATAACGGGATCAAATTCCCTGACAGGTGTATAAATATCATCCATCTGAGCGGATTTACTCCGTATGTAAGGCTTATGCCTCGCACGAACTTTGAGGAAGGCAAAAAGGATTCTACTTATTCCATGCAAAAAATCATAGACGGAAAATTCGACGCAGACTTAATCCAGTGGGCAAAAAAGGCCAGAGCGCTCAAATATCCGATTATAGTCGAATTCGCGCCAGAGCCAAATGGCAACTGGTTTCCGTGGAGTGGCATATTCAACGGAGGAGGAAAAACAACTGGATACGGAGACCCTATGCTTCCCGACGGCCCAGAGCGCTACAGAGATGCTTATAGACACATTATCGACATATTTAAAAGCGAAGGTGTAAAAAACATTACCTGGATGTTCCACATTGATGCCCATTCTATGCCGGCAGAAAAGTGGAACAGTATGAAAGCATACTATCCCGGAGATAATTACATAGATTGGATAGGCGTCAGTGCATATGGAGCACTTCAGCCCAGTGACGATTGGGTTTCGTTTAAAGACGTTATGGACGAAGCATACCCAGAGCTTTCAAAGATATCCAGCAAAAAGCCTTTAGCAGTGCTCGAGTTTGGTGTGATAGAAGATAATAGGGATAAACTGCGCAAAGCCAGATGGATAACGGAGGCATTTAATGTGATAAAGTCCGGGCGATATCCTCGAATAAAAGCCGTAAGTTACTGGGACGAAAAGTGGCAAAATGAAGACGAAACGTATTCTGATTTAAGAATCAATTCCTCCAAAGAAACGCTGAATGCCTACCGAAAAGGTATAAGCAGCTCCATATTTGTAACGAGTCCACACTTTAGCAACTGGGATGCGGATAAGATATATTCAATGAATAATGTTAACGACTTTCTTTATCAGCTTCAGGATATAGACCTTGAAAAAATCGGCAAAACTAAATTTGACCTCGCTATTATCGACTACTCAAAGGACGGCTCTAACGAAGAGCGATTTACTCCAGAAGAAGTATATAGACTGGAGCATAGTGCCGGCGGACAGAAAATCGTGCTCTCGTACCTGAGCATCGGGGAAGCCGAAGATTACAGGTGGTACTGGAAAAATACATGGGACGAAAATAAAGACGGAACTCCAGACAAAGGAGCGCCAAACTGGCTTGGCCCAGAAAATCCTGATTGGGAAGGAAATTACAGAGTTAAATACTGGAATGAAGGCTGGAAAAAGATAGTGTATAATTATCTGGATAAAATTATAGATGCAGGATTTAATGGAGTATATCTCGACACAGTTGACACTTACGAATACTGGGAGGAACATGCAAGCGATAAAAAAACGAGAGAAAAAGCAGAAGCAGAAATGGTAAAATTCGTTAAGCAAATATCTGACTATGTCCGTAATAAAAGGGGCAGGCGTAACTTCCTTATTTTCGTCCAGAATGCAGAAGAGTTAGGCGTTCACAAAGATTATCTGAATGCAATTAACGGAATTGGGAAAGAGGATTTGTGGTTTAACGGAAACACGCCTCAACCAACCTCTTATACAAAAGAATCGATTAAATATTTAAACCTTTTCAAAAATAGCGGAAAGATAGTACTCGTAACGGATTATGTAAGAAAAAAATCTCTTATCGATAAGTTCTATTCAAATGCAATAGATAACGGTTTTATTCCGTATGCAACGGTAAGAGACCTCGACAAACTAATTATAAACCCGGGGCATGCACCAGACTAAACACACAATTTCGCCCAGTTCAGGTTTCGAATATCTCGTTTGCAAAGTTTGCAATTTTATAAATTTCGTCCTTTACTCTTCTGCATTCCTCGCCACCATCCACAGGCGTTTTCTCGTTCAGCAGTGCGTCAATTACACAGTGGTCAAATGGAATCCTGCCGATAATTTTTGCATTATTTTCCCGGGCAAATTTTTCTATTTCTCTTACATTCTCATTGTTTAAGTCGTACTTATTAATTACTATTTTAGGCAAAACTTTAAACTGGTTTGCAACTTTTAGAATACGGTCAAGGTCGTGCATCCCGGAAAGCGTGGGTTCCGTCACGATAATCGTTGCTGTTGCACCGGATAGCGCAGAGATAACAGGGCACCCAGTTCCGGGAGGGCCGTCAATGATAATTTTGTTTAAGCCTTTTTCTTTTGCAACGATCTGTGCCTGATGCTTTACCATCGTAACGAGATTTCCTGAATTTTCGTCTCCGGGGTTCAGCCTTGCGTGCACCATAGGCCCAAAATCCGTTTCAGAAAGGTACCATTCACCAACGATGCCCTGCTCCATTGTAATTGCGTCTACGGGACACACATACACACAGAGCTCGCATCCGTCGCACTTAAATTCGTTAACGATAAACTGGCCTTCACTATTTTTGTGTATTGCATCAAAGCGGCAGTGCTGCTCGCACAGCCCGCAGTGGATGCACTTATCCTGATGTATGAGCGCAACGGACTTTCCCCTGAAAATTTCCTTTTTTAATACACGAGGTTTAAGAAGTATAAACATATCCGATGCATCCACATCGGCATCTACTATCACTTTATCCTTAATTATTTTTGAAAGGCTCGATGTAAGCGTCGTTTTACCAGTTCCACCTTTACCGCTTAATACGACGAGTTCTTTAATTCTGTCCATTTTGCGCTATCTCCTTTATCTGCTTGTAAATATTAGCAAAAATCGTTTTGCCGTTTTCCAGAGTGTAGATCACAGGAATACCTTTTGAATAGTATTCTGCAATAGAGCGCTCGAAAGGAATTCTTCCAAGAATGGGGATTTTTTCCTCTTCAGCATATCTATCAATCAGGTCGTTGCCTTCTTCTGCTTTGTTTATCACGATTCCAAAAGGTAACTTCAATTCTTTTACGAGTGACACGGTAAGTTTTAAGTCGTTTAATCCAAACAGAGTAGGCTCCGTTACGAGCAGGACAAAATCAGAATCTTCCATTGCTTCAACGACAGGGCAACTCGTCCCGGGCGGCGCATCGATAACGACATTTTTACCTTCTCTGGGGATAAGTTTTTTCATACCACGAATTAGCGGAGACGCAGATGCTTCACCAAGATCTAATGTCCCTTCAATAAACTCTACGCCATTACTCTTTCCAAACCTTATTTCCCCCTTCTTCTTTGGAACCTCGGCAAGAGCCCCCTCCACTGGGCACACATACGCACAGAGGCCGCAACTGTGGCAAAGCTCCGGAAAGAACATCGCTTTTTTAAGAGGCTTTAATATTACTATTGCTTTATACACACAGGCATCTGCACACTTTCCGCAAAAAGTGCACACATCCGTATTGATCTGAGGAATAGGTTCCGTATAAGGAACTACTTTTTCTATTTCTGGCTTCAGAAACAAAGCGCCGTTTGGCTCTTCAACATCTGCATCCACATATACCCCGTTTTCCAGGGCAAGTGTAAGACTCACTGAAACGGTAGTTTTACCTGTGCCACCTTTACCACTTGCAACTGTTATCCACATATCTCTAATCTCCTTTGTCAAAACTTAGTTATAACTAACATTACAGGCTAAAATTATAGTTGATTTTTCACAAAAGGCAAGTATAATAAACCAAAAAACGGGAGGCCAGTAATGAATAAGGACGAAATATTAAAGATTGTTGAAAAAGAAAATGTTAATACGATAATGCTTCAATTCACAGACATTCTCGGTTTTCCCAAGCTCGTTGAAATCAGCAGCAAAGCACTTGGAAGAGTATTAGAAGAAGGCATTGCATTTGACGGCTCTTCAATCGAAGGGTTTGCAAGAATAGAGGAATCGGACATGCTGCTCGTTCCAGACCCAGACACATTTACAATTCTGCCGTGGACTGTTCAGAAAAAAATAAAAACAGCACGCATTATATGCGATGTACTGGATAAAGACGGAAAGCCCTTTGCAGGTTCTCCAAGGTTTGTTTTGAATAAAGCAATAGCAGAAGCAAAAGAACTTGGTTTCAATATGCAAACAGGCGTTGAAGAGGAATTCTTCCTGTTCAGGCTATCCGATACAGGCGAACCAACGACAAAACTCGTCAGCAAAGGAAGTTACTTTGAAATGCTCCCCGAAGACATAGGGGAAGCAACAAGAACAGAGATTGCATTAAGCCTCGAAAAAATGGGTTTTGAGATAGAGGCATCGCACCACGAAGTTGCACCCTCTCAGCACGAAATCGACTTTAAGTATGCAGATCCCATTACGACGGCAGACAGAATAATCACATTTAAGATCACGGCAAAAACAATTGCACTTGAAAATAACCTCTACGCAACTTTCCTGCCGAAGCCTATTTTTGGGATTAACGGTTCAGGCGCACACACAAACATTTCTCTGTTTTCAAACGACGGAAAGAATCTATTCTTCGACGAAAGTAAAGAATTTGCACTTTCAGATACGGCACTTTACTTTATAGGCGGCATAATGAAGCACGCAAGGGCAATCACTGCGATTACAAACCCGATTGTTAACTCTTACAAAAGGCTCGTTCCCGGGTACGAAGCGCCCGTTTACATTTCCTGGGCAGTAAAAAATAGGAGCGCTTTAATAAGGGTGCCCGCAGCAGGAGAAAAAAGCAAGAGAATAGAATTCAGAAGCCCTGACCCAACAGCAAACCCGTACCTTGCATTTGCAGTCATACTGAAGGCAGGGCTCGACGGAATTAAAAATAAAATCACCCCACCAAAACCCGTCAACAGAATAAACATTTACGAACTCAGCGACGAAGAAAAAGAGGAATTAAACATAGGAGTATTACCGTCTACACTTCAAGAAGCAATTAACGAACTGAAGAAGGACGATGTAGTCCTCTCTGCCTTAGGCCCACACATTGCCCAGAAGTACATCGAAGCAAAAGAAAAGGAATGGGATAGTTACAGAACGGCCGTAACAGACTGGGAAATTAAAAATTCATTGCCTTTATATTAGCGCACAGTTATCAAGAGTTTATTAATTATTAATAAAAAAAGTGGTAATTTAGCAAAACCTCAGGATTATTGTATAATATAAACATGAGTGATACTTTAGATAAAAGAAAGGGCGAAATCCTGAGCAACATCGTTTCTGAATACATTAAAACAGGAAAGCCCGTAGGTTCAAGCAGTATTGTAAAAAAGTACAGGTTAAATATTTCTCCAGCTACTGTAAGAAATGAAATGGCAGAGCTGGAGAAGATGGGTTACATATACCAGCCACACACATCGGCAGGAAGGATGCCCACGAGCAAGGGTTATCGCTACTATGTAGAAACGATGCTTAAAAACAGAAAAAAAATTAATGTCCTTGATATAAAACTCCCCGAGCCTGCCGAAGTAAACGATGTGCACGACTTGCTTAACGAAATATCAGAGCTTATCTCTTACCACACAAAAGAAATTTCGCTCGTGCTTGCACCGGACCTTGAAGAGGAAAAAATAAAGTACATTCACCTGTTTACCGTAGAAGACTTAATATATATGGTGCTCGTTACGACGACGCACACGCTTGAGCCTTCGCCAGTCCTAAGAAAGAAAATCAAAGACAATGTACTGAAACAATACGAAAATGCACTGAACAAATACTGCAAAAATTTGTCCATGCGCAGAGCGAAAAAGATACTAAAAGAAAAGAACTTCTTATCCGAACTATTTTCGGACACAGAAGTTTTCAGAGCTGTTTATCTTAAACTGTCAAACGAAATCCAGAAAGGTGAAACGAGAGAAATTTACATAAAGGGTATTGCAAACCTCCTCACTACACAGATATCGCTCGCAGAAAAGAAAGCCCGCTTCCTTCTTGAAATGCTTGAAGAGAAAAAATTGCTCGAAGAAGTAATTGAAGATGTCCCCTCAAAAGACAAAATCGGATTTCTCATCGGGGAAGAAAACAAACTTCCAGAGCTGTGGAACTACAGTTTGATTACAGTTAAGTATACTGTAAAAGAATTAGAGGGCACACTGGCACTGCTTGGCCCAACGCGAATGGACTACATAAAGGGTATTTTTGTCCTCGAAAAAATCGCGAACAAATTAGAAGAAATCACAGAAAAGATACTCAAATAATGCGCGTTGCAATATTCACTTTAGGGTGCAAAACCAATCAGTACGAGAGCGAACTGATCAGAGAATCATTTGAAAAATACGGAGACAAAATCGTACCTTTCAAAGAAGCAGCAGACCTTTACATCATAAATTCCTGCGTGGTAACCCAAAAGGCAGAAGCGGAAACGCGCAAAGCACTACACTTTGCGCAGCGCAAAAACCCCAAAGCAAAAATAATCATAACGAGTTGCTTTGCCAATTTGCACAGCGACTTTAAGTCTAAAAATACCGTTTTATACAGAGGAGAGCGCAGCAAAATCGCAGAATTTTATCACAGCGGGACAACCGTTCCAATAGACTTAAAAGTAGAAAAAATTTCGGCATTCGCAGAGCACACAAGGGCAACCGTAAAAATAGAAGAAGGGTGCGACAACTTTTGCACATTTTGTATTGTACCGTTTGTGCGCGGACACAAAATAAAAAGCAAACCCATAGAACAAACCGTAGATGAAGTTAAAGGCCTTGCAGAAAAAGGATACAAAGAAATCGTTCTCACGGGGACAGAGATAGGAAAGTACGGAGAGGACATCGGGATATCTCTTGCAGAGTTACTTAAAGCACTGAAGAAAATAGACGGAATCAGTAGAATAAGAATTAGCTCGATATATCCCACGGCAGTGACTGATACGCTTATTAAGGAAATTGAGCCGCCCGTCGTGCCGCACCTTCATATGTCACTACAGTCAGGAGACGACGAAGTCCTTGCGCGAATGAAGAGAAAGTACACCGCAAGTGAGTATCTAAAAATTGCAAGAAAATTGCGCGAAAAAGATAAAAACTTTTCTATAAGCACAGATATTATAGTAGGCTTTCCTGGCGAAAGTGAAGATGCATTTTTAAATTCTATGAAAATCGTAAAAGAAGTAGAGTTTTCAAAAGTGCACATATTCAGGTATTCAAGGCGTCCGTTTACGCCTGCTTACTTTATGCAGGACACAGTAAGTGAAGGCACGAAAAAGGTGAGGGCACAAAGACTCAGCGAGTTTGCAAAAGAAGTGCAAAAGCAATACAAGGAAAGATTCGTCCAAAAGAATGTAGAGGTCCTCGTAGAGGAAGAAAGAGTCGGATATTACTCTGGGTTTACTCCGTACTACCTCAGGGTAAAGTTTGCCTGCAATAGAAAGATAAATCCCGGAGACATCGTAAGCGTAAAAGCAGAAAGTGCAGATTCCGACCTTCTTTACGGCACCTGTGTAAAAGATTGACAAACTCTTTTTCTTCGTCGCCCTAACAAATACTTGTAGTGTCATTCTGCTTCTTTCTCGATAGTTTCACATTACTTACATTTTTAGTCATTTTACTTCTTTACCACCCTGAAAAATTTTTGTCACTCTGATTTTTCCCCAGCCACTCTGATTTTTGTCACTCTAAGCGTAGCGAAGAGTCTCTGCCTTTTCGTCTTTTTTGTCGTTCTGAGCGAAGCGAAGAACCTCTATCCTAAAAACCTTGCAATTTTTTATGCCACTTGCATTTTCCCCGGTCATTCTGAAGGAGCAAGGCGACTGAAGAATCTCTGCCCTAACGGCAAGCCCTTTTTGTTAGACTTATCTTTTGGAAAGCACAGCAGAAACTTTACTTTTTAGTGTGAGAAAGTTTTTTGTAACTTGCCTCCAAATTCATTTCTGCAGCCACAGGAAGAAAAGTTAGAAAGGAAACTTCGTGTCCTTTCTATTCATTGAGATCCTTCGCAAAGGCTGCTCAGGATGACAAATAATATTTAACAAACCCTGTATTTATCAAGGCTAATTCAAAACATGCCATTTAAATGCCCGTAGACGCAAATTTTGAGAAAAATCGGGTAAATATACCTACAAAACGCTTAAAACGCCTTATTTTAGAAGGCAACAAATCCTGTATTTATCAGTGTTTCTTTAACCATACCTAAAATTAAATATAATCTCATAGGTTATAGTTTTTAGAAACCCTTTATTTATCAGCATTCTTTGATGTCCCGATTTTCCACTTTCCCGAACAAAAATTCGTAGTTTTATCCCTAAATTAAGAGCAATAAAATTTAGTGATACTAATTTTCAGATACAAAAGCAGGACAAAACGCATAAAAACAACTGTAAAACTGAAAAACCATATATTATAGGAACCTAAAAATCCCATAATTTTATAACTAAGGTACAGAAAAAGAAGAAAGACTCTCAGGGATTCACCCAACTCCGCAAAAAGTTCTTTTCTCAGTTACAAAAAGGCGAGTTTCTAAAAATAAAATGCACTACCCCAATTTGTAAAATCGGATGAACTCTTCTTTTAACTTTTCGTTTATCCCAAAAACTTCGTATAACTCATTTCCAGAAAATAGGTCATTTTGCGTTTTTCTTGCAAATATTTTTCCCTGATGAATAAGAAATACTTCACTGCCTAAATTTGCCGCAACACCAAGGTCGTGCGTTGTAATAAACACAATTCTTTCCCTTGAAAGTGTCTTTAACATCTCTGCAATTTCTAATTTGTAGTAAGGGTCAAGAAAGTTAAACGGTTCGTCTATTAAAACAATCTTTGTTTTCTGGACAAACAGCCGCCCGAGCAGGACGCGCTTTTTTTCTCCAGTGCTTAAATTATTAAAATTTTCACTTAGCAGTCCAGAAAGGTTTAGCTCGCTGGAAACTTCGCGCGCGTCAAAGTGCCTTTTGTAAGGAAACATACCCCAGCTTAGTATTTCAGACACGGTAAGCGGTATGTAGGGTATCTCGCTTTCAAGGAAAGAAACTTTTTTTGAAAGTTCGGGAAGGCTGATTTTGGATAAGTCCTCGCCTTCGATAAGAACCGTGCCTTTTTGCGGCAAAAGGTACTTAATCAAAATTTTAAGAAGAGTAGTTTTACCACTTCCGTTACGGCCAAGCAATACATAAATCCCATTTCTGTTTACGGCAAGGTTCAGCCCACAGAGCACATACTTTTTGTTCTTTTCGTATGCAAAATAAAGATTTTCAACCTTTAAATAATCCATTGTTTCCTCTTTTGAAAAACAAAAATACAAAAAACGGAGCGCCAACGAGCGATGCAATTGTATTTACCGGTATCTCCTGAGACGGAATTATCGTGCGCGCAATAAGGTCGAATGCGGGGAGGAAAATAGCACCAAGCAAAAGTGTCGTAATTGACAACTTAAATCTATCCTCCCCCACGATCATTCTGCCGACATGCGGCACGAACAGACCCACAAAAATCACAGTCCCCGCAAGCACTGCAGAAACAGAGGAAAGCAAAGCCGACACACAGAGCATAAGACATATAAACCGTTTCACGCTTATGCCGAGAGAGTGTGCAGTGATGTCGCTCGAAAGAAAGATGTTCATCTGTTTTGACTTTAATAGGGCAAAAATAATCCCCACAATTAGAAATGGAGTAGAAAACCAGAATTCGTTTATTGAGGCACTGTTAAACCCGCGCATACTCCAGAACATCGATTCGAGAAATATGTCCTTTTTGAAAGAAATAAGCAAAGTGTTTACTGCATTCAGCACATACGCAATCGCAATACCTATCAGCACCACTGCTATACGCGAATACTCGACATGCACGAAGCGGATGATGCGCACGAGGAAAAATACGAGGGCAAGTGCAAATACAAAAGCAAACAAGGATACCATAGAAAACCCAAACAGAGTTGCGCCAAACCCAAACAAAATTGCAACGCTTGCACCTAACTCTGCAGCAGACGAAACACCAAGAAAGTACGGGTCAACGAGCGGATTTCTAAAAACTGTTTGCAGAATCATACCAGAAATTGAAAGCATTGCACCAACTGACGCAGCAAGCAAAAAACGGGGCAGGCGTATATCTAAAACGATCGTGCGAAAAGAGCCGCTCTTACCACCAAAGAGTTTCAGAAACGAAGAAAGGGGAAAGTGCACCTGCCCAAGAAGGAGAGAAAAAAGCCCTGTTACGAAAAGTAGCAGGGCAAGAAAAATAGTAAGAAGTAAAAACCGCTTATCCTCCATTTTTCCCGTACATTATCTCGTAAAGTTTTTCAAGTCCTTGAACGATTCTCGGCCCGGGGCGTTCAAAAATATCTGGATTTAAAACATAAATCGCATTATTTTTTACGGCAGTAATGTTGCTCCATCCCGGACGATTTTTTATTGCATCAACGCTTCCTTTATACAAAATGACGATTACATCCGGATTTGCCTTTATAATCGCTTCGTCGCTCATTATAGGCCAGCTGCCTTTTGCATTCTCTGCAATGTTTATACCGCCTGCTTCTTTTATAAGTGCATCAATAAAAGTTCCTTTTCCAACTGACATTTTCGGACTGTTCCAGATCTCCACATACACTTTCTTACGCTTGCTTAACGGAATTTTGCTTACTTTTGCAACGATACTGCTCTCCACGGAACGCATTTTCTGCACGACTTGAAGGCTTTCCTTCACATTTCCCGTAAGTTTACCAACGGTAAGAATTAAATTGTAAATGTCTTTTATCGTGTGCGGATCGCTGGTAAACACCTGTATGTGAAGAGACTTAAGTTTGTTAATCACGGAAAAAGGAGTGCCGCGCGCAACGAGCACCAAATCCGGGTTCAATGCAAAAATTTTCTCTATCGAAGGATTAAAGAATCCGCCCACTTTTGGCTTTTCAAGGGCGGCCTCTGGATAGTCAGAGTAGTTTGAAACTCCCACCACGCGAGAACCTGCACCAATTGCAAATAAAATCTCCGTAAGGTTTGGAGCAAGTGAAACGATCCGTTTCGGCTCGGAGTAAAGGACTACCTCGTTTTTCAGTGCGTCCTTGCCGATAAATATTTTGTAGAAAGTAAGTGAGCACTGCTCTCCAGTAATGTTCGCAGAACCTGCAAAAAGTGCAGCAATGTAGCGCACATCTATCATCGTGTGATTCTTCTCAAGGAAAGAGCACTGCTTCATAGGGAATAACTTGCCATTTACCGTGGCGTACTTCTTGCCTATCAGTAAATAGCCCTTATTTTTACCGTAAGAAAGTTTTACTGCACGAGTTTTAGGGATGTATAGAACGCTGCCGCCTGCACTTTCGACAACGGCACGAAGCGACACGAAGAATACACCGTTTTTAACGACAGGGGCATTCGGCATAGAATAAGATTTTCCCAGCGTATCAGTGAAAGTCCTGCTTCCTGCTGAGAAGTTATACGCATACGAAGAGGCTCCAGCAGCAAAAGGATATAAAAACAAGGTAAATACAAAGATAAATGCAACTACCAGAGAAACCAAATTTCTGTTTCTACGCATCGCTTACACCTCCTTTGCTAAAAATTTACTTTAAACATATTACCCTATTTTTTGAGAAAATGCAATAAAATAAAAATTCCCTTTGACAAAACCTTTCGATGCACGGGCAACTTCTTTTGCAGTGCTTCCAGTAGTAAACACATCGTCCACGACGATGAGAGAACCAGGAATACTCTGAGAAAATTTAAATGCGTTTTTTACATTTTTTATTCTACCTGCCCGGGAGAGTCCCACCTGTTTCTTCGTTTCCTTTACTTTACTGATACCTGAGAACAGCGGGATGTTCAGCCTTTTAGAAGTCGCGCGGGCAATAAGATAAGACTGGTTAAAGCCCCTGCTCCTTAACTCCTTTTTTGACATAGGGACAAAACCCACGAAATCTGCACGAATATCATTTTCTTTAACAAAATCTGCAAAAATTTTCCCCAGGTCTTCTGCAATGCGCTTTCTATTTGAAAATTTAAGTTTCTTCACTAATTTTTCGGAAATGCCTTCGTACCTCGTAATTGCGTAGAAATAAGTATTTTTTCTGTGTAAAATCAGCGGATATTCAATAAATTTTATTTTAGACTTGCACTGAAGGCAGACACTCGCACCGTCTGTTTCTTTTCCGCAGATAACGCAGCGGGGAGGAAAAACGAAGTCAAGCAAATCTTTCAGCAATTTTCCCTACCCAAATGTTTTCTCAAAAAGGACGAAGTTTTGCAGGGCACGCTCTTTAAGTTCGGTAGTTTTTTTATTGAGGTTTTCTACTATGTCCGCTCTGCGTGCAAAGTTAAAGTCAAACACTTCCTTAAAGGTGCCAAAGTCCACATTGCCGTAATCCTCCACAACCTTCACGCCAAACTCGTCTGCAAGCGCTTTTACTTTCGGGTCGTAAACAAGGGCCGTAAATGCTTTACCTTTCAAAGCAGAAAGCACAACAGAGTGATAACGCATTCCCACGACAAATTCGCTTTTCTCCACCAGGTAAGCATAGTGCAAAGGGGAGGGCGGCACGATAAGAGGCGTGTTTAACTTTTGAGAAAGTGTGCTGCAAAGTTTACCGTCACGCGCAGGATAGAGTGGGACAACGACAAGCGGCAGGCCTGTTTTTTCCTCTACATATTTACCCACTTCAACGAGCGTTTCAATTGCAGGTATTTTTAATGCTTTGCCCGGAGCAAAAAGTACAAACCGCTCAAAAGGAAGTTTCATTTCTTTTTTATCTTTAAGAAGAAAAGCGACATCAGCAGTTTTGTAAATTTTACTTTTTACTCCACACTTTTTAAGCTCCTGCACGGAAAAGTCGTCTCGTACACTGATAAAATCCGTTTCATTTAGCACTTTCCTCGTTAAAAACATACCCACTTTTGTGTGCAGAGGGCCGATGCCCTGTGCGAAGCAGGCAGTTTTTTTGTGGAATAATTGCGCGACAAACAAAATAAAAACATAATAAACTAGACTGTTTAAACTCGTCTTATCCTGGATTAGCCCGCCACCTCCGCTTACCACCACATCAGAGGCACGGATGGCACGGAGTATTTCAAGTAAATTCTTGCGCCTAAATTCGTAGTGTTCCTCTGGATTTTCTGAAAGTGCGTAAATGGAAAAACCGAGTCTTGCAAATGTTTCTTTTTCTATCGAATAGATGAGTTCGTCTCCGCAATTTCCAAACCCGAAGTATCCACTGAGAAGAATCGTCTTTCTACTCAAACTTTTCTCCTACTTTTGGCTTTACCCCATTGATAAAGTCGCGTGCAGAAACAGGCTTTCTCCCTTCCATCTGAAGCTCGAGCAACTTCAATGCACCTGCCCCGCACTGCACGACAATTTCGTTTTTACCCACACTTACGACACTGCCGGGCACTCCGCTTGAGCTATCATTAGAAAGCAATGCCTTCCTTACCTTCACGCGTTTTCCCCTGAAAAAGGCATACGCACAGGGAGAAGGATAAAGTGCCCTGACCTTATTGTATACTTTTAAAGCAGGCTGCCCCCAATCGATTTTCTCGTCTTCTTTCGTAATTTTTTTTGCATAGGTTCCCTTTCCTTCCTGTGGAACGCCTGTGCATCCTTCCGCCTGAACTTTTTCAATCGCTTCTTTTAAAAGCGCAGTTCCAATGCGGATAACTTTTTCTTCCACATCCGCACGCGTGTCAGTTTCGGAAATTTCAAACTGCCTTTGCAAAATAATGTCTCCCCTATCCAGGCGCTTGCTCACCTTTATAATAGAAACGGCGCTCTCCTTTACCCCGTCCATAATCTGGCGGATGATCGGCGATGCGCCCCTATAATAAGGAACTTTTGAAGGATGGACATTGATTGCGCAGTTTACAATACTTAAAACGCTTTCAGGAATAATAACTCCGTAGGAAACGACGACGAAAAGCTCAGGAGACACGCTTTTAATTTTTTGTGCTTCTTCTTCGCCGAGTTTTTCTGCAGTGATAAATGGAATTCCAAGCGCCATTGCTTTTTCTTTAACGGGGTTTGGAAGCAGCTTTTTACCTCTCCCCTTTTTTCTGTCGGGCGAGGTAACGACGAGCACAGTATCGCCTTTTACTGATTCAAGAAACGGAACTGAAAAGTCAGACGAGCCAAAAAAGACTATCTTCACTCTCTAAACCTCTCTGCAAGTTTTTCCGGCAGTTCGTAACCTTCTTCCACTTCAAGGTCGTCGATGTTTTTAATGTAATCAGTAAACAGGATACCATTCAGGTGGTCCGTTTCGTGCTGGAATACGCGCGCTTTAAATCCTTTTAGTTTTAGCGTAATCCTTTTGCCTTTAAGATTGATCGCCTTTACCACAATTTCTGTTGCACGCTCCACAGGCCCGAACACGCCTGGAACAGACAGGCACCCTTCTTCCCCTATCTCGCTGCCTTTCCTTTCTATAATTTCTGGATTTATAATAACGCCTTTGTCGTCGTCCAGTTCGTAAACGAAAAGTGCAATAGGCACGCCGACCTGAGGTGCAGCAAGCCCAACGCCCTGGGGTTCGTTTGTGTGCATCGTTTTGAACATATTGTCGACGAGCCTCAGAATGTCTTTATTTATATTTTTAATGCGCTTTGCCTTTTTCCTTAGTACAGGGTTTCCGTAAGTTATCACTTTCATATCTTTATACCACCTTCTCTAATCACTTTTATACTTCCTTTGCTGCAATCAACAACAGTAGAGGGGACACCGCTCATCTCTGACAGTATCTCAACATAGTATACATTATCACCAAAAGTTTCTAAAATACCTTTTTTATCTTTCAACGGAGGCAGCCCCGACACATTGGCACTCGTCGTAACGAGCGGAAGATTAAGCTCCGCAAGGAATTCCCTCAGTGGAAGCAGGTCTGGAATCCTTATTCCTATCGTTTCGCCACAGCGAAGGGGCGTCGTGTAAACGCACTTTTTTGCAGGCAAAATACAGGTAAACGCACCGGGGAAGTATTTTTCCATTAGCTTTAACGACATCTCGCTCACAACTGCATACTCAAATACAGAAGAGAGCGTGGGCAAAAGCAGCGCAACCGGTTTTTTGAAGTCTCTTTTTTTAAGCAGAAAAAGTTTTTCCACTGCATACTTATCAAATCCATTTGCTCCAACACCCATTACCGTATCCGTTTTAAATGCAACGATACCGCCTTCTTTTACAACTCTAATTGCTTCATCAAAATTCTTCACTTTGCGCCCTCAAACTTTGTGCCTTCAAATTTTACGCCTTCAATAAAGCGGTTTCTTCCGCTAAGGTCCTTTAGAAACTTTACGAACCTAAATCCTGCACTCTCAAAAATTCCTTTCACTTTTCGGGCACTTCTGTAGTCTACTTCTACGATAAATGTTCCGTTTTCCTTCAGCACTTCAGCAATAAACTGCGCAAGTTGTGGATACACATCAAGGCCGTCCTTTCCGCCTGAAAGTGCAACTTCTGGTTCTCCTTTTAGCTGTTTCACTTCGTCCGTCCTCACATACGGAGGATTAGAAAGCACTATGTCAAAGCGTTCATCTATACGAAATGCTCTGAAGTCTGCTTCTTTAAATTTTGCCCTTTCGGAAAGACCTAAAAGCTCTGCATTTTTCCGTGCAACTTCTATTGCACCGCTTGAAATGTCTATACCTATGCCTCTACTTTTTTTATTGTAGTAAAGAAACGACAGCAAAATGCAGCCAGAACCCGTCCCCACATCAAGCACGCTTACGGCTTTATTTCCTATAAGTTTCAGCGCTTCCTCAACGAGCGTTTCCGTTTCCTGCCTAGGGATTAAAACACTTTCGTTAATAAAAAATTCGATGCCCATAAATTCTTTTTTTCCAAGAATGTAGTAAAGCGGAACACCGTCCGCTCGCTTTGCAATCAGAGAAATAAACTTTTCTTTTACGGCATTATCTACTTCTTCGTCCGAGCGTGCAACGAGCGCTGCCCTGTCCAAATTGAGCAAATAAGAAAGAAGCACCTCTGCTTCAAGCATTGGTGCATCCGAAATTTCTGAAAGTAGGTCCTTTCCTTCTTTTAGTACTTCCTTAACTTTCAAGTTAGCTTCCCTTCTCAAGCATCTCCAGGCGTTCTTTTTGTTCGGCTTCTATCAGTGCATTAACGAGTTCGTCGATATTTCCCTCTAAAATTTCTTCAAGATTGTAAAGCGATAAGTTTATCCTGTGGTCAGTCACCCTCCCCTGCGGGAAGTTGTAAGTCCTGATTCTTTCGTTCCTGTTGCCGCGCCCTATTTGTGCCCGCCTTTGAGAAACGATTTTTTCTTCGCTCTGTTTCTGGTATAAGTCGTAAAGCCGTGCTCGTAAAATTCTCATTGCTTTTATTTTATTCTGAAGTTGCGAGCGCTCGTCCTGGCAGGTAACCATAATACCGGTGGGTTTGTGGATAATTCGAATTGCAGTTGCAACCTTCTGCACATTCTGCCCACCGTGTCCGCTTGAGTGGTAAATGTCTATACGCAAATCATCCGGATTGATTTTTACATCCACTTCCTCTGCTTCTGGGAGCACGGCAACCGTTGCAGTAGAGGTGTGTATACGACCCGAAGCCTCCGTTTCTGGCACACGCTGAACGCGGTGCACGCCGCTTTCGTACTTTAAGTACTTGTAAACATCTTTTCCAGAGATTGAAAAAACAATTTCCTTTAGCCCTCCTATGTCCGTAGGGTGGGAATCCATTATCTCAACCTTCCATCCCTTTTTCTCTGCATAGTTAAAGTACATTTTAAACAAGTCGTGTGCAAACAGCGCGGCTTCGTCTCCTCCAACTCCTGCTCTAATCTCCATAATAATGTTTCTGCCTTCCATAGGGTCTTTGGGTAAAAGCAGCTTTTTAATGTCTGAGAGTATTTTTTCTTTTTCACTCGTTAAGTCGTTAATTTCCTGTTTGGCAAGTTCTTTCATCTCAGAGTCGTCGCTTTTTGCAAGGTCCTCTGCGTCTTTCAGCTCTTTATTTATGGTTTTTAATTTTCTGTAAAGCTCTACGATGTCGCCCAACTCTTTAAATTCCTTGGAATACTTTTTGTAGAGCTCAGTATTTGATATCACTTCTTTTTGGGAAAGCGACTTTGATAACTCCTCGTACCGCTTCTCTATGCTTTCAAGTTTGTCAATCACAGATATCACTCCTTATCTTGAGGCTTTCCAGGAACATAGTGGTGCTTCCTGCACCGCGCCTCGTACTTTTCGGAAGCGCCAATCATAATTACAGGATCGTTGTAATTTGCAGGCTGCCCGTTAATAAGCCTCTGAGTGTACATTGCATCTTCACCGCAAATCGTACAAATTGCATGGAGTTTTTGCACATCGTCTGCAATTGCAAGAAGTCTGGGCATTGGCCCAAAAGGCTCGCGCCTGAAATCCATATCAAGCCCTGCAAGAATTACCCTGAAGCCTTCGTCTGCAAGTTTATTTGCAACTCTCACAATGCCATCGTCAAAAAACTGCGCTTCGTCTATACCAATTACATCCGCATTCTTATCTATAAGGGAGTAGAGCTCTGCAGAATCTTTCACTGGGATTCCGGTAATCTTCTCTCCGTTGTGGGAGACGACTTCTATTTCAGAGTAACGCGTATCTATTGCTGGCTTAAATACCTGTACTCTCTGCCTTGCAATCTGCGCACGCTTTAAACGCCTGATTAGTTCCTCGCTTTTCCCGGAAAACATACATCCTGCAATTACTTCAATGCGCCCTGTTTTATTAATCCTCATCTATTGCAATACTCCTTAAAAATTCGTCATTTGACTTCGTTTTTCTCAGCATCTCTATAAGATTCTCCAGCGCTTCTTTTGGCTGAAGCTCGCTGATAAACCTGCGCAGAGCCCAGATTTTCTTTAATTCTTCAGGCGTATAGAGGAGTTCTTCTTTCCTCGTTCCAGATTTTTTAATGTCAATTGCAGGGAATATGCGCTCTTCAGCAATGCTTCTGTCAAGAACGATTTCCATATTGCCCGTCCCCTTAAACTCTTCGTAAATTACCTGGTCAAGACGGGAACCCGTGTCAATAAGTGCTGTTGCAAGGATCGTTAAACTACCGCCGTTCAAAATGTTCCTTGCAGCGCCCAGAAACTTCTTCGGCCCTTTAATTGCCGACGGGTCAAGACCTCCAGAAAGAGTTTTACCGGTGTTCGAACTCAAAAGGTTGTACGCACGGGTAAGACGCGTAATTCCGTCAAGCAGAATCATTACATCCTTACCCATTTCAACGAGCCTTTTTGCACGCTCAAGTGCGAGCTCTACAACGCGAATGTGGTTTTCCGGCGGCTGGTCGAATGTGGAACTGATTACCTCTGCAGAAACGGACATCTGCATATCCGTAACCTCTTCAGGTCGCTCGTCTATCAATAGAATCATCAGCTTGATTTCCGGATAGTTCGTGGAAACGCTGCGCGCAATCTCTTTAAGCAGAGTTGTTTTGCCCGCCTTAGGCGGAGAAACGATAAGCCCTCTCTGTCCTTTTCCAAGCGGCGCAACGAGGTCAATCACTCTTAACGCAAGGTTGCAGCCAGGGGTATCCAGTTTAATTCTTTCGTTTGGATAAGTAGGCGTAAGCGACTCGAACACGGGACGCCTGATGTATCCCTGCACCCTTTCGCCGTTCACCGTTTCTACAGTCGTAAGTGAAGGGTACTTTTCACCTTCGTGCTGCGGGCTTCTCACCGGGCCACTAACGAGGTCTCCAGTCCTCAGGCCAAAACGCCTTATCACTGGAGGAGACACATAAATGTCGGAGTAAGACGGAAAGTAATTTGCACGGAGAAAACCGTAACCGTCCTGATGGATGTCCAGTATTCCTTTCGTTTCCAACCTCTCTCTATTCTGATTCCTTACTTGCTGGTTCTGTCTGTAGACTTGCTTCTTTGCCTTTTGTTGCGGCTTTACCTCCTGTGCAGTTTTTTGCTGCGGTGAAGTAGTTTCCCTTACCGTCTGCTCTGTTTTTTCACTTTTGCTTTCTGTAGAAACTTTAGACCCGGTAGCAGTTTTTGCCGATACTTTCTTTTCTTCAGTTTTGCTCTTTTCAGACACAGCAGTCTTCTTACTCTTTTTAGAAGCAGGCCTGAGTTCTTCAATACGCCTCCATACCTCTTCAATCAAGTCGTCTTTCTTAAAGTGCGTATAGTTTTTAACCTTGATCAGCCTACATATCCTATACAACTGCCTTGCAGTTTTTGCTTTTAAATCTTCTTTTGTCAGTTTTAACACGTCTTTCAATGTCTCACTCATTTCTCTCCCTCCATTTTATTTCCAATTGTTTCTTTAATCTCGTTTATTAATTTCTTGGTTTCGTTCATAATACTTTCTGCTTTCTTTCTCAAATCTCTATTAAATTCTTCGTCTTTTATGTACTTTAAGTTAATCAAAACATTGTAGTAAGCACCGTTTAATGCAGACTCTGAAAGCAGGGCAGAAACACCTATGTCAGAAATCACAGATCCTGGTACATAGTTCATTACTTCTTTTGCATACTTGCACACTTTACTTACTTCTTCCATCGTCTTAAGCGGTGTTAGTGCAGCATCTTTCAGTGCAATCTGGATTTTAGCTTTTCTTTCTTCCTTCTGCTCGGCTGTCTTTTTAGGTAATTTAAACGCTTCCATTACCCTGTCGAACGCCTCTGCATCCCTATCCATAAGGAGAAGGAATTCTCTGGATAGATTGTCTGTATTTTCCAATATTTCGTTAAACTTATCAACGATTGCTTCTTCTTTAATTTTCCTGGTAGAAATCCGAATAACCATAGAAACGAGAGATGCACTCATTGAGCCGGAAAGAGCAGCTGCTGTACCACCGCCCGGGGTTGCCGCATCAGATGAAAGTTGTTCCATGAACTGTTGAATAGTCAGGTCTTTAAACATATTTATCACCTCTTCTTGCTAGTTTATCCTTTTATAGTTTCCGCCTGAATTTCATTATATAATCCAGGTATTTGCTGAAGTCCCGCAGATGTCCTCCCTGTGAAACAGTACTTAATACACTATTACAATCAAGGATTTTACTCCCTGCAAGTGCGTCCACTCCGTAATCAAATATGACATCACTCATTATTGTGGACGGACCTATTAATATTGTAAAACAATTCTTAGATAATTCAAGTAGCCTTTTGTAAGACTTGTTAACAAATGAACTGCCAGTAATTACGACGATGTCTGATTCAGGAATAATAAATTCTGCTGCAACATCCGGATAATCCCCTATCTGCATTTTATTTTTTTCTATAATAGTAAGGCTCTTTGCTCTCCTCCTTATTTCGTCCATTCTGGGGAAGTGTCCCACAAAAACAACTTTCTTTCCTACGGACTTTTCTTTTATATAATCCAGCGCGTTGATGTGCTCGCCGTCAGGTTCAATTAACGAGTTTATAGCAGCAATGCCGATTGCTGCCTCCGTAGGATTCCAGGAGTTCGCAAATAAGGAGGCAATGCCTTTTGCACTTTTCCCAATTAAATTGCCCGCATTCCTTACGAGCATTCTGTAAGGTTCCGGATATGTAAGTGCAAGTCCGCAATTTTTGCTCTTTAAGGCGCTCCAGAAAGCCCCAACGCGTACATCTTCAATAGGTGAGTCAGGGAGCGTCTCTATGATTTCATCGATTAACTTCATAGCAAATACTATATTATCGATATTAAAAGTTCAGTCAAGAGAAAATGAAAAAATTCAAAACTTCCAAAAAAGAAAAAATTTTGTATAATCTGGCTAAGATGAGTAAGAAAATTTTTTTAAAAAGAACATTTCACTTCGACGCAGCACACCAGGTAACGGACTATAACGGAAAGTGTGAGAACCTGCACGGGCACACATACATACTGACCGTTACGCTTACGGGCAAACTGCAAAAGAACGGTATGGTACTGGACTTTGCAATTCTTAAAAAAGTCGTAAACGAAACGGTATTAAACAAACTTGACCACAAATTCCTCAACGACATCTTTGAAAACCCCACCACAGAGAACATTGCAATATTTATATTCGATGCGCTGCAGGAAGCATTTAAAAAGTACGGTTGCAGCGTGCACGAAGTAAGCCTTTCTGAGGGAATAAACAATACGGCGGTGATCAGAAGTGTATGATGTGCAAAAAGAAAAGGACACGAGAAATATCCCGCTAAAACGCGTTGGAGTAAGTGATGTATTATACCCCATACGGGTAATGGACAGGACAAACGGCACCCAGCATACCGTTGCAAAAATTAATATGCATGTAAGCCTGCCAAAGGAGTTTCGCGGCACGCACATGAGTAGATTTTTAGAGATACTGAACAAGCACCGCTGCAATATGAGTATTAAAAACATCGAGCAGGTACTGGACGATATGAAAACCGTTCTCAATGCAGAAGAAAGTGCTATAGAAGTAAGGTTCCCATACTTCATATTGAAGAAAGCACCGATGACAAAAATCGAAAGCTTTATGAGTTACGAATGCGCATTCCTTGCATCAAAACGCGAAAAAATGGACTTCGTTCTGGAAGTAAACACACCCGTGCACAGCCTCTGCCCGTGCTCTAAAGCAATCAGTAAGTACGGAGCACACAACCAGCGAGGAGTAGTCACAATAAAAATACGGATGAAAAAACTCGTATGGATTGAAGAAATCGTAGAAATTGCAGAGCAATCTGCAAGCGCGCCCCTCTATTCTTTGCTCAAAAGGGAAGACGAAAAGTACATCACCGAAACTGCATACGAAAACCCGCGCTTTGTGGAGGACATAGTAAGGGAAGCAAGCACCGCGCTCTTAAAAAACGACAGAGTTACCTATTTTTCTGTAGAAGCAAAAAACTTTGAGAGCATCCACAACCACAACGCATACGCATTTTACGAATTTGACAAGTCAGAGCGGAAGAAGTAATCATAAAAAGTAGCGGTTAAGTAAATAATCCCATTTACGGCCGCAAATGAAATAAACCACACTTTCGCAAAGTCGTAGAAAAACCCCTCCGGAAACATCTCTATTAACTTTGTATTTTCAGAGAGCAGCCAGAAGTTGTTTCTAAAAAATGTTTTGTGAAAAGCAATAAACACTGCGTTAAAGTTCCACACGCTCAAAAGGAAAAGTACGCCGATAAAAGACAGAGAGACAAACGAAACTGTCCGAAGCACTTTCCGCCTCTCAACAAAAGAAAACAAAAGCACAAAGAAAAATACGGAAAACGCAAAAATAAGCGTAGCGCCGCGTATGAGGTGCTTTACATCAATCATGTGCTGCACTTCCTCATCTGTGAAATAGCCAGGAATTACATTGCCGTTTAAATCGTGCATCGTTATGTAGTAATCGCTGTTAAAAAAGTAGTCTACTATCTCCATTGAGTAGTGCACATACTCCACTTTGCTGAGATTGGAAAACGAAATCTCACTCCTGTGTAAGTCGTATTCAACAGAGTAAAACGGTTTGCAGAAAAGCAGCGCAAAGAAAATAGAAAAAAGCAAAACGAAAAACGCAGAAACGCCAAATACGGAATTCAAGAATTTTTTTCTATTCTTCACTGAGCATCTCCGAAAGCAGTATAATCGAACCTTTTTTGCTGAGCGGCTTATTGTCGTTTCCGCACTTTGGAGAATATATGCAGGAAGGACAGCCGTCCTCGCAGGGGCAGGTTGCAACAGTTTTGTACGCAGAACGCACGAGGTCTTCAAACACATCAAAACCTTTTTCTGCAAGCCCCACGCCGCCTTCTGCCCCATCGTAGATAAAGATTCCAGGGCGGTTTAAGTCCGGATGGAGCGGATGGGAGACGCCTCCAATGTCGTTTCTGTCACATACGACGAGCAAAGGCATCATCGCAACGAGCATATGCTCTGCGGCGTGTATCGTCCCGGGTATTTCCTCTCCACTTTCTATTACCGTTTTTTCTGCTCTTTCGCTCAGGGGAAACCAGAACGCTTTTGTTTCAAAGTGAGTTTCCGGAAGGTCAAGTTCCTTTGCACCGATTTTTGCATCCGTTCCGTACCGCTTCATAATAAATCCTACGACCCGCTCGCTTACTATGACTTCGCCAAAGTAAAGCGTCGTGCCAAGCGCCTTTCTCTGTTTCAAAACTTTCTTCACATCAATTTTGTGCAGTTCAAGAGAATCCGTATAGTAATTTACTTTACTCTTCTTTAATATTGCATACCTGTCAAAAAGGTTCAGTTCTTTTACGACATAAGTTTCTGCAAGGTGCATATATACAGCGCCCTTGAACGCCTCTTCAAGTGCACGCTTAAAAGAAATGTGCTCTAAAACTTCGTCCGTATCTTCGTCTCTTAAGGTAATTTCCTGTCCTCCGCTTCCCCTGATGTCCACACTGTTTGCGGGATAGTCACGCGCAGCATAGTAGTATCTTCCGTTTCTTTCTTCAAGAACCTCGCTTTTTACGAGTTCGTCTACAATTGGATTAACGCTTGCCCCAAAATATTCAGTGTCGATATTCCGCTCAATCGGGTATTCGTACGCAGCACACTTCAAATGGGGCTTTAGAATATAATAGTTCTCTGGGTTTACAGAAACAGCTTCAAACTTTTTGGAAAACAGGTAGTCTGGATCCTTTACAAAGTACTGGTCAAGCGGGTTGGGTGAAGTGATGAAAATAGTAAGCGAATTCTTTTTGCGCCCGGACCTTCCGGATTCCTGAAACAGGCTGGAAATCGTGCCAGGATAACCAACGATAATAGTTGCATCGAGGTCTCCTATGTCTATTCCAAGCTCCAGCGCATTCGTCGTAACGACGGCAAGCAGTTCGCCACTTTTTAGTTTCTGTTCAATGCGTTTTCTTTCCCCTTTCAAGTACCCTGCCCTGTACGAAGAAACGAGCGATTTTTTATCTTGAGGAAGCACTACTTTAAGATACTTTGTGATAAGTTCCACTCCCCTGCGCGAGCGTGAAAATACGATCACACGCTTGCCCTCATCAATAAGTAATTTTGTAACCCAGACTGCTTCTTTGTAATAACTCCTCCTCGTATTTGTCTTTTCGTCAACAAGTGCGGGATTAAAAAGAGCAAATATTTTTCCGTACTGGTGCGACTGAGGCCCGCTTATGTGGACAAAACGCTCGCCTACGAGTTTAAAAGAAAATTCGTCAGGGTTGCTTAAAGTTGCACTTGCAAGAATAAACTGCGGATGTGCGCCGTACAAATTGGAAATGCGCCGCAGCCTGCGCATAACTTCTGAAACATGAGTGCCGAGTATGCCACTGTAGTAATGTGCTTCGTCTATTACGACGAACTTTAGCCTGCTGAAGAAACGCGACCAATTCGTATGGTACGGCAAAATCCCAATGTGCAATAGGTCCGGATTTGTCACTATGATGTGCGCGTTTTTCCTCAAAAAAATTCTGCTGCTCTGCGGTGTATCTCCGTCGTATGCGCCAAGAGTAAACGCTCCGTTTACGATAGCGCGGAGCTTGTCCGTCTGGTCGCGTGCCAGCGCTTTCGTTGGGTAGATATACAGAGCAGTTGCCAGTTTTTCTGAAAGCAGTGTATCCAGAACAGGTATGTTGAATGCAAGCGTTTTGCCGCTTGATGTGCCCGTCGTAATAATTACATTCCCGCCACTTTTTACCGCATTGAAGGTTTCAATTTGATGTTTGTAAAGTCCTTCTATTCCACTCGATTTAAGAAATTTCACTATATACTCGCTAATTCCATCTGGAATTTCCTCTACGGGAATTTTTTCAGGCGGAATGTGGACAATACGGGCAAACTGCCCTGCGTAGTGTTCGCTTTTTCGTATCTTATCAAGAATTTCGCGCATAATTTTATTATAGTTTAAAAGTTCGCTTTTAAAACTGCACTTAAATAAAAAGTGACTTTTTAGCAACTCTAAAAATTGTGTGCTAAAATTTTTCAGAAAAGTATTGACATGCATTACAAACTTTATATAATTGTTTTAGCACTCGTGATAAAGGAGTGCCAAAATTTTGCGAAAGGAGGCTGTGAAATATGGCTAAAATAGTACCAATTGGTGACAGGATCGTCGTAAAGATTGAAGAAAACGAAGAAAGGACAAAATCAGGAATTGTCTTACCGGACACCGCTAAAGAAAAACCTCAAAAAGGAAAGGTGGTAGCAGTAGGTTCCGGAAGGTTACTCGATAACGGAAAAAGAGTTGAACTTGAAGTAAAAGAAGGAGACACAGTAGTCTTCTCCAAGTATGCAGGAACAGAGATAAAGCTTGACGGAGAAAAGTATCTTATTCTCTCAGAGAGCGATGTTCTCGCAATTCTTAAGTAAGGGAGGTGTGAAAGATGGACGCAAAACAGATTATATTTGGAACTGATGTAAGAAAAGCAATTCAAGAGGGCGTTGATAAGTTAGCAAATACCGTAAAAGTAACACTCGGACCAAAAGGTAGACACGTAGCACTTGAAAGGAAATTTGGTTCACCACTTCTTTCAGACGACGGCGTAACCATTGCAAAAGAAATTGAGCTGAAAGACCCAAATGAAAATATTGGCGCACAGCTCGTAAAAGAAGTTGCCTCAAAGACTGAGGATGTTGCAGGTGACGGAACCACTACGGCAACAGTCCTTGCACAGGTAATGATCGACGAAGGCGTAAAGAATGTTACCGCAGGTGCAGACCCGCTTCTCCTTAAGAAGGGTATGGACAAAGCAGTTGAGGCAGCAGTAGAAGAGATGAAGAAACTCAAGAAAGACATCACGACGAAAGACGAAATTGCACAGGTCGGCACCGTTTCTTCAAAAATTCCAGAAGTCGGTAAAGCAATTGCAGACGCAGTAGACAAAGTAGGAAAAGACGGTGTTATTACAGTGGAAGAATCCCAGGGCATTGGGCTTGAAGTAAAAACAGTTGAAGGTATGCAGTTTGACAGGGGCTATGTATCACCTTACTTCGTAACTGACCCCGAAAGAATGGAAGTCGAATTAAAAGATCCTTACATCGTAATTACCGATAAAAAAGTCTCTTCCATTCAGGAATTCTTACCTTTACTTGAGAAAATCGTACAGAAAGGCAAGCCGTTCCTCCTTATCGCAGACGACATTACGGGTGAAGCACTTGCAACACTCGTATTGAACAAAATTAAAGGCACTTTCACCTGCTGCGCAGTAAAAGCACCTGGATTTGGTGACAGAAGGAAAGCAATGCTTCAGGACATCGCAATCCTTACAGGTGGACAGGTAATTTCTGAAGACTTAGGGCTTAAATTTGAAAGCGTAACGCTTGATATGCTTGGCCGTGCAGACAGCGTAAAAGTTGACAAAGACAATACGACCATCGTCGGCGGCAAAGGAAAGAAAGAAGACATCGAAGCAAGAATCAACCAGATTAAAGAACAGATCAAGACGACCACTTCAAGCTACGACAAAGAAAAACTTGAAGAAAGGCTTGCAAAACTTTCCGGCGGCGTTGCAATTATCAAAGTCGGCGGTGCAACCGAAACTGAGATGAAAGAAATGAAGCACAGAGTTGAAGACGCAGTTTCCGCAACCAAAGCAGCACTTGCAGAAGGTATCGTTGCAGGCGGCGGAACAGTATTCGTAAATGTGCTTCCGGCACTTGACAAAATTAAGGCAGAAGGCGACGAAAAGACAGGTATCGAAATCGTAAAGAAAGCACTTAAAGAACCCGTTAAACTCATCGCTCAGAATGCAGGCTACGACGGTATTATCGCCCTGCACAAAGTAATGGAATCTGGAAAGAATGTTGGCTTCAACGCAGAAACCGGAAAGTACGAAGATATGTTCAAAGCAGGTATTATCGATCCTCTCAAAGTCGTAAGGAGCGCTTTGCAGAATGCAGAAAGCATTGCTTCACTGCTTCTCAGCACAGAAGCAATCATAACGAGCATTCCGAAAGAAGAAAAACCTGCTCCAGCACCGCAGTATCCTGAATATTAATACAAAGTTTAGGTAAAGTTTGCAGCCCCGGTGTGCAAAAGTGCGCCGGGGTTTTTACTTTTTACTATAAAAAGGTTTTACTAAAACCCAGTTTTTCGAATACCTAAATATTCAAAGGTAGCATAATATTCACGCACTCCAATCATTTCTCCGATAAACTTCTTAAAGAAGCATCTCCTAAATAACAGCATCTTACTATATCACTTCTGTTTGTATACCATTCAAAGGATTAGCTCGTTAAAAATTGAGTATCAAATTTTATCCGCGTAGTTTGAAATTATCCACAAAAAGTTTAGAATACCAAAAAGGAGGGCAAATGAAAGCAAAAATTATACAACTCATTTCAGACATTTCGAGTAAAGAAACGGGCAGGCCGTTTATTGAAAAAATCAAACAGAAACTTCCTGAATGGAATGTATCCACCTCTGTAAAAAATCCGGACTTCGTCCTATTTGCAGTAATAACAGGAGGAACCGAGAATAAATTCAAAGAAATTTACAAAAAGTATTCTCCACCGTATTTTATTCTGTTTAACGAGTTTAACAATTCTCTACCCGCTGCAACGGAAATCCTTTCTTTTTTAAATATGCAAAACTTAGAAGGAGAGCTAATAGACGTTAACAACCTCTCTGCAGAATACTTCAAAAAACGGTTTCCTCTTTCGGGTAAAACGCTTGGAGTAATTGGGGAGCCTTCCGACTGGCTTATTGCAAGCACATATCCAGATGCTTTATATAAAGAGCGCTTTAATGTAAAAGTAAAGCACATACCGATAGAAGAGCCCATTGAAATATTCAAGAGAATTCCAGACAAAGAAGCAGAAAAACTCTCGCGCAAACTTGTGAAAAACGCAAATCACATTTATGGTATAAATCTTTACGAGATCACAAAAGCGCTTAAATTCTACTTTGCCTTAAAAACGGCCATTAAAAAACACGATCTTGATTTTATCACTGTCCGCTGCTTTGACATTATAAAGCCCTTGAAAACTACGGGGTGCCTCGCCCTATCGATACTTAACGACGAAGGCGTAACGGCAGGGTGCGAAGCAGATGTGCCCGCAGCACTTACTATGGAGATTGCAAGAGAGGCAAGCTCTGAAATACCATTTATGGCAAATGTTTCCTACATAAAGAAAAACAGAAATAAACTTTTGATTAACTTTGCACACTGCACAATAGCGACAAAATTCGTAAAAGCATTTAATTTGCGCACTCACTTTGAAAGCGGGCAGGGCGTCGGCATAGAAGGGAAGTTTGAAGAGACGCCCGTTACAATCGTAAGAATTGGCGGAAAAGAAATGAAAAAAGCGGTCGTTATCACCGGCACTTCAAAAAAGTCGCGCTTTTCCACCCACAGGTGCAGAAGTCAGCTAAACGTAGAAGTGGACGCAAAATACGAAAACTACTTCCTGAAATTCCCGCTCGGAAACCACCACATTATCATAAAAGGTTCTCATAAAAAAGAAGTTGAAGAGTACCTCAGTGATATGCACATCGACACAGTTTCCTTTGACCAGAATAACAAAACAGGAGGTTCATATGCTTAACTCGCTTAAAAGAAAATGGGACCTTATCGTATCGTACATTTTTATTATACTTGCAATCGCTATGCTCCTTTACGGGCAATCAAACTGTGCAGGTGCAGGCTGCACATTCGCACTGCTTATAGTGTTTGTCTTTCTATTTGTTTCGGTAGTATTTATCATCGTGAGCCTCATAAGAGAAATTATCTTAAAGGAGTCTAAAAAACTCATTTATATAGTTATTGCAATCGTAATATACGCCCTGCTTATTTTCTATATTTTACAGGACATAAATGTCTAAAAAGTGATATAATATAGTATGAAAGTAAAGGTAATTTTAATTATCGTAGCGCTTGCTGCAATGATTTTATCAGGATGTGCGAAAGGAGGTGCAACTAAGGTGGAAGAAACAATTACAATAAGCAGCCCTGCTTTCAAGAATGGAGAAACAATTCCCGTAAAGTACACAGGTTTCGGAGAAGATGTTTCAATCCCGCTGAACTGGGAGAACATACCAGAGCAGGCAAAGTCAATTGCAATTTTAATGGATGACCCGGATGCGCCGATAGGGACATTTACACACTGGATTATTTTCAACATTCCGGTAAGCAAAACAGGCCTTCCTGAAGGCGTGCCCCAGGAAGCAGAACTTCCAGACGGCTCCAGACAGGGCAGAAACGACTTTGGAAGAATTGGATACAACGGACCAATGCCGCCTGCAGGAAAAGTGCACCACTACATAATCACGATTTTTGCACTCGACACAGTGCTTAACTTACCCGCAGGGATTAACGCAAAAACATTCCACAGGGCTTTGCACGGGCACATCCTTGCGGAAGGAAAATTAGTCGGGCTGTACAAAAGGTAAAGAGATTTTTTGAACAGAAATTGCTATTTATTCTTCGTCCGTCTTACCCGATCTGTTTAAGCGCTCGAGCGGCAGGAAAAGGTGTGTAATAAGCCCTGCATAGATGAAGATTGCGCTAAAATAAAACCAGAAATTATACCCGTGGCACAATTTATATAGTAAATAAAAAACTCCTGAATAGGAAGAAAGGGCAAGCAAAAGAAACAAAACCCCTTTTGAAATAAAGTTTAGCCTAAAATAGTTGCGCGACTTCCTGCCAAACATTGCAGCAAGGGCAATTACAGCGTAAAAAGAAAAGAGAATGCCATAATGTATTAAGTCGTCTATCTGCCACATATCCCCGCACCACTTGTAATTACATCAGGCAAAGTAAAAACTTGGTATATACATATCTTATTTTCTTCGTACTGCACTCCTCCTTTAAAAAATCTGTGTAAACCATTCTCCTAATGTTGTTTTCATTATAATGCTTTGCATTGTCCAATCAAGTATTTAAGTATTGCTTGAGATAAATTGGATTATAAATACTACATCCCCACATATATCAGTAGTATATGCTGAAACTATCTTTTAAAATATCTCCTTTTCTCTCACATGAAGTAATTTGAATATTAAGCCCGTTCATTTTTTATCAAAAACACTTTTAATGCCAATTTTTAAATTAAAATACGATCAAGACGTTTCAATATATATAATATATAACAAAACCAATTTGACTTTTTTCTCCTCTTTGCTATGTTTATTATATGAAGAGTAATGATAAATTTAAGAAGTCAAAAAGGGCGTCTACTGTGAGATATATAACCCTATCTCGAAGACTAATGGAAGTTTACTCTACTTTTGTACAGATAGGCAAACTCCGCACAAGAAAAATAAATCCATTTCTCAGCGGGGGATGTGGAGAATGAAAATATTTGGTATAATGGCATTATGGCAACATCCGAATAGAGGTAATATATGCGCACCTGATGCGGATATGAGCGAGTTAAGCAAAAATGCTATTAAAAGGAGAGAGTAACTATGAAAAAGGAAGAAGCTAACGATATTATCCAATATTTAATTCCCGCTCTGGAAAAAATAGGAATTAGCCGAGAAAATTGTAAAATTGATGTTACTACAGAAAAGACAGGCAGGGAAAGAGGCGATATTTGGATATCTCTTAAAAAAGAAAGTAATAAGGATTTTGAGAAAAATATTATTGCTCTTATCGAGGCGAAGCACAAAAATTCTACCGTTGGTGACATGGATTGGCGCGATGCGATGCGGCAGGGGAAAGAGAAGGCTCTCAAACAAGGGTTGAACTATTACATTATTACTAACTGCAGAAGCGATTTTAGATATTATAATGCTCATACAGATGAAGAAATCGTGCTTGACGGCAAAGTGCTCACAAAACTGGTTCCTCTTGATGCCTTACAAAAAATACAAGCTCAAGTTTCTTCAGATAACTCTTATGTTGTCTATAAAACAAGCAAAATTACCCGCCCTATTTCTGAAAACAAATTTAGGGTAACTTTAAAAAAGTTAGCCGATATATATCGTTCGGCAGGTCTTAAAAAAGGAGATGAAAGAATTGATCCTACGGTTAGTTTTGTAGTGTTGAAGTATATCTCTGAAAAGGAACAGGATAAAAGGACGCTTCCCAGAGAGATTAAACTATGGCACGAGCTGAAAAGTGTTGCAGAAAGTGAAGATGGTGATTTAAGAGCAGAGTTTAAAAAGATGGTTGACCAAGTATGGGGTGATGAAAGCGAATATAAAGACAACATTTACAAAGACTTCAAAAATTTGATTGTTTTTCCGTCCAAATTGAAAAATGAACATTTCAAAAAGATATATAAAGAACTGGATCCATACCATTTTCATGGTGCAAATTTCGATCTATTTGGGGCAATTTATGAAGAATTTGCATCACAGACAAAGAAAAAAGAGTTTGGAGAGTTTTATACTCGAAGACATATAACAGGAATGGTTGCTCGTTTGTTGTTGCGAAATGAGTTAATCCCAAGAGATTTAAAAATTTGTGACCCTGCATGTGGAACTGGTGGATTTTTGACGGAAGCCTATAAAGTATTAGTGAACAATTACTTCATAAATGAGAAATTAAACAAAAAAATAACAGAGCAACTTCAAACTAAAACTTTTTGGGGATACGATAATGACGAAAAATCTGTAGCCAGAGCCAAATTAAATATGTTCTTAGTCGGTGATGGACATATCCATATTTATGAAAATGATTCGCTTATTGGATGGAATGATAAGGTAGGATGGAAAGAGAACGAATTTGATTATATTATGACCAATCCACCCATGGGGAAGTATGACGGTGAAGCCAAAATAGAAGATTTTGATTTCACAAATGAGAAAAGATATGAATTGTTATTCGCTGAAAAGGTAATAAAAGCCACAAAACCAGGGGGCGAAATTGCAATTGTAATAAACGATGGAGCGTTGGAAGCACCCTCAAGAGAAAGATTTAGAAAAAAACTTCTTAAAACTTGTAACATTTACGCGATTATATCCTTAACTAAATTTGCTTTCGCACCATATACAAAAGAGAAAACATATATTCTGTTTATGCAAAAGAAGCAAGACGACAAAGTAGGGGAAATACAAAAGTTTCCTACCTGGCATTTCATTTTAGATTATGATGGTTATGCCAACAGTGATAAGAGATACAGAACCAAATATCACGATGATATACCTGAATTGGAAGAAAAATTTGATGGTGCTGTTAAACTAGCGAGATTGTACGAAACCAACAGAGAAAAATTTGAAGAAGAAAGACACAAATTTGAAAGAGAAGTAAATGACAGGGAGAAAGAGGAAGGATTAGGGGGTATGAAATACGGTTATGTGGAAATTGAGCGAATCAATGAAGAGAATTTCTATAATTTGTTGAGCGAGTTTCATTTGCGACCGGTAATTCTAAAAAGAATAAAAGAAAAGGAATTTGATGATATAATATTGCAAAAAATCAACGATCTTCAAGCACTGCTGGAGATAATTAATAATTCTAATCCCCAAACCATACATGATGATGGAGGAGAAGAGGATGAAATATAAGATGTCAGAAATATTCGATTACTATCCAGGTAATCATGGTCTTACTGAGGAGATAATTTATGAATATAGTCCTGCCTCACAAGACGAAAAAATACCTATTTTTTCAGGTTCCCAAAATAATATTGTTCCCATAGGATATATAGGAAAAAATGCAAAAAATAAATATGGAGAATCAATCGTATATTTTATTGGACCTTGTTTAGTCTTGACAAAAGATGGAAGTGCGGGATTATTGACTTACAAAGCAAGAGAGGAGGGGAAGTTTACTATAAATCATCATGCATGCGTTTTAAAATTAAAAGAAGATTACATCAACAAGATTAACGAACAGTGGTTTGCATTGCAATTTAGAAAAAGATTATATCAATATGTAACATCTAAAAGTGATAATGGTGTTTTTAGTACAAAGTGGTTTGATAGGGTTTATTTTGAAATTCCAGATTATAAAATTCAGCTCAGATACTTAGAAAAAAAGAGAATGTTGAATGATACGTTAAAGTATATAGACCAATCTCTAAGAGATTTAGAAAATATCATACAAACAAAAATAGATTTAACAAAATATAATACACAGGAAATAGAGTTAAAAGAAATTATCCATTTCAAAGGAGGCAACAGTGGTCTCACAGAGGAGTTTATTTATTATAATCAACCAACGAGCGAAGATGATAAAATTCCTATTTTGTCTAGTGCAACAATAAAAACTAACTTTATGGGATACATTTCCAGAAATACTAAACCTCAAGGAGAAAAACTTAAAACTTTTAAAGGACCGTGTATTTTAGTGGCAAGAAATGGCTATGCCGGAAAAATGACATATATCCCAAAAGAGGAGTTTACAACAAATGATCATGCATATGTTCTTATACCCAAAAAAAATTGGAAAGACAAAATAAATTTGAGATGGTTTGCTTATCAATATCAAGAATTGTTCTTTAATTTAGTAACCTCTAAAAGTGATAATGCAACCTTTAACAAGGAATATGCCCAAAAACAAAAGGTAAAAATTCCCGATATTATTACTGTGCAAAACAAAATTGCTGAAAAACTTCTAATAGTGGATAAACTCATTGAGAAATTAGAAAAATTAAAAAGAGAAATTGAGGAGTTGTTGGAATATGAAATTATTTAGCATCACCTTGCCTAACAAACAAGCGGGTATTTGGCTTTGTTTCACTCCGCCTAAATGTGTTCCGCTTCGCTCCACCCAATCCTACTTTCAGGAAAATTTCTGGTGTCAGTGGATGTTGTCCAAAATTATTAGTGATAGGCTTGAAATAAATAGAAGAAGGTAGGTATTATGGCACGATATTCACTTGCTCCATATACAATAAGAATAAAAGACAAAAAAAGCGATAAATATGTCCATATTGATAATATAAGTGGCGGAGAGGATTTTCTATATGTAATGAACAACTATCTCTCCAACCGCAAGAATAGTGTAGGGCATCAGCAATCACAAAAGAAAATATTAAGAATAAGGCATTTTACACTTCAAAATAGAATATTTTCAGGAATTATTGAAACTGGCGAATATGGCTACGAAACTGAGCTTTTTGATGCAAATTCGGAAAAGACAACTTATAAAAGACATATAAACGAGGCTGAAATGTTGCCTTTTTATCTTTTAATGTACTTACCACAAAATGCTGATGAAGGAATATTAATTTTACAAAGATTCAAACAGTATGGAATAAGAACAAACTTTGAAAGAGACATAAATGAATATGTAAAAACACGATTTTCTTCCCTAGAATTACAAATAAATCCATTAGTAACTTCTCAGCTAATAAATGAGTATCTAAGACATGGAAGAGTTTTAAAATTAAGATTCATTAGATTTTCTTTTCCTTCGGATATTGCAAACGCGTATGACACCCAAGATCATAAAGAGGAAGAAGGGTATACAGAGTTAGTTATTTCTGCAAAAAGAAGAGGACGCATTCCAATCATCGGACGTATACTCGAAGTCATAAATGGCAAAAGGCAACTAAATGAACTAATCGAAATTAAGGATTTTAAATATGAAAAAGTGAAAATTGAGATTGATATAAACGGAAATAAAAGAACAATAGATCTTTCAGACATAAATAAAATACGGCCATACATAGATATTACACAAAACATAAAGCTTGGAGATAATGGACACCCATTATTTAATAGTATTGACGCAATTTCGCGAGAATTGCTCCGAGACTTAATAAACCAGATTGCGAGAGATAATAATGTTCGATAAAGTAAACGTTTCGAAGATTATAAGAGATCATATCTCCACACTTAAAGATTACAGAACAAACAAATACAAAATTGGGGACTTTATTTTATTTTTTGTCACACCCTTGTTTTTTGCAGTTATATTTCCTTATTTCAATATTCTATTGACACATAATCTTATATCTATACTTATTACTTCATTATCTATATTTGCAGCACTTCTATTTAACCTGCTACTTCTAATATATGATATTGTTCAAAAATCAAAAAATGAAAATAGGCTCAAAATTAAATTTTTAAAAGAAATTTATTCTAATATTTCATTCTGCATTTTAATTGCTATTTGGGCAGTTGTTTTCTTAATTCTTATTAGCATTTCTGATAGTAGATGTTCTACATTAATATTTCTAACTTTCAACTTTATAGCGTATTATCTGATGGTCCTTTTTTTATTGACATTATTTATGGTTCTAAAGCGCATTCATGTGCTGCTATATAAAGAAGTTGAAAAATGAGAAATACGCCCAATATGATGTTTCCATCGCTCATAACTCTCTATTCACTACAACATACTTCACCGCCTTCACACTCAGACAAAAAGCAGATATTTGGTTTAGACTGCAGTTCTCACCGAATCACCTTTGGCTACCCCAGATACACGCCAAGTATTAGTAGAAATTGTGTCCTGCTCCCCAAATCTGAGACAAATATAATGAGAGTGTTTTGTGCTCAGGTTATGGAAGTATTAAAATTAAATTAGTAAGGAAAGGAGAGTGATTGGACAATGAAGAAAAGGAGGTTTACAGTAGAGCAGATCATCCAGATCCTTGCAGAAGTGGAGAAGGACAATAGTACCGTTGTATCTGTATATAGAAGGTATTGTATAGGACAAGATATGTACTACAGATGGGGGAAAGAATACAAAAAAACTTTGACTAAACCAGTAATAATTGGATAATGTAGGATGATGCATCATGTTGAAGAGAATAGGGATTGGATTTGGTATATTAGCCTGGCTTATTGGTGGCGTAAGTTTTTATCTCCAACTCCATACTTCCGGATTATCTGGGCCGGCTCAAATAGCCGTCTTGACGGGATGTATAGCTTCGGGGCTCGTAATATTAGCATATCTTCTAGGATTAGAGGTAGGGTATCGAAAAACTGGCGTAACCTTGCAAAATTTGGGAATATTACGCATATTCAGACGAGCTGATGTGGATAAGGTTGCTCCATTGAGCAGCCTCATACAAAATGCAACATCCGATATTTTCTTCATGGGACTTTCACTTCCAAAATTGGACGGCTTTACCGGACTGTTAGAAGACAAATCTTGCAATGGTGTACAAGTAAGACTACTTGTTCCAGATCCTTGCGAAAAAGAACTTATACTTACCATAGCAAGGTTTTTGAGACGAGAGGGACCTTACCCTCGGGAGCTTTCTTGGTTCTTCAATAACTTTCTGCCCGTATGGAAAAAGGCGCCCAATAATTTTCACATTCGAGTATATAAGCAAATACCTACAATGAGTGCGGCAATGTTTGACGGTAAACAAGGAAATATTGAACTCTATATGTACGGATGGCGAACAGACGATCGCCTAATTTTGGAATTAAATTTCGGTGGAACTGCAAGAGATTGGAAAGCAAATCTTGAAATGATCTGGCATGAGGCAATACCACTTTCTTCTGAAAATATGTTTCATGAGCGTATCGAAGCAGCTGACAGAATAACAGAAATGTTAAAGAGTAAACACAAAGCTCAAAATCCTAGAAGAAATTGAAGTTCAGTACCTAACGCAGGTTTATACAACTCACTTCGTTAATCCAACCGATTAACGCATTTTTTGTATAGCCTGAGCACCGTAAGACATTATCTAAGAGGATTAAATACAACGAAAATCAAACTGTGATAACTCAAAAAAACTTAGCGGTATGGCGGAGGGGAGAGGATTCGAACCTCCGAGGCTCATCACCTGCCGCATTTCAAGTGCGGTGCCATCGTCCACTCGGCCACCCCTCCATTCACAGTAATAATATACTGATTTTATCAATTTCTGCAATACAATACGAAATTCTGTTAATAACTTCCTTTGCAACCTGAAATCCTACACTTCCATAACTAAGAATCAGGGAGAGAATTCTGTGCCTTTTTCAAAAGGGATGAAATCCTTCGCTCACTGACGCTCGCTCAGGACGACGGGGAGGGGAGAGATTCTTCACAAGGATGGCCAAGGACGACAAAAAAAGAAAAATGCTCGCCCGAGGATGATGAAAGAATAAATGTTCTTCAGATCGACAGAATAGAGAAGCATATTCCAAGAGTAAAAAGAAAGGAGTAATTGATAAAGTACGACCGCCCTCTGCACTCTGAGCAAAGCAAAGAGTCTCTGCTCTAGCAATGAAATTGCGGTAAAAAATAAAAAACGAGCTTCTTTACTTGCTTATGCTCGCCCGAGGATGATGAAAATAAATCACTCTAAGGGGAGTGAAGAATTTTCGACTTAACGGCAATATATTTAAGGAAAAGCGCAACAGATTTTACTTCTTGTTTTACAGAAAGCCATTTTTGTAAATTGCCTATCAATTCGCCTTTTTACCTCCACAGGAATAAAAGTTAAAAAGGAAACTTTGTGCCCGCTCCAATGTAAGGTCCTTCGTAAAAGCGGCTCAGGACGATAGAGAAGGGAGATGCTCGTTCTAAGATGACAAAAGGAAATGTTTGCTTGAGGCTGTCGAGGAATGAAAAATTGCTTGCCCGAGGTGACGAAAAAAGTATTCTATATATAACTTTGCTCTACTGCATACTGATAGAGACAACAATTGCAGCTATTATGCTATAGAAGGAAAACATTTACCAGGATTGCCACAATTTACCAGGATTTTTGAGTAACATCCACACAAGCCCGTTGCAAAACAAAAAATGCCGCTTACTCAAACAAAAAGCAAACGGCATCAACACAATACTAAAAACAAACAGTTATCTTATCGCTCTAAGCGTTTTCCTTCGTAATCCGCTCGAGTCCGCCCATATACTCGCGCAGCGGCTCGGGAATTACAACTGAACCGTCCTTTTCCTGATAATTTTCTAAGATTGCAGCCATCGTCCTGCCAACGGCAAGCCCGGAACCGTTCAGCGTATGGACATAGTGCAAACTGCCGTCCTTTGCGCGGTAGCGGATGTTTGCCCTGCGCGCCTGGAAGTCCTTAAAGTTGGAGCAGGAAGAAATCTCCACATACTTATCCTGAGAAGGCATATAAACTTCCGGGTCAAACTTTATTGCAGCAGTAAATCCAAGGTCGCCTGTACACATCTTTTTTAGTTGATACGGCAAATTCAAAATCCTCAAAACATCTTCCGCATTGTCAAGTAATTCTTCAAGATGCTTCATAGATTCTTCAGGTTTTACAAAGCGCACCATCTCCACTTTATTAAACTGGTGCACCCTGATAATCCCGCGCGTGTCTCTCCCTGCAGCACCTGCTTCACGCCTGAAACAGGCAGTATACGCAACATACTTTATAGGGAGGTCGTCCTCGCTGAGAATTTCGTCCCGGTGCAAGTTTGTTACGGGAACCTCCGCGGTGGGATCCAAAAACAAGTCGTCTTTATCCGTGTGGTACATATCTTCTTCGAACTTGGGAAGCTGCCCTGTGCCAATCATTGACGCCCTGTTGATTAAGAACGGTGGGAATATCTCCCTATAACCGTGCTTTGCCACATGAAGGTCAATCATAAAGGAGATGAGTGCCCTTTCAAGTTTTGCACCCAATCCCTTAAGCACATAAAAGCGGGCACCAGAAATTTTAGCACCGCGTTTAAAGTCGATAATGTCCAGGTTTTCCGCAATTTCCCAGTGAGGCTTTGGCTCAAAGTCAAAGTCACGCACATCACCCCAGCGTTTCACGACGATGTTCTCTGATTCGTCTTTTCCGTAATGCACTGATGGGTCAGGGATGTTGGGAATTCTCAAAAGAATGTCTCTATACTCTTCTTCAAATCTGGATAGCATCTTTTCGTTTTCTTTGATTTTGCTGGCAATTTCCTTTACGCGTGCTTTGAGCTCTGAAACATCTTTTTTCTGCGCCAGGAGTTTGCCAATTTCCTGGGACAGAGTTTTTCGCTCGTGCCTCAGCATATCCGTTTCCTTTACGAGTTCTTTGCGTTTCACATCTACTTCGAGAAAACGGTCTATCAGTGAAGGATCTGCATTCTTCTTCTGAATCTGCTCCTTTACGAAGTCCGGCTTTTCTCGTATCAAATTCGGGTCAAGCATTTCGTATCACCTCTTCTATGGATTTTTCCTTTCTATGATAATCTGTTTTTTTGCAGTTGCAAGTGTTTTACCATTTAGGTCCGTAACAATTACGCCTACTTCGGCATTTCCCGGAGCATTTGCAAGAATCTTGTACTGGTATGTGTCGTCAAATGTGGGCTTTGAAAGAGTTGCAGCAGGCAGTCCAAAAATGTAGAATGTAACTTTTACACTGTTTGTGTCCACACCAGTAAGCTTCGCAGTAAGTGTAATGTATTCCCCCGTTTTATATTCGTTTTTGTCGGTGGAAAATTCAATTTTTACATTTTTGTTATTTACAGGTGGTATTACATTACCGCCGTTTCCATTGTCGCTTCCGCCACTGCCTCCGCCATTAGAGAAGTCACGCGGGTCAACTTTCGTAGGTTCCGTCCCTTTTAAATAAGTCCGCTCTTCAACGAGGTCCTTAGGGCAATTGGGCGGAGCAAGCAATCCCGAATCTTTGCATACCTTTACGGTAACGACTCCGTTTACGCGAATGTCGTAAGGAGGCTGCGCATCGTTAAGGAAACTATACACTTTAATGTTTTTACCACTTGCACTATTGGGTGCCCTGTAGCCTGTGTCCTTAAATACCTTCAAATCAACGAGCCCACTATTCGGCTTTGTAAAGTCGTCTTTTGGGAAGAAGTTCATCGCTTTTAGCATAAATTGGTGCCATATCATTGCCGGGAAACGGTTCCCTGCATTAAGGACGTCAGGAAATGTAACTTCTTTTGAATCCGGCCCCACCCAAACACTTACGGAAATATTCGGTGTATACCCGTCAAACCAGGCATCCGTCCAATTATCCGTGCTTCCGGTCTTACCCGCAGCAGGCAAACCTTTAATCCTTGCATTTACCTCTGTGGACATTACATAGGAAAAGATTTTATTCATAATGTAAGCAACCTGCGGCGATACCACCCTATAAGAATCGTCCTTATGCTGGTAGAGCACTTCTCCGTCAGAAGAAACGATTTTTCGAATAATAAATTCAGGGTGCCTCACTCCATTTGCACCAAGCGCTGCATACGCATCTGCCATCTCTACCTGCTTTACCTCAAAACCACCTATTGCAATGGACGGATACGGTTTTAACGGCGTGGTAATTCCAAACTTTCGTGCAAAGTAGATAACGGAGTTCAAGCCAATTCTCTGCGAAACCTTCGCAGCACATATATTGGAGGAGAGAGCAAGCGCTCTGTATACAGACATATCTCCAAAGTATTTGTTTTCTCCAATCCACTCACCCGGCTTCCAGACACCCGTTGCCGTTTTTACCTCGTAAGGTGCAGAAAGGATAATAGAAGAAGGAAGCAAACTTCCGCAGGCGATTGCAGGCGTATAGTCAAAAATCTTAAAAGAGGAACCTGGCTGCTTCAGTGCAAATGCTCTGTTGTACTTTGTGTTGTTGTAGTCCCTGCCGCCCACCATCGCAAGAATTGCGCCAGTTTTTACATCAATTGCAGTAAGCGAGGACTGCGGCTGGATAACGCCAAGGGAATTTTTCTTGCCCTTAGGGAATATCCCTTCGTTTTCAGCCTTTGTAAGCACGGAATTTATCGCATCAGTTGCTGCTTTCTGGAGTTCTGGCATTACGGTAGTGTATATTTTCAAGCCGCCCTGATAAAGCATTTTTTCTCCAAACATGTCGGCGACTTTTTCTTTTACATAGTCGATCACATAACCCATATTGTCGCCGGTTTGTTTTTTTACGGCAAATTTAAGCGGCGCATTGTAGGCATCTTCTGCTTCCTTTTCCGTAATGAAACCCACATCTGCCATTTTTGCAAGCACGATCTTTTGCGCCTCTTTAGCCGCTTTCATGTTAACGAATGGATTAATGTCAGACGGCGCCTTGATAACGCCGGCAAGCATAGCGGCTTCCGGGAGGGTAAGTTCGCTTGCGTGCTTGCCGAAGTATGTTTCAGCGGCAGACTCTATGCCGTAGGCACCAGCGCCAAAGTAAACTTCGTTTAAGTACATCTCGAGGATTTGGTCTTTCGTAAACTTCTTTTCGAGTTCAATTGCAAGAATCGCTTCTTTTATTTTCCTTTTTACCGTTCGCTCCTGTGTGAGGAATAAATTCCTTGCAAGCTGCTGGGTAATCGTACTTCCACCCTGGATTGCCTTTCCGTGGCGTATGTCCTGCCAGATTGCACGCATTATGCCGCGATAGTCCAGAGCGCCGTGTTCGTAAAACCTCTCGTCTTCTTCTGCAATGACTGCTTCCTGCGCTACTTTTGAAATTTTGCTCAGTGGCACATATACGCGGTTTTCAAACGCGTAAACATTCGTAATCAAATTTCCTTTGTAATCAAATATTTGCGAAGACTGTTCTGGCGAAAATGAAAGTTTCGAAATGTCAGGCAAATCTTTTGCACACTGTGCAACATAGACAAACCCAACAGTACCCGCTACTACTACAATAATCAGCAAAATAAGCAAGAACGCTTCTATAAATGTTAGAAATTTAGAACGCTTTTTCTTTTTCATTACAACCTCCGTCTATATAGCACCGGAACAGCCTTGCTGTAAACTTAATAAGGGAGTTTTATCATCCAGCAGCGGAACCACCGCCTCCGCCTCCGCCAAAGCCGCCTCCGCCGGAGAAACCACCGCCTCCGCCGGACGAGGAACTCTTGGTAGAAGTAAATACCGAGGCAGAACTATTAAGCAGTGAATTAAGCCCGTCAGAAATAGAATCAAGCGAGAACCCTTGCATACCACCCGCAAAATTACTGCCTCCAATTCCACTTGAGCCCATACTGTTTCTGCTGCCCTGCAAAAATGCGTTGTTAGTTCCGGCACCGTTATATCCATAACCCGTATTATAATAACCATACGGAATATACCAAACGGGTGCTGGAGCATTTACTCTGGAAAATTCGCGAATAAAGGATTTGTCTATACCGAAAACAATTGCAAACGGTAGATATGCGGCAAATTTATCCTTTGCTTCCTGTGCTTTCTTATACTTCAAAAGACCTTCAAGATACCTCTTAAAAGCAAGCCACTTTGCATATTCCTCTACGCCTTTTCGCGACTTCCTCGGCATTGCATTGGCAAAAGCAAGCACCACAATACCGCCAAGAATGAGCGGCCAGATTAAGAATCCAAACCCCAAAAACGGCCCGCCAAAGAAAAGCAGGAAGAAACCTACAAATATCATCGCAATTCCTATGCCAAAGTACTTCCCTTTTACTTTTGCAGGACTGCCGCCTTCGAAGAAACCTCGTTCAACGAGTTCCTGATTTATCGCTTTGTAAATTTTAGGAAGCGATTGAGCAAAGTTATACTTAAGGTCAGAGAGCTTCACCATATCCAGTCCGGAAAACATTTCGTCTATAATCAACTTTTCAAAGTACTTTAAGTCCTCGGTACTTTTGTCCCTGTTAAGCGTATAAACATAATCCCTGCTTTTAAAGAGCCCGCCCTTTATCTCTTCCATTTTCAGGTAGCCGCGGTTTGCAAGATCTATAATCGTAGCAAGCACTTCCTTAATCGTTGCACCCTGTTTGAGCAGCGCACCAACGACGGCAGGTGGCAAGTCAGATGGAGGAGAACTCACATACTCTGCATAGTCAGGAACGGGATATTCGCGTCCCTTCCTGTACCATTCAAGAAACATGTAAACGACGATGAATATAAAAAATAGAAAACCAATGAGCGTTTTTAAGCCTGCTATCTTTGCTTTTCTTGCCTCCTCTTCTGCCTTTTTCTTTAGTTCGTCAATTGCACTGCCCGGGTGCACAGTCACACCCGCAGGTTGGATAATTAAACCTTTAGGCATCACTATAGAAAAACCGATAAACTGCCCTGGCGAAAGATTCTGCCCGGAAAATTCCACGAGATTTCCGCTTACGATTTGCACTTTGCCCGTGCCAACGGGAAGCCCCCATCCCCACGCTTTAATCTGGTCTTTTGAAGCCCCTTCAGGAAGGTGCACCTCCACCATTGCCTTGCCAATTTCAACCTGATTCTTCGGAGGAATTCCGTAGTACTCGAACTTTATGTCTTTCTGGTAAAAACTTATTGCACCAGCCGTTGCCGCGCCGAGTACTTTGTAGGTAATTACGAAGTGCTTCACCGTATTTTTAGCCACATAGTTAAGTTTAATGTAAACTGAATCACCCTCGCGCGTAACGATGTAGGTTCCCGGACCATTATCCCCCAATGTGTAGGGAACCCGCTCGCCATTCTTAACTTCGTAAACCTTTACATCAGAAACACCCTGAATTTTGTTAAGGTCAATCCATCGCTTGAACCAGTGGTAAGGTTGCCCCCCGTCGTGAGAGCCAAAGTACATCTCGAGGTCCTCTGTTACATTCAGAGTTCCGTCCCTCTGCACGAAGATTGTCGTGTGCCAGCTGTTAAACCTATACGATGCAAATGCGCTTTTAATGGGAATGAGCAAAGAGAAGATAATTACCGCGCTTATAAAGGCAATTATAAATTTATTTTTCTGCCGCCTCATACTTCCTCCTTATCAAAGTTAGTTATTTTTTTTCACTGTCGCTTTTATCTTCAACAAGGACAGACCTGAAAAGAATTAAAAAGAGAAAACCCACAAAGCCTTCTAATACGAGAAACACGCGATAGGCAGTTTGCAGGTTTTCCTTTCTCAAAATAAGCAGACTCAGTAACCCAAAACCAAACCACGCTAAAATTACGAGAATAAGCCAGATCACTTGCCGCTACTATCCCCTCCAGATGGTGGCGTTTGCCCTGAAGGCGGATTCTCACTTTCACCGCCTGCAGACGGATTATCCTGAACGAGTTTATATCCGCACACTGGACAGAATCTTGAGTTTGCAGGTATCATAGAGCCGCAGTGTGGACACTTGATCATCTGTGGCTTCGGTTCCTCACGGACGAGTTTGTATCCGCAGTTCGGGCAGAACTTAGAATCTGCAGGAATAACTGCACCGCAATTCGGACACTTTATCATTATCTGCTGTTTCTGCTGATTGTTTGCGTTCATTGCTTGCTGCATCATTCCGGGGATAATCATACCCATTCCCATTCCCATACCGAGCCCTGCACCTGCTGCTGCCGTTCCGCCGGGAGTAGGGTTCTTCGCTGCATCTTCCATTGCACGCGCAGTTTTATACTGCAAGTACTGATTCATATTTCCTATCGCGTTCATGCCGGTACGCTCGTCGATAACTTTCTGGACTTCCTCTGGAAGAGTAATTGAAGAAATGTAAAAGTCAACGAGTTCTATTCCGTACTTTTTGAAGTCTTCTACAATACGCGACTTCGCAACACCGCTCAGTTCGTCGTAAAGTTTCGGTAGGTCAAATATTGATTCAATTCCTTCGCCAAGCACATCCGTGTAGCGGGAAAGTATAATCGAACGGTAGAAGTTTTGCAGTTCTTCTGTTGTGTAAATGCCCTGCGTGCCGACAACCGTATTTACGAAAAGATACGGGTCAGTGATACGCACGCTATATACGCCAAACGAGCGAAGCCTCACCATTCCAAGTTCTTTATCTCTGTAAAGAATCGGCTGCTCGGTGCCCCACTTCAAATTTGTGAAAACTTTTCTGTCTACGAAAACAACTTCTGCCTGGAACGGACTCTTAAACCCATAAGGAAGCGAAAGAAGTTTCGTGAGTAGCGGTAAATTCTGCGTAGAAAGAATGTGCCTGCCAGGGCCAAATACATCAAGTGCTTTTCCGTCCCTGAAGAAAACTGCGCTCTGCGTTTCACGCACTATAAGCTGAGCACCCATTTTAATGTCAGTAGAGCCTGATTCGGGAATGCGGTGCACCATCTCTGTGCCCGTCTGGTCAAACCATTGAATAATTTCCAGTGCCATTTTTTATCCCCCCTATTTTATCCCGGAAAGAGCGTTTTCCCTTTCCGTAATTTTTTCCTTAAACTTTTCCAATTCGTTCTTTACGAATGCAATCTTTTCCTTTGGAGACTTCGATTCGTCTTTCAGGAAGTTTTCCGTTTCCTCTATTAAACTAACGAGTGTTGCATCAATGTTGTAGAGCCTGTCAAGTTCGGGCGTATCTACTTTAATTGCACCAAAAAATCCTGAATACCCGTGAGGACTGTACTGAATCTTGTCGATCACCATCTGAAACTCTTTTACGAGGTCATTCAGTTCGTTAATCGCATCAAAGTCGTGTGTTTTAAACAGCACATTTGCATACTTCATTAGTGCATCCTTTGAATTCCTCAGCCTATTTGCAAGATAATCCCTTAAAAGTTTATCAGCAGTCCGTCTTTTTTCACGCTCGAAGTAACCGGCAAAACCGGGAATCTTCTCAATAAGTTTCTGATACCAATTTTCTCCCTCGTCAATCTTTTTGCGTAAGTCGTCCATTTACCCCTCCTTGGTTTTTGATTTATTATACAACGAATATTGGTAAAACAAAAATTTCTTGCAGCAATCCCATTAAAAACTTGCAACATTACTTCAGCACATCTTCAATTTTTCCTGCAATGTAATACTTCGCACGGGCGCGCACCTTCACATTCCCGTATTTATCACGGATGTCCCCTTCAGTGCTTACGATTTTCAGGTGGACAGACTTTACCCAGCCGCGCACGGTGAGCTCCTCTCCTATGTAGGAGGGCTTAATAAACCTTACATACATATCCACCGTGTAAGCGATGTACCCTTCAAGGTACTTTACATTGCCCATTGCATCGTCCAAAATTGCAGACAGGATCCCTCCGTGGGCAATCCCCGGATAGCCTTCGTATTCTCGCGCAAGTTTAAACTTAGCAACCGCAATTCCATTTTCGAGATAGTGAAAGTCGATGTGCAAGCCTTTTGGGTTCGTCTTGCTGCACACAAAACAGTAATTTGCTTTTTCCATCGTTTACTCCTTACTCCAATTTTTCTATTGGTGCGTATCTCAAGTCCAGTTTTTTCTTTCCTATTTTTATAAAGTCTATTACGGCATAAGGGGGATCTTCGTCTGTAAAAATCTCTTCTACCTTTCCAATGCCCCAGACTCTGTGCATCACTTTATCGCCCACATGTATGTCACTATTAACGCTGACTGCCTGGCGCTCTTCTTCGACCTTTTCAATAGGAATTTCCGAAAGAAATCGAGAAGGTTGCGTAGGCGCGTAAACACCGTAACGATTTCTCCTGTAAGCGTAAGTAAAGTATACCTTTTCCTTTGCACGCGTAATGCCCACATAGCAAAGCCTTCGCTCTTCTTCAAGGTCTTTGTTTGATTCAAATGCACGGTAGTGGGGAAGAAAACCTTCTTCCATGCCAACGAGGAATACGACTGGAAATTCCAGCCCCTTTGCCGCATGCAGGGTCATAAGCGTTACCCTATCTCCACCTTTCGCAGTGTCAAGGTCCGTTATAAGCGATAGGTAATTTAAAAATGCCTCAAGTGAATTGTCTTCTGATTCTTTCATAAATTCAGCAATTACATTCATAAATTCTTTTACATTCTCAATTTTACTCTCACTGTTATCCTTTTTTTGAGAAAGGTAATCGTAATAATGAATTCTATGGATAATCTCTTCTGTGAGGTCTAAAATACTGGTATTTTGTGCCTTTTCTCTCAGTTCATTTATTAAAATATAAAATTCTTCAATATTCTTTAACGCCTGTGCGCTTAGAAGCTTCTCGTCAATTGCGACTTTTAGCGCATCAAACAAAGAAATGCCCCGTTCGTTTTTAATCTCTTCAATCTTTTCGAGTGTCTTGCGCCCAATTTTCCTTTGAGGGACATTTATAATTCGCTTCAGCGTAATTTCATCGTCCGGATTGTTTATTACAGAAAGATACGCCATAATGTCCTTTATTTCCTCTCTGCTGTAGAAACGCACACCTCCTATGATCTGGTAAGGAATGCCCTGCTCAAGCAGGTATTGTTCAAATACGCGGGACTGAAAGTTCATTCTATAGAGAATAGCAAAGTCCCTGAAGTGCTTACCCTCCTCCCTATGGAGGTTTCGGATCGTTTGCACGACAAAACGCGCTTCGTCCATCTCGTCTGCAGCTTCGTATAAATTTACTGCATTGAGTTCGTGTTTTTTGCTAAATAACTGTTTACCACTTCTCGCAGAATTGTGCGAGATTAGTTCATTTGCAACAGTAAGAATTTCCTGAGGGGAACGATAATTCTGCTCAAGTTTTATAATTTTTGCATCAGGGTAGTCTTCCTGGAACTTAAATATGAGATTTGCGTCAGCACCCCTGAAAGAATAAATACTCTGGTCGTCGTCCCCCACAACGGTCACTTTTCTGCTCTTTTGCGAAAGTAACTTTATTAATTCGTATTGAGTACGATTTACATCCTGGTATTCGTCAACGAGAAAGTACTTGAACTTTTCAGTGTAGTAAAACGCCACATCAGAGTGCTCCTTCAAAAGCTTTACGGTAAGCATTATAAGGTCGTCAAAGTCCAGCGCGTTGCTTTCTTTAAGCATTCTCTCGTACTTTAAAAATACATCCGAAACGACGCTTTCAAAGTAATCATGCTTTACAGTGGCATATTCTTTTGCCGTAACAAAGGAACGCTTCAATTTTGAAATAAAGTTCTTAATCTTTTTTGCTTCGAAGTACTTTGGGTCGTAATTTGCCTGCCTTACCCCGTCCTTTACGACGCGCACTGCATCGTCTTCGTCTAGAATCGTAAAATTCTTTTTATATCCCAATTTATCAATATCTCTTCGGAGGATACGCGCGCAAATAGAGTGGAATGTACCTATCCACAATCCTCGCATACTATCCCCAATCAGCGCCTCAACGCGTTCCTTCATTTCGTTTGCTGCCTTATTCGTAAAAGTAACTGCGAGGATTTTTGAAGGATACACGCGTAAGTTTTCTACGAGATAAGCAATTTTGTAGGTAATAACTTTTGTTTTCCCAGAACCTGCACCTGCAAAAATAAGAAGCGGCCCTTCGTTATAAAGGACTGCTTCCTTCTGTGGCTCGTTTAACTCAGTGAGAAAGTCTTTCAAGGCGTAAACGCTCCGTGCGGCAGAGTCTTAAGCAAATTCATAATAAACGGCACGAGCGATAAAATGTAAATTACGACGATAATAATCAATATTACAATCGGAGTAAAGTAAATACCAATTGCCGTACCGCTGTCAATTTCGTAAGTTTCGCGAATTGCAAGAATGTAAAGCACTATACCCCAGACAACAAATATGAGTTCTATCCAGGCAGGAATCGTGTAGCTCATCAGTGCTGCAAAGGCAAGTAGTATAAGTTTGTAAATAAGGATCGGTATTGAAGCAAATGCAAAAGCGGTAAACAACACGCGGCCGTTCGCCTTTTTCGTTATAAACTGTGCAAGTAGGTCGTAAATACTCGCCGTAACGAAAACATTTATGTACGGCATTATAAGGCCTAAGATAAAGAACGAACTCGAACTGGTAAGTACTTTTAGTGTAGAATTAAAATTTTTAAAAAACGGCGTTAAGTTAGGCGGTAAGTTACCAGCATTTGGAGGCGTAGCAAGTGTTTTCTGGGCAATGAGGCTTGCAAAGTGTCCTGCAGCCACTGCTACGATTCCGTATATTAGCAGATAAATCAGAGATGTGTAAATTGACTTTTCCTCCCGTATTTCGTCAAACGCCTCCACGGGATTTACTATCACCTTCCACATTAATTCGAGTGTTTTATTCATTTTTTCCCTCCTTACTTACGGTGCAAATTTGTATTCTACTTTCACGGGCGTAAGAGAATTAAGTACGCTCAACTGCGAAAGCACGCTCTTTTCGTTAAATAAAGCAGAAAGAAAACTTTTCTTTACAGTATGTCGGATAATCCGCGGAGTCCCTTTTAAATTTAAGTCTTTCTTAATCGTATCGACGACAAACTGAAAATTGCCAATTGCGTCAACGAGACCGTTTTGTTTTGCCTGAATACCCGTAAACACCTGTCCCTGCGCAATTGTCTTTAACTTATCAGGTGGAATGTGCCGCGCTTTCTCCACGACATTAAAAAACTGCTGGTATGTTTGATCAATAATCGTTTGAAACATTTTTTTCTCCTCAGGAGTCATGGGACGCACAGGAGAGCCCATATCTTTAAAAGTTCCACTCTTAATTACAACTTCTTTAACGCCGATTTTATTAAGCAGTCCCTGATAATTAACTAATTCCATAATTACGCCGATGCTACCCGTAAGTGTAGTGGGCATTGCAATAATTTTGTCTCCAGCACAAGAGATATAATAACCACCAGATGCAGCCAAACCTCTCATCCATATGTACACTTTTTTGCCTGTGTCTTTTTTAAATTGCTCTATTGCATCGTAAATTTCCTGCGTGGGTTCAACGGCACCACCCGGGCTGTTAATTTCTATAATTAATGCTTTAGAAGGGTCGCTCCTTGCTTCGTTAAGTAAAGTTTGGACTTCATTCACGGTAATCTCGTCGCTTGAGCCAAGTGAAGTGGACGAGCCCATACCAATAACACCGTTTAAACTAATTACGGATATTGCATCGCCACTTTTTACTGTAGCAGGCGCCTGTGTTACACCTTCGCTTGCAGAACGCGCTTTAACAAATGCAAATACCACGACAAAAATAATTATACCAATCATCACCCAGCCAAAAATACTTTCTTTTTTCATTTTGCACCTCCGCACGACTACATTTTAAGACAAAAACGCATAAAACAAAATTGAACCATCTACCTTATTGCATTCTTCCTTTTGTAGTAATTAACCAGATGGATAAACATCCAGGGGATTTGCCTTATCAAAACAAACAGGCCCAGATAGAGCGTTATTAAAATAACATACCGGGGATAACGATAAACTTTTGCAGCAATAATCGGCCCTACAATGTAAAGCGAAAGTCCTGCAACGGGAAGATTCCACTTCGTAAGCAGAGCAACTACAAATGCGATAAGGAATACAATAGGAATTGCTTTAGGCATCACCCAGATAAAGTAACCTATAGTAACAGAAAGCCCTCTGCCTCCTTTAAACTTCAGGAATATACTCCACAAATTGCCAATAACTGCACAAGCACCGAGTAATGGAATACTCCATTCAGGATAGTGTAATATGTGCGCAATAAACATCACTACTATGGGCTTTGCCATATCAAGCAGGAATGTAAATATTCCGTACGCTCTGCCTATAATGTGGAAAACATTCGTTGCGCCAATATTCTTACTACCTAACTTCCTTATGTCTACTTTGCGTGCAACCTTCGCAATGATAAAACCAACTGGAATTCCGCCTATGATGTAAGATACAAATCCGCTAAGTACTATTAACCTCACTTCTGTTACCGACCATCTCGTGTACAGTTTGAATTACTTGCCTTATTACATCTTCAAGTTTGCCTTTTACCGTACATCCTGACGCCGGAATGTGTCCGCCCCCTCCGAACTTTACTGCAATACTCTTTACATCAATACCGTTTTTGCTTCTGAAGCTCACTCTGATTTCGTCCCTGTTTGCCTCTTTAAACAGCACAGCAACCTCTATGTCTTTGCACTTTCTCAGCGTATCAATAATGCCTTCCATGTCTTCTTCGCTTGCGCCAATTTTCACTCTGTCGTCGTAAGAAATGTAAGAATAGCCCACATTTTCCTCGATGACGAGCCGCTGAAGCGCAATACCAGTAAGATTTAAGTGCTCAACCGTATCCGACTCAAAGCACATCTTTGCGACATACTCCGGGTTTGCCCCATGCTTCACCAACTCCCCTGCAATCTCAAATGCTTCAAAAGTTGCATTAGCGTACTTAAAAGCACCAGTATCAGTTAAAACACCTGTGTACAGTGCTTCAGCGATTTTCTCGTCGATAGGAAAGTTATTTGCCTTTATTAGTTTGTAAATTAAACAACTCGTAGACGGAGAATCTTTGTCCACATAGTTGAAATCTGCAAAGTAATCGTTTGTTTCGTGGTGATCAATGTTTATCGTAGTTTTAAAATTGTTGAACTTTTCAGAAAGATTGTTTATACGGCCAATGTCTGCTGCATCCACCACGATGCCTACATCTGCAGAAGGTACATTTTTGTTTATCTGCTCGTAATCAGACAAAAACGCAAAACGCGTGGGCACCGGTTCTGGAAGGAAGTATGAAACTTTTTTGCCGAGTCGTTTTAGCATAAGTCCAAGCCCAAGTGAGGAACCAAATGCATCTCCGTCTGCATTCGCGTGGCTGAAAATTGCAAAAGACTCGTTTTCTTTCATTACTTTTCCAATCTCTTCAAGTGTGTTATTCTTTTTCATAATGTTTCCCCAGTCTCCTCGTTTTCAGTATTACTTTTAGAAGAGCCGGCGTCTTCACCGCCTTCCCCTAATTGTTCTTCCTTGGAAAATTCTTCTGGATGTCTGTCAATTTCTTCCTGAACTTTGTCAAGCAGGTTGAGCATCTTATTCCCCTTCTGAATGGACAAATCAAAGTGAAAGGAAAGTAACGGAACATACCGCATATTCTTCAGTCTGTTTGCAATGTCCCTTTGAATTCTGCGCGACGCCTTCGTTAGTGCTTCGAGGATTTCGTCTTTTTCTTCTTCGCGCCCAAGAGATGTAAAGTACACCTTTGCGTAGCGCAGGTCTTTTGACAGCACCACATTTGTTACGGTAATACCTCTCAACCTCTCGTCGTCAAGGCTGTGCAAATACTTTGAAAGTTCACGCTCTATTGCGGAGCGTATCCTTGCTTTTCTTAATTCACTCATATTTAGAAGTGTATCCCTTTATTAAAGATAAGCAATAGCCCCACGAAAATAAGCAGGCTGTTAACTTCCAATAGCTCTGATTTTTCCTTTATTATCAATATTATTCCCAGTGTAATAAGGAAAATTCCTATCACCATTGGTGCTGGATATATTCCTATGATCAGTATTAGCCCTACGACAATAAGTAAAACACCTGCTATTGCTTCGATTGCATGGAAATATTTTCTTATCTGCTTGAATGCGACAAAGAATTTGTTAATTGCCCAGGCTGTTAAAATAAATGGTATACCAAGTCCAAGAGAGTAAGCAGTAAGGAGGAGAATTCCCTTCCACATCGTAGTATATGTACTTGCCGTCGCAAGAATTGCACCAAGAATTGGACCAACGCATGGCGTCCATCCAGCAGCAAATGCAATTCCTATAAGATACGCCCCTATAAGTGTTGCACTATTAGACCTTTTAACCTGTACCTTCTTCTCATAATTAAGAAATCTAATTCTAACAATTCCAGCCGTATGAAGCCCGAAAATAATAATAATAATACCTGCAACAATCTTGAAAATATTCATATGCCGCGCAAGCACTCTACCTACTATAGTTGCAGACGCACCAAGCAATATAAATACTGTTGAGAAACCAAGGACAAACGCCAGCGAATTTATAATTATCTTTTTCGACGAAACTTCTCCTGCCTGAATTTCCTGCAATGAAGCACCCGAAATATAAGAAATGTATGCCGGAATAAGCGGTAATACGCAGGGAGAAACAAACGATAGGAATCCTGCGATTACGGCCGTTATAATAGAAACATTCGTCACAGAACATCAGCTCCTTTCACAAAATTATTTAATAACAATTTATTTTAACTAAAAAGCAAAACTTCTGCAAGGAAACATAGACGAAAGATATTTAATTTATCGATACTTGGTTACAAACAAGCGTAAGTTAAGATTTGATCTGAGAATTTCTATGCAAAAAGAAACAGAAGACTTACTTTTAAAGCATAAGTCAAAAATCTTTTTGAAATTAGAAAAACTAAGGATTCTTGGTAAAGCTCTCGTTAGTAAACTACACTCCCAATTAAAACGACATTGCGAAGTATATCCCTTTCTGCAGACATTCACATAGTTTTCTTGCAGCCAGCATGAGCCCAGAACGATAGGATTACACCGTAAAATAAGGATTCTACTCTGGTTATGTTTACTAAATTAGATACGAACAATTTTTCGCTTTTCGTCCGGATTTTGCCTGTTTTTGACCCTCAAAGAAGCCTTTATTTATGCGGGTTTCTATTTTAGGGAATTTTATTCAAATTGATAATTTTAGAACGGTTTTCAAGAAATGCCGATAAAAACAGGTTTTATTGCGATTTTCTTATGCCCTAAAATAAGGCCGTTTAACGCGTTTTGCAGGTATAATTACCCGATTTTTCTTAAGATTTGCGTCTATGGGCCTTAAATTAGCGATTTTTAAATGAACACTGATAAATGCAGGGTTTGTTTGGGCTGATTTTTGCCATAATTAGGTATTTTTACGAAACATCACTTTTTTCTTGCTTAGCAGAGCAAAGCTTTCCTTTCTTTTTATAGTATTGAGCCACTTTCGCGAGTAATCTCACTCTCTCCCAATATCCTCAAATGAGCACCTTTTATTCACTCGTAATCCTCGAGCAAGCGCCAGCAAGCAAAGGATCTCATAAGAATTGGCCGTGTAGAGTGATGTCGTTCTTGTCAAAAAATGTAATTGTTGTTAAAGCAGAGATTCTTCACTTCGTTCAGAATGACTTGGAAAAATGCAAGTGGTTCAGCAATGTTTGTCGTCAGGGTAGAGGCTCTTCGCTGCGCTCAGAGTGACACAAAGAAAATGTTTCGCCGTTAAGATAAAATGTTTTTGCTGTGCTCGGAATTCTTCTCTCTTCTGTCGTTCTGAGCCATCTTTGCAAAGGAACTCTTCTCTTCCCAGAGCCCCGAAGGCTTTTCTACTCTTTTTTTCATTCTTCTTGAACGAGCACTTTCTCTCCGTCGTCCTCGAGCAAGCGTTCTCTTCTCCTCGTCGTCCTGAGTCGTTTTTGCGAAGGACCTCATAAAACATTGGTGTGAAGTTTGATACTTTAGTTTTAACAAAAATGTGAAATTGTTAAGATAGAGTTCTTCAGTCGCTGCGCTCAGTGTGATAGAAAGACGGTCGTCCTCGAGAGAGCGTTAGCGAGCGAAGGATTCTAATCCATTTAGAAAGCACACAAAATTCCCTTTTCAACATTTATTACTTCAAAAACAGCAATAAGTTAAGCTTTATAAAAATGGTTTGAATAAAACAATTATTAAATTTCTTCGGTCTGTCCAACTCTGGTTTATCTGAAAATGTTTACTGTTACGGCAGAGGTCCTTCACTACGCTCAGAACGACAATATAAAAAGACAATTGTCAGGTTGAAATTATTCCTTAAAAATCTGCTAATAGCTTTCCTTACCAAAAAATTTATTCACTTTTTGTTAAAGCAGGTAAAAATTATACGAGCAACACGGCAAGTACACCCGTCAGGAATATACCGTCGAACGTTCCAGCACCGCCAATGCTTGCAACAGGCGCGCCAAGATCGGTAATCCTATTAAGATTCATCAGGTCCGCCCCGATAAGCGTTCCCAGTGTGCCGCCCACATAAGCAACGATCGTAGGTGAGTGAAATGCAAGTATAAGCGCTACTGCAGCAGTTACGAGTGGTGGAATAAATGTAGGAATTGCAATGCCAAGCCCTTTAACGGGCTTTGCAAAGTGATGGCAAACTGCAGCAACGATAACTACTGCAAGAAGTGAAGCAAAGAATAGGTAAAACCTACCCATTACGACGAGCCTGACCAGTTCGTATATGGATAAAAGCACGGGAATCACGGCTCCTCCAACATTTACTGCAATGACGGTCTTCTGCTTCTGGACGGTAGGGACTACATATCGCATCCCGTAAAAGTAAACTTCTTTTTCCTGATAAATCGGCTTCTTAGACTCAACTTGTTTTATCGGAATGTTTATCATACTTCCAAAGAGCGTCAGCCAGAAAAGCGAATACCCAACAGCAGGCGATAAGCCCAAACGCGCAAACACTGCAACAATACTGCCTGCATAAATAAAAAACAGCACCGGCAGTAAAAGTATTAAAATTAAAAATAGCATTAAATAAAACGGCAATGCAATGGGCAAAAAGTTGTAATTTCTATTCATCCACTATCACCTTCCACACTTAATTATACAGATTTTTTGATAATTTACGCAACTAAATCCGTGAAAATATTGGAAAATTACGAAGTTTTTGTATAATAGTTAATAGAAAATTTGTTATTTTGGAAGGAGGTGAAACACATGGATAAGAGTATTTACAAAGTCGGTATAGTATCGCTTATATTAGTAATTATATTCTACTTAATTGCAATTATTGGAAAAGAAACGCTGCCAGTAATTACTATCATTGCACTACTATTTGTATTTCCACTTGCGATCGTGTCAGCCTTTGCATTTATTGCAGGTTACATGACTTCGGGAAAAACTTCCAGTGCAGTATGGAGCGGAATTGGTTTTGCAGTAATCGTGTACATCGCAACTGAAATCCTTGCGTTTCCGTTCAAAGAAAGCAAGTTTGTTGCCAAGATGAAAAACTTTTCCAACGCGAATAAAGGTCTTACGGCACACCTAAGTAACAGCGTAAGAGGAAACATACATTGGAGTATCGTGTGGCTCGTAATTCTTGCAATAATATTCACCTTAATCGGACTTGCGCTCAACGAAAAACGAAAGAAAGAAAAGATTAGACAATAAGCCCCTTTTTCTTGGGGCTTATCCAGCAATTCAAAAACCCTCACACGATACTAAATTCATAACCCAAAAGCATATTGACGGCTTCCCATAAAGTGATAACATAAGTGTATGAAAAAGTTACTGAAAATCGCCATGCCTCTCGTAAAAAGAGAAGGACTACTCGTGATATTTACGCTTTTACTAATTGGGCTTGCAATAACTGCTCCATCTGAAATACCACACTACTCACAGTTTATAGATTGGCACACAATTTTAATGCTTACAGGCCTTATCGTCATCACGACAGGCGTTGCAGAAAGTAACTTTCTCCGCAGAATTACGAAACAGTTTGTAAGAAAAACCTCAAGTGAAAGAATGCTTGCAGTAAAACTCGTAACGCTTACACTAATTTTATCCGCTTTCTTAACAAACGACATTTCTCTGTTTATAGTAGTCCCGCTTACTTTGACATTGCAGACACTGATAAAAAACGACATCGGCAAGCTAATAATATTTGAAGCAATAGCAGCAAATGCAGGCTCCGCGCTTACGCCTATTGGAAACCCGCAAAACATATATTTATTTCGACTTATGAAAGTTTCTTTTCCAAAATTCGTTCAGACGATGATGCCAATGGAAGTAATACTTATCGTCGTATTGCTACTGTTTGTATTACTAAGTTTTTCAGAAAGTAAGCAAATAATTCCGTTTTCTGATAATAAAAGTACTGAAAACGAAGACAAATTTCTCTTTTATACATCTATAGTTTTACTCTTTGCTTACATCCTCTCCATTAATATAAAAGGATCCTTTTTTGTATACTTTACGGCATCAATCGTAATTCTTTACTTCGTTCTCTTCACCAGAGTAATTGCAAAAACAGATTGGGGTTTGATCGTTCTTTTTTGTATAATGTTTATAGACTTTGGAATTATCGCAAAGTTTCCCCAGATTTACAGGCTCGTTCAGTTAGTTCACATTGAAAGCATTAGAAACTTATTTTTACTATCCGTAGGGAGTTCACAGATAATGAGCAATGTTCCTGCAAGTATTTTTATCACTCACTTCAGTAAAAACTACAGAATTATTGCCTACGGAGTAAATATTGGAGGAAACGGATTTATCGTAGGCTCACTTGCAAACATTATTGCTTTAAGGCTTTCTAAAAAGAAGATCTTTCTGTTGTTTCATAAGTATTCTATTCCATTTTTATTAATAACTGCTGGTATTATGCTCGCAATTCTTTTGATGTTTTCCTTTTAAAAGTAAACCTTTTAACTGCAAATAAAAACGAGATAAACACGAAAATAGATACAGCTCCAGCGAATGCTTCCGCAAGAACGATACTCACAAGCCCAATATGGTACAAAATTGCCAAAAAGTCCATAGCAGCGTGTATAAGAGATATAAGAATGTATCCTAAAATAAAGCGTCCCTTTTCCTTAAAATAAAGAACAATTCCTGAAGAAGAGCAGTGAAATAGCAGTGCAAATATGCGTTCCACTACGAGCATAAAAGAGATAAATGGGGCTTGCAAAAGAATAAAAGACACTTCCGCAAGCCCAAAGCCCATACCCGTTAAAAACCCGGAAGTTGAATTACCCTCTGGATAGAGTGCGGAAACAAACTTAAAAAATTCCTGCACGAAACCTGCGATTGCTGCATACGCCATGGCTTTCCAGACAGGGCTTAGTGCAAACACTCTCGAAGTAAGTCTTTGCAAAGGCATCTGAACGAAGAAAACCGATAAAAAAGACACACTACCAATGGATAAAAACCAGATCGCGCGTCTGCTTATTTTCCCCACGGACAAAACGGTACCTACGAGAAGCACAGCGAATGCAAAAAATGTCAACAACACGAGGATGTTCGGAGCCATGGACTACCTCTTTCTTAATGTAGGTGAGTCAAACCAAAGCCCGGAAATTTTTTCCTTTCCGCTTTCTACATCAAAAACGACACGCACCGTCACAGGACTACTTTCCCTGCTGAACTTTGCTTTGTAAACAACAGTCGTAAACTTGCCAGTTTTATAAGCACGATAAAATTGCTTTGAGTTTGGAATGTACATACCAATCTTCCCGTTTACCTGCTTAACGAGTGTATAAAACCTGGATTCAGGAATAGCCTGCTTCATTTTACTATCAAAATCCCTGGAAAACATTCGGTAATCTTTATTGTTCATAGCAATAAGCAAATTCTCAGTCATAGGATCAGCAAACGAGCGAACCTGGCTTGCATCAACTTTTTTAGCACAGCCGTTAAATACAACTAAAGAAGCAATTAACAATGCAACGAGAAAAACTTTCCTCATAGCACACCTCCTTATCGTATTATTGTATTAATACAATATCACGCTGGAGATTTTTGTCAATAGATAAATAAAAGGTAAAAATAACCCGGGTTACCACTAACGACAAAAATTTCAGGAATCCATTAATATTTTTCTCGGCGTATTTCTTTAAATAAATCGTAATAAGCAGGGAATAAAAAGTTTGCCCGCCCATTTGAGTAAGTTAATTACAAGTTCTATTTAAAAAACTATCGAAATATCAGGAAATCACCAGGAATTTAAGGACGCTCAACCAAACCCGTAAATTTTTGGCAGGTATTAAGTATAGGAAGATAATACATCTACGCCTTTGTATATCGTCGTACAATTTGTTATAGGACTTTCCATCTTTAGGTCACGATGTATCGCGTAACGAAATTTTTCATTACCGATGCAAAACAGTTAAAAACACGACGGCAATCAGAACGCCCCCATTAAAATTATACATTCTTAATAGGGGCGTTCCGTTTACTGTAAAAGTTTTTCTATTTTAGCCTTTCGATATCAGATCAAACCTATCAAGGTTCATAACTTTATTCCACGCTGTTATAAAGTCATTAACGAACTTTTCCATTGCGTCGTCACTTGCGTAAACCTCAGCCGCAGATCTTAATTCGTCGTGATGAGCAAAAATTAAGTCAGTTCTCGTTGCAACATACTTCTGCTTTCCCGTATTCGTATCGTATCCACTAAACAAGTAGCGATACTTATCTGCCTGTTTCCACTCAATACCCATATCCAGAAGATTTACAAAGAAGTCGTTTGTAAGTATCCCTGGCCTATCAGTAAGAACACCGTACTTTTCGTATCCATACACGGCCCCAAGTGTTCTCAACCCGCCTATCAGTACGACTAACTCTGGGACGGTCAATTTTAGAAGCTGAGCCTTATCCACGAGAAAGTATTCAGGTGTCGTGTATATGTCACTTTCGTCCACTTTATCTGGCCTGCTAAAGTAATTCCTGAAGCCGTCGGCAAACGGCTCTACTTCCTCATAAAATTCCGATTCCACTTCATCCTGAGTAGCATCTACTCTGCCGGGTGTAAACGGAACCTTCACATCAAATCCTGCCTTATTAGCAGCAGTTTCTACAGCAGCAGTTCCCCCTAAGACTATAAGGTCAGCAATAGAAACTTTACGATTACTGCCTTTCTTCTCCTCTTTCTCGTTAAATTCCTTCTGAATCTTTTCGTAAATATTAATGATTTTTTTCAAATCCTCAGGATGGTTTACCTTCCACTGGTTTAGAGGATAGAGTCTAATCCTCGCCCCATTTGCTCCACCTCTTCTGTCAGAGTCTCTATATGTTGAAGCAGAAGACCATGCTGTATAAACCAATTGAGAAGTACTTAAAGCAGAGGTAAGTATTTTTTTCTTTAGTTCCGATATATTATTTTTGTTAATTAATTCGTAGTCTCGCTTAGGTAGGGGATCCTGCCAGAGAAACTCCTCTTTAGGAACATAAGGCCCAACATAGCAAGACTTTGGCCCCATATCTCTATGAGTCAATTTAAACCATGCCGTAGCAAAAGCCTTTCCAAACTCATCAGGATTCTCAAGAAATCTTTTCGCTATTTTAGAATAAATCGGGTCAAATTTTAACGCAAGGTCCGATGTAAGCATCATTGGCTTGTGTTTTTTATAGGGATCGTGAGCATCGGGCAACATTTCTGGTGCATCTTTAGCGACCCATTGATACTTGCCTGCAGGACTCTTCGTAAGCTCCCACTCGTACTCGAACAAAAACTTAAGGAAGTAAGAAGCGAACCGCGTAGGAGTTAGTGACCAGGTCAATTCGAAGCCAGAAGTAAATGTATCCGGGCCTTTTCCACTCTTATAGTTAAATTTCCATCCCAGACCTCGTTGCTCTATAGGAGAAGATGTTGGATCTGGCCCTAAATATGCATCAGAGGATGCACCGTGACACTTACCAAAAGCATGTCCTCCAGCAATCAAAGCAACAGTTTCTTCGTCATTCATTCCCATCCGCTTAAAGGCAGTCCTAATTTGTTTGGCTGACTCTGCTGGGTCAGGATTTCCGCCAGGCCCCTCTGGATTAACATAAATAAGACCCATCTCAGTAGCTGCAAAAGGTTTTTCCAATTCTCCTTCTTTCACACGCTTTGAGGTAAGCATTTTTTCCTCTGGCCCCCAGTCTGGACTTTCGTCTGGTTCGTATATATCTTCTCTGCCTAAAGAGAAACCTGATATCTTAAGCCCCATGTCGTCAAGTGCAATAGTTCCTGCGAGAACGATCAGGTCAGCCCACGAAAGTTTCCTACCGTACTTCTTTTTAATAGGCCACAGTAACCTTAGTGCTTTATCAAGCCCTATGTTGTCCGGCCAATTTATTCTGGGAGGAAAGCGAATACTCCCATTTCTTGCCCCTCCCCTGCCGTCGTAAATTCTATAACTTCCAGAACTGTGCCACGCAAGACGGACAAATAGCGGACCGTAATGCCCAAAGTCAGCAGGCCACCAGTTCTGAGGAGTTCTCATTAAATTCTTTAAGTCTTTTATAACTGCATCTACATCTAGGTCTTGCACCTCCTTAAAATAATCGTAGTCTTCACCATAGGGGTTTAGGCACGGATGGTTCTGCTTCAATAATTTTAGATTCAATCGGTTAGGCCACCAGTCCGTAATCCACCTTTTTCTTGTCTTACGACTTCTTTCTTTCATAATTTTACCTCCTTGTTATTTATTTCCTCATTTACTCATTCTTTAAATATGACCAAAAATCACTTACTTTTTAGGTAGCCTGCAAAATCCAACTAAATCTGTTTATTCCTAAATAAATCATCAAATCTGCTGGTTACCTTTTGCTTACTTTTACCTATTTCATATTTTAAAATTATTTTAATTTGTATCTATACTATACAATAAAAAATTACAATGTCAATACTTTTTCTAAAATCGTCTATTAAAAAATTCGTTTACCTTGAAATACATTATTGAATTCGCTACTGCTGAGTTTATGATTCCTATTGCCCAATCGTTACAGCTCGCCTCTCCAGAAACTTTGTGACACCAATTTTACACTAAACAAGCGTTTACCAATTCTTCTGACTTAGCCATAAAAGTATAAAGCAAAAATTAAACTCAAAGAATTTCTTATAACTGCTACGCAACAATAAGCCTACACAGTAAAAATTACTTTAAATACTTTTAAAAACCAAACAATTTTTTGAGAAACTTAATCACACCTCCTACCCAAATTACGGATATGCGATAAACACTCGCCCGGGAATTCAAATACATTGAATTTCATTATAACTCTTATGACTAATTAGAAAGTATACTATTTTGCACTTTTAATTTCTTACATTAACACTTATATTTCTTCTTTCGTTCGATTTCAATATTTCATCACTTATAATCTCGAATTTTTAAGTTTTAAATTAGCGACTTTCGGAAAAGAGAACTGATAAATACAGAATTTTTCAGTTTACTTCATTATCCACGGAAAAGTGTCAGTAGATAACGCTTTTCAATTTATCCCATCTTTTCTTTCCAAGAGTTAAGAATAAATTAAAAGCAAGTCACAAAAAACTCAGTTTTGTATAAACAAAAAGTAAGTTTAATAGGTAAAGTAAGCATTAATTTTACGATTTTCGTTAAAAATCGTACAAAGTTCTTACTTCCCGTTAGCTTTTTCTACGCTTGCAACATATACATAGTAATCAGGAAAAGGATATATACGCGGATATACTAGGTAAATAGTCATTCTATACTTCACTTTTGGCTCCAGCGTGTTGAGTGTGCCAGAATAAATGCCTGAAATGTGATAAAATGGACCGGAGCGGGACATCCCCTCGCTGTAAAGAAGTGTATCTCCTTTTTTGCTCACCCAACCAATAATTTCTCTTTTCTCTGGAAGTTTATATTTAGAAACAGAGATTGTTTTATACTTTGCAAGTGCTTCTTTTAATTCGGTAAGTTTCGCTTTTAGTTCTGAAATCTCGTCATCGGATAAATTGTGAGGGCTTTTCAGCCAACTTTCCACGCGCACAATGTCCATTGATACACCTTTCATAGCTGCATAAATACAATTCTCTTTAAGCATGTTCACTCCTTTATCGTAAATTATCGTAACCTGTTTGGTTTTACCGTTCCACAAAACTTTACATCCCAGACTTTCTGCAACAAACCTCACAGGAATCATCGTTCGGCCATTTATTATTATTGGCTTAACACTACGATTTTTAGGATCTATCTGCACAGCTTTACTATTCACATACGCTTCGCTTTTGCCAATCCACAAAACAATTTGCCTGTCACCAAGGTATATTACGACGCTTCTGTCTTTTCCGTTCCAGCTGATGCTGCCACCAAGAGCCTCAACGAGAGCACGAATTGGCAAAACAGTCCTGCTCCACTCCGGAATTATTACAGGAGCAGTACCCCTCCCGGGGTCAATTTCTGCTTTTATACCGTTTACCGTCATAATAGGTTCACCAATGGTAAACATTACGCTTATCTTGCCTTTTCCTGGCAGAAATTCAAAAGAAAGGACGATTTGCTTAAGTACGCTTAAGAACTCTTGTTTTGCGTTTTTTGGAGCATAATCACCAGGTTGAGGGCCTTTCCCGTCGTGAGCACCTGCACCAACCCCTTCACCCTTTACCACGAGAGCGATGTGATAGCACTTCCCAAGGTGCTGAGTAGTATAAACTTCGTAGTCAAAGTATCTGCCACCCATTGCAGCCTCGTTAAATGTTCCATACTGAAAACGCTTTGCATTGAGTATTATGACTTTTTTATCGGAAAGAATATTTGAACTGCACAAGGTCCCGCTTTGAACTACATCAAGATTGGAAATACCCACATCCACATACGCACTTACGACATCGTCTTTAAAAATGTATTCTCTCCACTTTGCAGTTTTTGGGAAGTACACCCTTACGCCGCTATCAGTTTCCTTTATCGTAAAATCTGCAGGATACCTAAAAGCAAAACCGTACTTTGCACTTCGATAAACTTTAAATCCAGTTTCAGGAGTTTTAAAGGACTGCCCAGCAAAAACAAAATCATCCGCCTGCATAAAAATAGAAGCAGTAAAAACAAGCGCCAAAACTAATACAAATACAACTGCCTTCAAAAATGCGCCTTTATTTTTACTCATCTCACCATCCCCTCCCGCATTATTTTAGCATTGACACTATTTAGACACAAATTGCAGAAAAAAGTTCCATAATTTTTATAGCACGCATACAAATAAAAAATGCCTGCGTGAATTGCGCAGGCATAAAACTTAAACGGCTATATCAAAATACTTTTAAATGGCTGCCGTCCCTCTATTAGCAAGGCTCACAGCCATATAAAATTCGTCTATCAGAGACTCCATAAGAGTTTTCACTGAAACAATTTTATCTACTCTGTAAACATTTGCTCCAGCAAAAGCAAAACCGTTTTGCAAAATGCCTTTCTTGGCATTAGTAAGAGCAAGTGCTATGCAATACGGTGCCTTTCTATAATCACAGGTTTTAAGACACTTGTATGTGCAGGTAAAAGGTTTTTTCATTCCCATCTTTACATCTTCCAAAAAAGAATTCCTGATTGCACGGCCAGGTAATCCCACAGGACTGTCAATAATCATAATGTCATCCTTCGTTGCATTTATGTATGTTTCTTTAAACTTGTCTGAAGCGTCGCACTCTTCAGTTGCAACAAAACGAGTTGCCATCTGGACTCCGCTTGCTCCCATATTAAGAAACTTATAAATGTCAAAACCAGTATAAATACCTCCTGCAGTAATAACTGGAATACGCTTTTTAAACCCCTTAGCAAATATATCTACTGCTTTTAGTATGTCTACAAATATTTTCTCAAGTTTGAAACGCGGATCGTCTATTTGTTCTTTCTTAAACCCAAGGTGGCCACCAGCCATGGGCCCTTCAACCACGACTGCATCTGGAAGTTCATTGTAATGCTTTTCCCAGTAACTAAACAGGACATTCAAGGAGCGCACAGAAGAAACAATGGGCACAAACTTAGTTTTAATTTTTCTAGCACTATCTATAATAGACGCAAGATTTTTGAGTGGTAGCCCTGCACCTGCAAAAACGATGTCTATTCCCTCATTAACGGCTGTTTTTATTAATTCGTAGTAATCACTTAAGGCAACCATTATGTTCACGCCCAGAATACCATTCGTTTTTGCCCTTGCTTTGCGAATTTCCTTTTTTAGCGCACGCTGATTCGCTTCTTCGTAATGCGTATAAAAGTCATTTTCAAGCATTCCTATTCCTGCAGCGCCTATCACACCAATACCGCCTTCATTTGCTACTGCAGAGGCAAGCCCCGAAAGAGAAATCCCCACACTCATACCACCCTGAACGATTGGCACCTTTGCAGTAAGTTCACCGATCTTAAGATTCGGTAATTCTTTGATCATAATCATCTCCTAAAAATTTTTTATATTATACTACAAAAGTGTGATTTAATTAAGTAGAAAAATAGCGATGACCTTAAACAGTAAAATTTATATTCCTCAAAAATAGGTAAATAAACACACCCTTAAAGCAAAGCCGTTAGAAAAATACGAGAAGTATTCTTCTTCCCCGTTCGCTAAATTTTCAAGATTAAAGAAAAGGCTACTCTGATTTTTGTTTGTTCTTTAAAACAAAAATGGCCGTTTATAGGAAACTTTGTTAGATTTGCACGAGTATCTGCAACTGAACATTATTATCATTAAATCTTATGTTTTTTAAAAAATAGAACAAAAATTCGTGTTTTGCTTGCAAAAGTGGAAAATCTGGACTTTAAGAAATACTGATAAATAAAGGGTTTCTAAAAAATATAACCTGATAAATCATATTTCATTCTGGCCAGAATTAAAGAAATATAGATAAATACAGGCTTTATTGCCTTCTAAAATAAGGCGTTTTAAGCGTTTTGCAGGTATATTTACCTGATTTTCCTCAAGATTCGCCTCTACGGGCATTTAAATGGCATGTTTTAAATGCGACCTGATTAATACAGGGTTCATGGGATGTAATTTTGCTATTCTGCGCCGTCTTCAACAAAAAAACTGTCTATAAGTTTAATAGTAACGAAGTGTAGGATCGTTAAGGCAGATATGCTTCACTTCGCTCAGAGTGACGCAACAAAAATGTTTAGTCGTTAATGTAGAAATGTTTTGCCGTGCTCGGGGCGCCCACCATTTCGTCGTTCTGAGCCGCATTCGCGAAGAATCCAAAATAATAAAGGACACGAAATTTCCTTTCTAACTTCTCTTCCTTCGGGATTAAAAAAACGAATTGAGTAGGCAATTCACAAAAATACTTTCTACAAAACAAAAGATAAAATTTATTGACCGCGCTTTCACAAAGGTACAGCAGTTAAGACAGAGATGCTTTACTTCGTCCAACATGATGGAGTCAAAAGCCTCGTTATTAAAACGGAGTTTCCTTATCTTCAATTGATTTACTCCTCTAGAACAACCTCCTGTCCGTCGTCCTCGAGTGAGAGCAAGCGAGCGAAGGACCTTATCCCTTTTAGAGCGGACACGGAGTTTCCTTTCTAACTTTTCTTCCTACGGGGTGGAAAGTAAATTGCAAGGTTGATTTTACTAAAAAGTAGTTTTACACGACAAAAGGTAAAGTCTGCTGGCTGCATTTTGCAAATGTAAAATGGTTAGGGCAGAGATTCTTCACTTCGTTCAGAATATCAGGTACAAATAATAAGTAGCTTTTAAGGCAAAGTCTCTTTGCTATGTTCGGAGTGTCAGTAAAAGATCTGAATAAAAGCACAGATTCTTTAGTTGTTACATTCCTTCAATTCTCGTAGAAAAAGCAAGTGGCGTTAAAGAGTTTAAACAGGAAAGTTTTATTCATTAAATTAACTTAAAATACATCGTTGAAAAATTATGCAACCGTAAGTTTTAGACAGAGCATTAATAGATTATAAAAAGATTAAAAACAACTTTGTAGAAATTGTTTCGTATTAAGTCTATAAGGAAAAGCAAGATTTGATTAATTAATTTCGTCCAGATTATTTTGCGGAATAACTATTAAAATGCATTAACAAAGAATAAACCAAACCCATATCAGTAAACTGCACTACAAAAAATAAACACTTGTGAGAAAATAAAGAACGGGAGACATATTGCCTCCCGTCAACGAAACAAAAGTTAAATAAAATTCTACTTAAGTTCGACTTTTCCGCCGGCTTCTTCGAGTTTCTTCTTAAGTTCTTCTGCGTCCTTCTTAGGAAGCCCTTCTTTAACTGGCTTAGGCTCTTTTTCAGACTCCTCAACGAATTCTTTGGATTCTTTAAGCCCAAGCTGCATTACTTCTCTGATTACTTTAATTACGCTAATCTTCTTCTTAGGATCAAAACCCGTAAGCATTACATCAAACTCTGTCTTCTCTTCTGCAGGGGCTGCTGCTCCGCCTGCTGCGCCTACTGCTGCAACAGGAACTGCTGCAGTTACTCCAAATTTGTCCTCAAGTGCTTTCACTAGCTCGGAAAGTTCAAGCACGCTCATCTTTTCAATTGCTTCGATTAATTCTTCTTTAGTCATTTTAAGTCCTCCTTACGAATAAATTTTTATTTTATGCGGCCTTTTCGGCTTTATCTTTGATTTGATCTAATACGACCACAAAGTCTTTAATTGGTTTCTCAAGCACAGTAACGAGCCTCTGTATTGGTGAATTCAGCAGGTATACGAGTTTGCTAAGTAGTTCCTCTCTGGATGGAAGTTTCGCAATTCTTTCAATGTCGGCACCAGAGAACCACTGTCCTTCAACGAGCCCTTTCTTCACCTTAAAGAGAGGCTTATCTTCTTCTTCATTTTTAAAATCTACGAGAGTCTTTGCCAGAACGACAGGGTCACTATCGTGAATTGCCACTGCAACTGGCCCTTCAAAAAGAGACTCCTCTACTTCAAAGCCTGCACTTTTGAAAGCAAGTTCGAGCAAATTCGCCTTTACTACTTTGTAGTAAACGCCCCGCTTTTTGGCAAGCTTTCTAAAATTTGCTGCATCATTTGCTTTGATGCCCGTAAAGTCAACGATAAGAAGATTCTTCTGACCTTTAAGTTTCTCGGTCATCTCTTCAATAACTTCTTTTTTCTTTTCCTTTCGCATAACGAATCCTCCTTAAACTAATTAACCCCGGCGCTTGCGCAACCGGGGTATAATACATCAACTTTTAAGTAACTCCAAATGTATCTTTAAAACCTCGGTTGGCAATTCCTTTTAAGGGTTCAACCCACCAACTGTCTCTGGTTTGTCTTTTTCAAATTTAAATTACTTTTTTGTTAAATCCTGAACATTTATACGAATTGCAGGCGACATCGTAAGCGCCAGGTACATCTTTTTTAAGTATGTACCTTTCACAGATGCAGGCCTTGCCTTCAAAATAGCTTCCGTCAAAGCAAGTATGTTTTCTTTAAGGTCTTCAGGCTTAAACGAAACTTTACCTACGATAGTATGAATAACACCAGTCTTGTCAACTCTATACTCAATTTTACCTGCCTTAAAGTCTTTGACTGCTTTTGCTATGTCCATTGTTACAGTACCTGCCTTCGGGTTTGGCATAAGTTTTCTCGGACCAAGAATACGCGCAATTTTACCAACAAATCTCATCATGTCAGGAGTTGCAATAGCCACATCAAAGTCCAGGAAACCCTCTTTTGCAATCTTGTCAATGAGTTCCTCTGCACCTACATAGTCGGCACCTGCATCCTTTGCTTCCTGTGCTTTTTCACCCTTTGCAAACACGAGAACCTTTACTGTTTTTCCTGTTCCGTGAGGCAGCGAAATTACACCTCTAATGTTCTGGTCTGCAAACTTTGGATTTACATTAAGCACATAAGTTGCTTCAACTGACTCGTCAAACTTTGCACTTTTAAGCTCTGGAAGAAGTTTAATCGCTTCGTCCAATGTGTACTGTTTTGTTTTGTCAATTTTCTTCAGTAATTCTCTGTACCTTTTACTTCTTTTCACTTTTACCTCCTTGTGGTCAATCGACTTTTGTCTCCCACAAAATTATAATTATCCTTCTATTACATTTACGCCCATGTTTCGGGCAGTCCCTTCAATAATGCGTGCTGCCGCATCAAGGTCCTCAGTATTGAGGTCCTTCAACTTCATCTTGGCAATCTCCACCAATTGAGAGCGTTTAATTGTTCCAACCTTTTTTCTGTTAGGCTCAGGAGAACCTTTATCAATCTTTAACGCTCTTTTAATAAGCGAAGATGCCGGAGGAGTTTTTGTAATAAAGTCAAAACTCCTGTCCTTGTAAACCTTGATTACTACGGGAATAATAAGCCCTGCCTGCTTTGCCGTCCTTGCATTAAACCTCTTACAGAAGTCCATAATGTTTACACCCTTCTGTCCAAGCGCAGGACCTACAGGTGGTGCAGGCGTTGCTTTTCCCGCTTCAATTTGAAGCTTTACAATTCCGATAACTTCCTTTTTCTTTTTCTTCGCCATAATACACCTCTTAAATCTTCTGTATAAATTCGCTCTTTATTTCTACAGGCATTTCTCTGCCGAACATTTCGAGCAGAACTTTCGACTTGCCTTTTGCTTCGTCTATTTCCTGCACGGTACCTTCCATATCTTTGAAAGGACCTGCAAGAATTTTCACTCTGTCACCCACTTCAAAGTTCATCTTCTCACGGGCCTCTTCTTCGCCAATTCTATTAAGGAGAACTTCAACTTCTTTATCCGTGAGAGGCGTGGGTTTTCCACCACTACCAACAAAACCCAAAACTCCAGGCGTATTCCTTACGACAAACCAGGTCTGGTCGTCCAGAATCATCTGAACGATCAGGTAACCGGGAAAAACACGGTGAGGCTTAACCTTCCTCTTTCCGCGCTCAACAACACTGTAATAATCTACTGGAAGAATAACTTTTAGTATTTTGTCCTCTACTCCATACCCCTTTATTCGCTCCTGCAAGTTAATTAATGCCTTTTTCTCGGAGCCTGAATAGGTATGCACGAGGAACCATTCCGGTTTTTTCTCTTCTTTTTCCTCTTGATTATTTACTTTCTTTTCTTCGTCTGCCATTTTATCTAACAATCGCTTCCAGTCCTTTAGCAAAAAGCATATCCCACAGACCAATGTAAACAGCCCAGAACACGACAAACGCAAGTACAATTATAGTATAGTTCCAGAGCTCTTTGCCAGATGGCCATATAACTTTTTTGGTAAGCTCAATCCATACGCCCTTTAAAAAATCCTTAAAGCTCTCTTTTCTGGGCCTTACGGTCTGTGCTGCAGTATTTACACTTCTCGTTGCTGTTTTTTTAACTCTTCTTTTCTCTTGCGTTCTTTTACTCATAATAAGTGGCAGGTCCGGAGGGACTTGAACCCCCAACCCTCGGTTTTGGAGACCGATGCTCTACCAATTGAGCCACGGACCTACGGTTTTACCTCCTTATGAATTGTATGCTTCTTACAATATCTGCAATACTTTCTCACTTGCATCTTTTCTCTGTTGTTCTTTTTATTCTTCGTAGTTGCGTAGTTTCTTCTACCGCACTCAGTACACTCAAGCAGGATAATTTCTCTCATTATGGTTTAACCCCTTTCCTTTACTCAATCACCTCAGTGATGACACCTGCACCTACCGTTCTACCGCCTTCACGGATAGCAAACCTTTGGGTTTCTTCGAGTGCAACGGGGTAGATCAATTCAACTTCCATGTCTACATTGTCGCC
>JALVXB010000024.1 GCA_027023025.1 Caldisericaceae bacterium | reverse complement strand
CCTTTGTTATTTCTATTCTTATTCCTCTCTGCCTTTTCATTTTTTCCTCGCTGTGCTCCTCCTTTTCATTCTATGTTCTTCATTGTTGCTATTTTTGCCTGCTATTCTCCTTTATTTTCTCCCTATTTCCTTCTCCAAGGTATTGACTTATTATACTAAGTCTTTTTTATTATATTTTTCTTAATCAAATAATCAAATATGGTGCTAACACTTTCCTTAATAGAGAGCTTATCAGTTTCTATGACAATTTCTGGATTTATTGGTTCTTCATAAGGGGCAGAAATACCCGTAAAGTCTTTTATTATCCCCGCACGAGCTTTTTTATACAATCCTTTTGTGTCTCTTTTTTCTGCTACTTCCAATGGACACTTTACAAAAACTTCTATAAACTCATCCTGAGCAACAAGCGATCTTGCTCGGTTCCTGTCTTTTCTATAAGGAGATATAAACGCCACAATTACAACAATACCTGCTTCGACAAAAAGTTTTGCCACTTCACTTATTCTTCTAATATTTTCTTCTCGGTCTTTAGGAGAAAAACCTAGATCTGCATTTAAACCATGCCTTATGTTATCACCATCGAGAAGGAAAGTATGGACCCCAAGGCTATTTAGAATATATTCCAACTCATTTGCAAGAGTAGACTTTCCAGATCCAGAAAGACCAGTAAACCAAACAACAGCTGATTTATGCCCCTTAATTTTTTGACGGTCTTCCTTTGTAACTTTGTAAGAATGCCAATAAACTTCTGCCATTTATAACCTCCTCACATTCAAGAATTTTTTCTTTAAATACTTATATATTTTTTGCGCAGCTTCATCAGGAGTCAGTTTTTCGGTATCAACGACAATCTCTGCCTCCGTCGGTTCTTCATAGACATCAGAAACACCAGTAAAATTAATAATTTCACCCTTGAGAGCTCTTTCATACATTCCTTCTTTATCTCGTTTTATACAAGTTTCTACAGAAGCCTTAACATACACTTCGACAAAATTTTTAGTATTTTTTCTAACAAAGTCCCTACTCTCTTTATACGGAGATACAAATGATGCAACAGAAGAAACACCATTTTGTTCTAATATGCTCGTTAAATATCCAATACGCTTTATATGCTCGTCTCTTGCCTCCCTTGTAAATCCCGTTTCTGGAAACAGAGCTCGCACTTCTTTGCTATCAAGTCGTTGTACTTTAATTCCTTCCTTCTGCAACAACCTAAATAAATTATTGCCGATTGTCGTTTTACCAGATTTTGGAAGTCCCGTTAACCACACAACGAAAGGCGAAATTGCCACCTTTCCAAATTTAATTTTATCCCAAGCTCTTTCATGAAAATAATAGATAAACATCTTTGCAACGATCTCTACTCCGCCTAACTCTAAAGCTATATCTATACGATGGAAAAAAATAAAAACAAGCGACACCGTAGTTAATGTAGCAAGAATGCGCCAAGATATACTTTTTACAATAGAACGAATTTTAGTTTCAATAAACATATCAATATCCTTTGCCTCCAAACCTATTTCCATTCATACATTCTCTTATAGTAGTTTCGATACTCTCCATTAGTAACATTCCTAACCCAGGCAATATTATTCAGATACCAACTGACTGTCTTCACTATGCCTCTATCAAAATTTACTTCTGGTTTCCAGTGAAGTTCTTTTTCAATCTTTGAAGGGTCAATTGCATATCTTCTATCATGGCCTACAATGTTATAAACCTCTACTCATTTTTCTTTCATAATATTCTACTTTACAATCCATATACGAATTCTCTCACAAACACAGGTCTTTCCATACGCTCTTCCATCCTCCCGAAAATTGATGGTAATATCCAAATAATAATTGCTTGAGAATTCTCCCACAACGCTTCCAGCGTGGCTGCTTATGAATCTGGTCGCGTATCTCTAAATGTACTAATTTAGCTTTTATTAACTGTACATTCCTTTGTTCTATTTTATCAAACAAAGACAATCGATCAAGGGCAAATTTGAATTGCTCTTTGTAAGAATGTAAACTTATACTACTAGCTCTTCGAACTTGATTGACAAAGCTAAGTTTTCTACCCCCTATAACTTGCTTTGGATGCTGCCGGTACTTAATAAGAGGCTTGTCAATAAAAATTCCCTTCCTTCCAACCGCGCTCATTAAAAGAGCAATCCATGCATCATGTACCCATTGAGATGGAATCGGAAGAATTAAATCTCGTAATTCTGAACGAAATGCCAATGTTGCACCAGTTACTATATTATGTTTAAGAAGAACCCTTAACTGTTGCCCATGTTCAAAGTACCATCTCTGTCGATACGAAAATAAAGCTTTTTCCCACATCGTATATCCAAGGGGACCTAACCTTTCATCAACAACTAAAGCATCAGAAAAAACATAGCCGGCATCCGGATGACTATCAAGGGCTTTTTCAAGCATTTCAATCTTGTCAGGCATCCACACATCGTCTTGATCGCTCAAAGCAATAATATTCCCCATACATAAACTAATAGCCTGTTCAAAGTTTTTAGTAGGACCAAGATTTACTTCGTTTTCATAAATCCTTACAGGGAAAGATGCTTTCCTCCTAAAATCCTTAAGAATTTGTAATGTTTTATCAGTAGAACCATCATCACAAACAACCACTTCATCTGGAAGACGGGTTTGCAGAAGAATACTATCAATTTGTTCCTGTAGATACTGCTCTCCATTATAGGTGCACATTGCTACTGACAGAAAATTACCCATAGGCCAACACCATATTAAATTTCACTTATATATTACTTATTAGTTATTCACTAAATTTTTGGATTCTAAAATGTAGTACATCCTATCTCCATTCATACATTCTCTTATAGTAGTTTCGATACTCTCCATTAGTAACATTCCTAACCCAGGCAATATTATTCAGATACCAACTGACTGTCTTCACTATGCCTCTATCAAAATTTACTTCTGGTTTCCAGTGAAGTTCTTTTTCAATCTTTGAAGGGTCAATTGCATATCTTCTATCATGGCCAGGCCTATCTTTCACATGTTTTATTAAAGACTCATTTATTTTAACATCTCCAGTCATTTTTCTTAGTAATTCTATAATTTTTTTTACTATGTATATATTCTCCTTCTCGTTATGCCCCCCAATGTTATAAACTTCGCCTAATTTTCCTTTTTGCATAACTAAATCTATTGCTCTACAGTGATCCTCAACATAAAGCCAATCCCTTACCTGTTTTCCATCACCATACACAGGTAACTCTTTGTGGTTTAACGCATTATTTATCATTAGAGGAATTAATTTTTCAGGAAACTGATACGGACCATAATTATTAGAACATCTTGTTATATTTATAGGCATTTTAAAAGTATCAAAGTAAGATTTAACAATAAAGTCAGCAGAGGCTTTAGAGGCAGAATACGGGCTATGAGGATCAAGCGGAGTCTTCTCTGTAAAAAATCCCTCTGGTCCTAAAGATCCATACACCTCATCCGTAGATATTTGAATAAACTTTACTCCATTTCTCCAATTATTGGCTCTATACCAGTGTTTTTTTGCCACATCAAGTAAGACTTGAGTGCCGAGTATATTGGTTCTGAGAAAAATACCTGGATCTTCTATAGATCTATCAACATGAGATTCTGCTGCAAAATTTACTACATACCGAGGTTGAAAAACCTCAAAGATGTAATTAACCAATTCATAATTAGAAATATCCCCTTTTACAAAATAGTAATTAGAATTGCCAGACACATCTTTTAAATTATTAAGATTACCAGCATAAGTAAGTTTATCTAAATTTATTATAATATATTGTGGATATCTATCGAGAATATAATGAATAAAATTTGAACCTATAAATCCCGCGCCACCAGTAACTAAAACAGATACCCGTTCAGACAAATAAGAATTATTCCTTTTCATTTGGCATAATAAAAAATTCTACAAGTACTTTAGGCACACTGTAGACCTTTAATAAAACGAAACTGCACAATTTCCTATATATTCCCATTTCTTTACCCTATCATTGCTTCCTTTGAACCTCTATTAGAAGGCTAAATTATTATTCATTTAACAGCCACTCTCCATAGTTGTTTATAAAATCACCTAGTGCTACTTTCCATTGTCTCATTATATCCAACTTCTCTAATTCAAGAAAGTAGTTTTTTAAGACAGAATATTTTGGTCTTTTTGCTAAAGTAGGATATTCTTTTGACTCAATTGGAATAACTTCTGATTCCAGACCCAAATCCTCAAGAACTTTATTTGCAAACTCAAACCAGGTTGTTTCACCAATATTCGATGAGTGATATATCCCGATTCTGGCATTTTCTAAAAGTTTAATAGTTTGTTTTACTACATCCAAAGTATATGTAGGAGTTCCGTACTGGTCATTAACAATCCTCAGAGGTTTACCACTTTTAGCAAGCCTAATTACCGTCTTAACAAAGTTATTCCCATAACCTCCATAAAGCCAACTTACTCTTAATATGAGATGATTTGAATTGAATTCTCTCGTGTATTGTTCACCCCAGAATTTCGATTCTCCATAAATAGATATAGGTTCTGGCGGGTCTATTTCTATATAAGGGCTATTCTTCTTACCGTTAAACACATAATCCGTGCTGAAATAGACAACTTTTGCATTTACCTTAAAAGATGCAAAAGAAACATTTTTTGCTCCAATTGCATTTACTCTGTAGGCTAAATCTTTTTCTTCCTCAGCTTTGTCTACTTTCGTATAAGCAGCGCAATTTATTACTACATCCGGATTTATTGACCTAAAAGTTTTAATTATTTTCTCAAGATCTTCTACATCAAGTGTAGAATGAGAAAAAGCGAAAATCTTGTTTTCTGTCGTTTGCAAATAATTTACAAATTCCCTACCTAATTGCCCATTGCTTCCCAATACAACTATTTTCATCGTGTTTTACCTACAAAAATAAATATTCATAAGTACTTAATTACCTCTTCAAATTTTGGCAGTTTTTTGTCCTTCCCAGAAATAGTTATTTCCTGTACTTTGTCTACAGGCCATTCTATGCCTATTTGAGGATCATTCCAAATAATGCCACCTTCATCGTCAGGATAATAAAAATCAGTACACTTATATAGAAATTCCGTATCATCTTCCAGCGAGAGAAAACCATGCGCAAAGTGCGGGGGGATGTAAAACTCCAGGTGATTCTCTTCCGAAAGTTCAACACCGAACCACTTACCAAATGTAGGTGAATCTTTTCTTAAGTCAACGGCAACATCAAATACTCTACCTTTCACAACTCGAACAAGTTTCCCTTGCGGATGTTTAAACTGAAAATGTAAGCCTCTCAAAACGCCTTTTTTTGAATGCGAATGATTATCCTGTACAAACCGCTCCGTAATACCATTAAATCTAAAAATATCCTCATTGTATGTTTCAATAAAGAAACCCCTTTCGTCCTTAAACTGCGTAGTTTTAACGATAATCAATCCGCTAATGGGAGTTTTAATAAATTCGTACTTTCCCATTATTTACTCTCCAAAATCCAGTATTATATCTTTAGCTAAAGCATTAGATTTAAATAGAGATTCCGGGGTTCCAGCATCTGTCCACCAGCCCTTTAATATATCGTAGGTAAGCAAGTCTTTTTTTATATAAGCATTATTCACATCTGTTATCTCAAGCTCGCCTCTTCCTGACGGTTTAAGAGTTTTTACTATATCAAAAACATTAGAATCGTACATATAGATTCCAGTAACGGCAAAATTACTCTTGGGCTTTTTAGGTTTTTCCTCAATAGAAACAATCCTCTTGCCTTCTAATTCTACTACTCCAAATCGCGTAGGATCGCTAACTTCTTTTAATAAGATTTTTGCACCCACCTTTTGGCCCTCAAAAGATTTTATATACGGTGATAGATCATCTTCAAATATATTATCACCTAAGATTACTACACATCTATCGTTATTTACAAAATTCCTTGCAAGGCCCAGAGCCTGTGCAATACCACCAGCTTGATCTTGTACTTTATAGGTAAATTCTACACCATAATCTCTACCACTACCAAGCAATTCCATGACATCACCCATATGTTCTCTTCCTGTTACAATTAAAATTTCACTAATCCCTGCCTGCTTTAACCGATAAATCGGATAAAAAATCATAGGATATCGTCCTACCGGCAGTAAATGTTTATTTGTCACCTTTGTTAAAGGATAAAGCCTTGACCCTGTACCACCCGCCAAAACAATGCCTTTCATGTCTATACCTCCTTGTTTTTAAATTATATCCACAAATATAAAAAACGAGAAATATTCTATAAAGAAAACTTTCTAAACATCCTCCTTAAATACTTCACAAAAATACTCAATCCTGAAGACTTTAACAGATATGCAGAAATTAAATACGATGCAACGAGAAGTATTACCACTACCGTAAAACGAAATAGTAAAACAACAAAGGTTTGAGAATAGTTTATAAATTTTTTAAACAACAATGCAACAAAAAGCATCATAGCAGAAGCACAAATTATCTTTAATCCTTCTTTTGCCAAAGAATCATATAAAATATTAATTAAACCCTTTCTTCTTATTGTTAGCGTGTATAAGAAAAAGCCTATTATTGTTGCAAGTGCTGTTGCAAGTCCTATTCCGCCAACACCCAAAATCTTTGACAACAAAACATCTCCTACTGCATTAAAAACTAGAATAGATATTGTAATATATAAAGGAGTTTTTGTATCTTTAAAAGAAAAAAACACTCTTTGAAAAAGAAGATTTATAGATATAGTAAAAAGACCCATAGAATACATTGAAACAGCAAATGCAGTAAGCGAAGTAGAGTTAGATGTAAAAGCACCATGTTGATAAAGAATACGAACAATCGGATACGCATATACTACAAATAAAACTAATACAGGAACTATTATAAACATTAATACAGTAAAAGTATCCTGAAATACCTTCACATATTGTTCATATTGCTTTTTAATAGCAAAACCTGAAAATAAAGGATAAACAGAAACTATAATTGGTATAGACAAGAGACCTAACGGAATTCTATAAATAAGTTGTGCAAAATTTAATGCTGCAACAGAACCCACAGGGAGAGAAGATGCTACCGCCTTATCTATAATTTGATACAACGCATTTGCACCAGATGTCAAAATTATTGGAAAAAGAAGTACAAAAAAATGCCAAACCTTTTTCCAATCAACACTAAAAAACTTGAAATGTCTAAAAAATCGTTTTCTAAAATACAAATAAAGAAACATTCCAGAAAAGCTGAAAGTACCAAACGAGATTTCGCCTATTGTCCAACTATTTATGCCTATTCTCTTTGCAAACAAAAGTAGAGAAAACGGTATAAATAAGTTACCAACAAGCGTAACAACAGCTGGAAACAAAAACTGCCTTTCTGACTGCAACAAACCTATAAAAAAACCGATAAATACATTAAAGAAACCAAATATTATAAGAAAACGCATAAAGTAAGTAGCCTGCGAAAGCCGCGTACCTTTAAAGCCGTATGCAACTACTTTTACAAATGCGGTAGGAAACAAAAACATAATAAAGGAGAATAGTAAAAGAACGATAACATTTATTAAAAATATCTGGTTGACAAAAGTCTTTGCTTTCTGCAAATTTTTTTGCTTCTCCTCAGTGTATACCGGGATAATAACGGTTTGCAAGCCACCTGCTATAATTCCAAACACAAGAGAAGGAATAAGCATGGCAACGACAAACGCATCCACCTGGGCGCTCGTACCAAAATAGTAGGCAACGAGCACCGTACGGAGATACCCAATAATCTTACTCAGAAAAGTAATAGTAGTTAGAATTAGTGCAGACTCGGATACAGTCTGCCAGCGTAAAATTCTTGAATTTGCAACTCGCTTTAAAAATTTCAATAAATTATCTCCATTATCTCCCTAAATTATTATTTGCGTGCATATTTTATTATAAGTTTACGGATTTGCAAATAGATGAAAGAGTGCTTTGTTGACCAAAGTAAATGCAGAAAAATAATACATTAAGAAGCAAATGAGAAAAATGGTTTTTTACACACTCAGAAAGGAAAGCGTCACGGCTATACTTTCTCAAAGGAAGTTTTGTTAAGGTAAAGATTTTTCACTGCATTTAACGCGACAACAAAAGGTATATTGCTAATGTTAGTTAGTGTAGTAGCATAACCGGCATAAGAAACCTTCATTAACACTTCACCAGGACAAAAACCAGACCAATAAATCAAGCCTATCCACAGTAGTACAGAACAATAATAGTGTTCACACAAACTTTTTGCTGTGCTACTTACCTTTATACTCCCGTCCGAGTTCTATGTAGTGCAGTGCGTTTTCTTTTATAAATGCTTTCTCTTTATCCGTTAAATTGCGCACGACTTTTGCAGGGATACCCACGGCAAGCGTACCTTCTGGGATCGTTTTGTTTTCAGTTACGAGTGCATTTGCACCAATGATTGAATGCGCACCGATGTGTGAGCCTGTAAGAAGCGTTGCGCCCATACCTATTAGCGATTCTGCCTCTACTACTGTGGAATGAAGAATTGCTGCGTGCCCCACAGTCACATACTCTCCGACGATGCAGGGAATGTCTAGGTCCACATGAATTACGGTATTGTCCTGAATATTTGCTCCTTTCTTTATAACAATCGGCGCGATGTCCCCGCGAAGTACGGCGCCGTACCAGATGTTTGCGTCTTCTCCTATCGTAACATCTCCAATAATTACGGCAGTTTCTGCAATAAACGCACTCTTTGCAATTTTAGGCGTTTTACCTTTGTAAGATATAATCATACGCTTAACCTCCGATTCGCATTCCACTTAAAACTATCCGTTAAAAAATTCAATCTAAAATCGTTTAGAAAAATTAAGCTTAATTTTACAAATCCCACAACCCTGTGTCCGAAGGCACCATCAAAAGCTGCCCGCGAAAAACCCTTTTTTTAAAAACTACTTCAGGAAAATTTCCGTTCCGCAGTAAGGACACCTAACCACACCTTTTCCTGCAAGTTCAAGAGGCGCACCGCAGTTCGGACACTTATGCATATCCAACTTTGCCATATCTGCAGATACGAGTTTCCCGCCTTTCCAGTCCACATACCCGGTAAACAGTCCCTTTCCTACGAGGTCTTCAAGATAATCCCTGAATGTGTCCCTGCTCAGGCCGAGTTCGAGGATTAGCTGGTTTACTTTTACAGTTCCACGCGTTTCCACGGCGTTAAGAATTTTCTGCTCAAGCTCTAACTTCTTCATCGTCTTTTCCTCTTTGCCGCCGCTGATAAACAGGTACACACCTATAATTGCAGGAAGAATTACGAGGATAATAATACCCAGAACAGTCCCCCCAGCGCTTCTTGCGCCCGTCGTGGAAAGAAGCCACGCAGCAAACCCAAGTGCAACGACCAAAAACGCAATTCCCATTATTTTCCCTTTGCTCATTTTTCACCCCCTAAAAAGTTTTCTATGTCGTAAAGCATATTGATCACCTTCATGTGTTCTGAAATACTATCCATTTCTCCACTTTCTATTTTTACGGGCTCGCCGATATAAGAAACAGAAGAAAGGTACTTTACATCGTTATTGTTCATACGCACACACCCGTGTGAGCGGTTTCTGCCAGGAGAAAACGGTTCGTTCGTCCCGTGTATGCCGTAAGAAGGAAGAGATATACCCATCCAGCACACGCCAAGCCCGTTCTCGGGATCCTCGTTATACGGAGGATAAACCTTGCCGTTAAAGTACCACTTCGGATTGTGCACTATGCTCACGATAGAGAAATTGCCCACAGGCGTTTCGCTGTCCCCGCCTTTCCCTATCGTTACAGGTATTACGCGGACAATTTTGCCGTTATTTTTAAGGAACAGTAAGTGATACGATTTATTCACCACAATTGAATAATCCCCATCTGCCTTTGCGCTGCTAAACGCTACTGCAAAAAGCATCACCAAAAGAAGCAGCAAAATAAAAAATTTTTTCATAACAAAATTATACAGAAATACTTACCTTTTACAAAAGTAGATTTAAGGGCAAATTTTACAAAACAAAAACAGGTACTAATAGTAAAAACAGATGCCAAAGTATTTCGAAAAATTGCAAAATTGTGTTAAAATTCATTAGGCAATTTAAGTACAAAACAAGGAAAGGAGGTGTAATAATGAATCAGGAGAAGTTTACTGAAAAAGTGCAGGAAGCACTCGTTAATGCAAAAGACATCGCAGTAAACGAAGGTAATCAGGCAGTTGATGTTGAACACTTGCTCGTTGCACTTACTCAGCAGCAAGATGGACTCGTTCCCCTTATCCTTAACAGCCTAAAAGTAGACAAAAACGCATTCTTAAATGCACTTTACGAACGCATTTCTCGTTTTCCAAAAGTAGAAGGCAGTTTGTCAAAGGAATTTTACATAACGAGCAGGCTCGATGCCCTTTTCAAACGGGCAGAAGCGGAAGCAGCGAGAATGCAGGACGAATTTATAAGTACAGAACACCTGTTCCTTGCAGCGCTGGACGACACAGAACTTGCCAGCTTATTCAACGCTTTCGGCATAAGGAAACAGGATGTATTAAAAGCAATTACAGAAATAAGAGGTGGTAGAAAGGTGACTGACAAAACGCCAGAAAACAAGTACAAAGTACTCGAAAAATACGGCAGAGACTTAACAGACCTTGCAAGGAAAGGCAAACTCGACCCCGTCATCGGCCGAGACGAAGAAATCAGGCGCACGATGCAAATTCTTACACGCAGAACGAAAAACAATCCAATCCTCATAGGTGAAGCAGGCGTGGGTAAAACGGCAATCGTGGAAGGGCTCGCGCAGAGAATTGTTGCAGGCGATGTGCCCGAAACACTGAAGGACAAAACGATTTTCCAGCTGGACCTCGGTGCACTCGTTGCAGGCGCAAAGTTCAGAGGAGAGTTTGAAGACAGGCTAAAAGCCGTTATCGAAGAAATTAAAAAAGCAGAGGGCAAAATTATTCTGTTCATAGACGAAATCCACACGGTCGTTGGTGCAGGCGCAACTGAAGGCTCGCTTGACGCATCCAACATGCTGAAGCCTGCCCTTGCACGAGGAGAACTTCGCACGATCGGCGCAACGACAATTGACGAATATAGGAAGTACATAGAAAAGGATGCAGCACTGCAAAGAAGGTTCCAGCCCGTATTCGTAAAGGAGCCTTCCATAGAAGAAACGATCGCCATTTTGCGCGGACTGAAAGAGAAGTACGAAGTGCACCACGGAGTAAAAATAAAAGACGCAGCACTCGTCGCAGCGGCAAAACTTTCCGCACGCTACATTACGGACAGATTCCTTCCAGATAAAGCAATAGACCTGATAGACGAAGCAGCGTCCCTTTTGAGGATGCAAATCGACAGCATGCCCGTAGAACTTGACGAACTGAAGCGGAAAATCAGAATGCTAGAAATGGAAAAGAAGGCACTCGAGCGAGAAAAAGGCGACCCTCAAACGGCAGAGAGGCTAAAACAATTAGAAAAAGAACTTGCATCCCTGAAGGAAAAAGACGCCGCCCTTACGGCAAAGTGGCGTAAAGAAAAAGAAGCAATTAACGAAATCAGGCAAATTAAAAAACAAATAGACGACCTGAAAACGAAAGCAAAACTTGCGGAAAGGCGCGGAGACCTGGACGAAGCAGCACGCATTCTTTACGGCGAAATTCCAACTCTTCAGAAGAAACTAGACGAAGCAAATAAAAGACTTGCAGAAATCCAGAAAGACCATCCACTCCTTAAAGAAGAAGTAGGCGAAGAAGAAGTTGCAGAGGTCGTTTCCAAGTGGACGGGCATCCCCGTTTCAAAAATGTTAGAATCAGAAAGGGACAAACTGCTTCACCTCGAAGACGAACTGAGGAAACGCGTCGTAGGACAGGACCAGGCAATCAAAGCAGTTGCAAACGCAATCCGCAGAGCGCGTGCAGGACTCTCAGACCCGAACAGGCCGCTTGGCTCGTTTATATTCCTCGGACCTACAGGCGTTGGTAAAACTGAGCTTGCAAAAGCACTTGCAGAATTCCTGTTTGACACGGAAAAGGCCTTAATCAGGATCGACATGTCGGAATACATGGAGAAGTTCTCAGTTTCCCGTCTTATAGGCGCACCTCCTGGATATGTAGGTTACGAACAGGGAGGGCAGCTCACGGAAGCAGTGCGCAGGCATCCGTATTCCGTCGTTTTGCTCGACGAAATTGAAAAAGCACACCCGGATGTGTTCAACATACTTCTGCAGGTGCTCGACGACGGAAGGCTCACGGACTCAAAAGGCAGGACGGTAGACTTTAGAAATACGATTATCATAATGACTTCCAACATCGGTAGCAGGTACATCACGGAGATAAACGCGATCCCCGGGACCCGGGAATACAGCACACAGTACGACCGCGTAGTGGAACGAGTGCAGGAAGAAATGCGCCATGTGTTCAGGCCAGAATTCCTCAACAGGATTGACGAAATTATCGTATTCAACCCGTTAGGCATGGAACAGCTCAAGAAGATCGTGGACATTTTGCTCGGCTACACGATGAGGAAACTAAAAGAGCGGGAAATCGTGCTGAAAGTAAACGAAGATGTAAAAGTATTCCTTGCAAACAAGGGATTTGACCCAATCTACGGGGCAAGGCCGCTGAGAAGAACAATTCAGAAGTACCTTGAAAATCCGCTTGCAGAGTTTATTCTGAGAAACAACATAGAAAAAGGCGCAGTAATAGAAGCGTATATGGAAAAAGGAGAGGTGAAGTTCAAATTAGCGAAGTAGAATTTACTGAAATACTAAAGAAAGAGGCAAAAAAATTCGGCGTGGAGCTCGATGAGCGGGCTCTGCGCCGTATGCTCGTCCACAAGTCTATGCTGGACAACTGGAACAACACCCGCTTTAACCTTACTGCAATAAAAGGCGACAAAGAATCCGCGTTAAAGCACTTCGCAGATTCGCTTGCAATAAACCTCGCCGTAAAATTAGACGACGCAGAACTTATCGACATAGGCACAGGAGCAGGATTTCCAGGCATTCCTCTAAAAATTGCATTTCCTTCCATTCGTCTCACGCTTCTCGACTCAAAAGAGAAAAAGGCAGCGTTCGTTATGATGCTTTTGCGGCGTCTCGAACTTTCAAGCGAGGTGAACTTACTCGTTGCACGCGGCGAAGACATAGGTAAAGACGAAAAGTTTCGCGAAAAGTTTGACATTGCCGTAATGCGCGGAGTCGGGAAAATACCAATCAACGCAGAAGTCGGATTGCCGTTCGTAAAAATTGGTGGATTCCTCGTGCTGTGGAAAGGGGAAAAGGACATCGCCCAGATTTCGAGATTTGAGCAGTTTATAGAAGAGTTAGGCGGGAAGGTAGAAAAAACCGTTCCCTACAAACTGGGTGACGACGCTCAAACGCGCTACCTGCTCGTCATCAAAAAAGTAAGTAAGACTCCTAAAAAGTATCCAAGAAAGTATTCTACGATGCGGAAACACCTGAAAAGAATGTTATGAGTAAAATCAAATTATCTGACTACGAATTTTTTCTGTTTTTCATTGGCTGCTTTTATGCCCTGTGGATTGCCATTCCAAAACTAAGTTCTCTAAACGATTCGTTAAGTATAGCACTTTCCATTTTATTGCTCGTGCTTGCGCTTCCAATGCTTAAGTATGCGACAAAAACGATTACTTCCCAAAAAAGCACCTATCTATCGCTCACATCTGCCGTGCTCGTTTACTTCTCCGTATTTGCGCTTCCTCTCGTTAAAAATTTCGTATCACTCTCTGTTGCCGGGTTTTGTTTAATTATTTTGTTATTGGTGTTTTTTCTTGCACTTATGGAAGACTTCGACGCAAAAGTATTTGACATTACACTCACTTCTCTACTTGCCCTGCTTTTCTTAATGCAGACAAGTTTTTCCACTGTTATCGCAATAGTTTTGCTTGCAGTTTTTCTTGCAGCAGGTATTCCGATATTTATAAAAGTGTACGAAGGCAATTTGAGTTTTAAGCAAAGCGCAGTTTTTCAGATACTGCTTGCATTTATTTTGCTTGCTGAAATCCGCATCATCACGGGGCTTATCGTATGAAATTACCGCTTATTATAGGGCACAGAGGCGCACGCACCACTGCGCCAGAAAACAGCATCCCGAGTTTTAAAAGTGCAATCCAGTGCGGAGCAGACGGCATCGAATTGGATGTGCACCTTACAAAAGACGGAAAACTTGCAGTGATCCACGACAGCACGCTGAAACGCGTAAGCGGAGACGGCAAAGCATACATTAAAGACCTCACGATGAAAGAAATAAAAGCGCTGGACATTTCACACCTTATAAAAAAAGAGCAGTGTAAAGAAATTCAATGGGACATAAAAATTTTCCAGACGAACAGAAGGAGCGTTTTCGTGTTGAGCGCAACGGATCAAAAAACGCTTAAAATCCATAGTTACAACCTTATTTTAGGAAACGAAATCACGATAAAGCACAGAGGGTTTTCTTTCGTAAAAAAAGGCGATGTATTTTTTGAAAAGGAATTTTCCGTAAAGTGCAAGGACAATACGCAAAATTTTGAAAATGTAAAAATTCCTGAGCTTTCAGAAGTGCTGGATGCACTGAAAGGTCGCTTCGTGAACATAGAGGTAAAACGGGGCGAAGCATTCTACCCGGGCATTATCGACACCTTAATAAAAGAAACTGAACCGTTTGGATACGAAAACATTCTTTTCTCTTCGTTCAACTACGAAACGCTCGTAGAGATGAAGCGTAGGTATCCGTTCGTAAAAGCAAACAGGCTTTACATGACGCTGCACAATCCGCTGAAAGCAGCAAAAGATGTAGACGGAGTAAATCCCCTTGCAGCGCTCATAGGAAAGAAGGGTATTATGCGCATACACAAAGCAAACAAAACCGTGTTTCCCTGGGTGATAAACAAACCAGAAAATGCAGTGAAATTTTCAGTTTTTGGCGCAGACGGGATTATCACGGACCTTCCCTGCACGATGGTGAAAGTAAGAGCACTCGTTAAGGAAGTTACAGATGCTATTCAAAAAGTTTAAGGTACTTATAGTCCTCTTTTTTATTTTTTCTACCGTACTTTTTGCACCTGCAGGTTTTTTAAGTGGCGCTGTTTCACAAAAAACTGCACCCATAAAAGAAAACTACATTATCCTTACGCAAAAGTCGCTCCTTGAAAGTGCAAAGCTCTTTGCAAATTACCATAAAGATAAATTTAACACGCACATAGTTACGCTTTCGGAGATTGGCTCTAAAGATCCCGCTAACATACGCGCATTTTTAAAAACGCACTTTAAGAGCGGATTCTTATTAATCATAGGAAACAGTAGTGTCGTTCCCCGCCCTGCAATGTACCCCTCGGAGCGGGTACACACAAATTCGTTTTCAGGGCCGTCAAAAACTGAAACAGACCTTTACTACGCACTGCTCTCCGAAAATATCGACAAAGACGGAGACGGATATCCTGGCGAGCTCTGGGACGACAGAATCGCGATAAAGCCAGACCTCTATGTAGGAAGAATTCCGTTTAACGACAATGCAGATGTGGAAAAAGTTTTTAACGACACTGTAAAGTTTGAAACGGAAAGCGTAAGCGAAAAAGCGGTGCTTGCAGGCTCGTTCATTTCGTACCCAGGCGAAGAGTACGAAGGCGCTCAGATCTTTAACGGGGACGGGGCAAGGGAAGAAAAACTCATAGGTACTTTGCTCCCGATGAAAAAAGTATATCTGTTCAATAAAGAAGGAAGTTTTCCTTCTGTTTATCCCTGTGATGTGCCGCTAAACAAAACGAACTTTTACAGTGCTATAAATGGCGCATCTTTTGTGGACTGGTCTGCGCACGGAAGCAGCGAAGGTGCATACAACGAAGCGTGGTTCGACAAAAACAAAAACGGCGTACCCGATACAGGCGACCGTTTTAAGTTTGAGGCATTTATATCGGAAAACGACGACTTTAATGCAAGCGGCATATACTTTTCTGGAAGCTGCTTGAACGAACACGGCGACGATAATCTGGGAACTGCACTACTCAAAAAAGGTGCAGCTGCATTTATCGGCTCAACGGAAATCAGTTTCTCCCCCTCGTACTTCACAAACAAAGACGACGGAGGAAGCGCAAGCATAAAGTACTACTTCGTTAAAAATCTCGTGAATGGCACACCCATAGGAAAGGCACTTTACGACTCGTTTACCTATTGCTTCGACCACTTGCTATTCAAAGACCTCGAGGATCCGGTCGAGGGAATGCTTATGAACATATACGACTTTAACCTTTACGGAGACCCTGCACTCGTATTTCATACAGAAAAAAACGCTTCTGATACGGGTAATTCGCAAATTGGCAATTCTATCGATTCGCAGGACGGTACAAATTCGCAGGAGAGCACGAAAAGCAATACACTTTCTATAAATCTTTCAAGCACACTTTCAGGCAAAGAAATTACCGTTTCCGTCACGGCAAAGTCAGAAAACCCTGCCAAAAAAGAACGATTCTTTATACTGTTCCCCGCAAAAGAATTTTTCGTAAGTACGGTGCCTAAAGGTGCTATTCTAGATAAGTACTTTGGGATAATTCGCTTGAACAACTTCTCTGGCACATTTACCTTTAAAGGAAAGGTACGGGGCAGCGGGAAACTGGTTTTTAAAGTCGTACCGGATAACGGCAAAGCGATTACGAAATCGGTTGAAGCAAGTGGTTTTGACCTGTGCGACTTTAACTTTGACGGAAGAGTAAACTCAAAAGACTTCGATATTCTGCGCAACACCTTCGGAAAAACCTATATGGATGCGGCATTTAACCCGCTTTGCGATACAAATTTCGACCACGAAGTAAACGGCAAAGACCTTGCCCTGTTTATGCGAAATTACTGATACAGTACGCCAATTTTAACTAAAAAGTTTTTACTGAACACTTCTTTAAGCACGACGAGAGTGGGATGCTTTTTGATCTGCGCATCCAGAGTGCCCAAGAAGAGCACGAGATCCTCAGAAATGTAAAACTCTTTTTCACTTATGTCCACGCCCCTTATGTAGAGCGTATTCGTTTCGTACTCGTACCACACGGTAATGTCGTTACTGAAACTATACTTCAGCACACCCTTTTTGCCGTCTTCAATTTCTTGAATTTTAAGCCAGGTTTCTAATTCTTCTTCTTTCATATGAAAGAGATTGTATACATTTTGCTTCTCCTGTCAATAAGTTCTTACGAAAGATTTTCCCACGGCAAGGCACACTTGGATTTTTCTGCATATTCGTTATAATGTAAAAATTTTTTATAAAAAGGCAGGGAGGCGTTTATGAAAGTTCCTAAGTGTATGAGCACACAGCACCCGGACAATGTAAACTTCCCGTTCTTTTCCGAAAATACGGAGATGGCGGGAGAAGACGAAATAAAAGAAGCATACTATGTATTTTCGCACCTCGGATGCGACGAGCAGATGTGGGACTACGAAGGCAAAGAAGTGGACAACTTCGTCGTTAAAAAATTGCTCACGAAGTACAGCAGTTTCTTTATGGAGAACAAAATCGGAAGAGACTTATTCATAACGCCGCGCGTGCCCAACCCAGAAGTAGAAAAAGCGGAAGCAAAAATTCTACTCGAAACACTGGAAAGCATCCCCCGCTCGTTTGACGCAGCAAAGTTATTCTACGGCGATCGCACTACACCGATATTTGAAGTCATCCTGCCAATGGCAACCGACGCAGGTTCAATTGAAAAAATATACCTCTACTACAAAAACTTCGTCCACGGAAAACAGAACGCAAAAGTGGGCGACACGGTAATAAAAAACTGGATAGGAGAGTTTAAGCCAGAACGCATAAATGTGATCCCTCTGTTTGAAGATATGGAACACATTTTAAATGCAGATAAAATTATAAAAGAATTCTTAAAGGACAAGGACTTTGAATACCAGAGAGTGTTTTTTGCTCGCTCAGATCCCGCGCTTAATTACGGATTGCTCAGCGCAACCGTTATAAACAAAATTGGACTTTACAGGTTAAACAAACTATCCAACGAAATAGGAATTAAAATATACCCAATAGTGGGTGTCGGCTCTTCACCGTTCAGGGGAAACCTTACCCCCGAAAATGTAGAAAACGCACTGAAGGAATACGCAGGCGCACACACATTCACCATTCAGTCTGCGTTTAAGTACGACTACCCGCCAGATGCAGTAAGAAAAGCAGTAAGTAAAATTAAAAATTCAGAGGAAATTACGCCTGAAAAGTTCGACTCTGACAGAATAATGGATATCGTGGACAAGTACAGGTCGTTCTACCAGTCCGCAGTGTCGGATCTTGCAAATGTGATAAACCGCATCGCAAAGTATGTACCAAGTAGAAGAAAGAGAAAACCGCATGTTGGGCTGTTCGGCTACTCCCGCGGAGTAAACGGCATAAAACTTCCCCGCGCAATCCGATTTACCGCATCGATGTATTCCATAGGGTTTCCTCCCGAAATACTCGGGATAGATGCACTTTCAAAAGAGGACTTTGCTTATGTTAAAACGATTTACAAAAACTTTGAAAAAGATTTGAGAGATGCGCTTAAATTTTACAATCCAGACTCACCTTATGTGCCGCAGAGTATCCGTATAAAACTTAAAGAACTTATTGGAGACTTTGAAGTGGACGAATCACACAGAAACATTACGCGGTGCATTTTGCGGGCACTTACAGAGAACAGGGAAGAGCACATAGGGGAACTCATTTTGAATGCGGCAAGTTTGCGCAAATTCCTCGGATAAATAAAAACGAGGAGGCATTACGCCTCCTCGTTTAAGTGTTTTACTCAAAACTGTTTAACTTTTTTCGCTTGATTCTGCTTCTCTCCTGAGCCACCTGTAAGTTGCAACTTTTGCAAAGTCGTTTATTACCATCCAGATAAGTGCATACACCCAGATCAGAATTGCGTAGCCCCAGCCAATCGGCGCAACAAACCATCCGTAAACTGCGAACAGAGTTGCAACAACCTTTGTTGCAACTGCACTCCAGAATAAGATGCCTGAAGGATACGGTTTCTTCCAGAAGTTATCTTCCGTCCTCGTAACGAATATAGTAAGGTGTCCTGCGACTGCAAGCTTAAGAAACACAAACGACTTAATTACATCAGGACTTAACTTGAAGTAAACCTCTGCAATGTAGAAAATTCCAAAACTTGATATAACGCCAAGAATTCCAAGAAGAGTTGACACAGTAAGCACATTTCGCATATTCCAGCTTACGGGATGCTGGTCAATTTTCGTCCTGTCGTATGCAATCGCAAGAATCGGAATGTCGTTTAAGAATGCAAGCAAAATAATCATCAGCGCAGTAACTGGATAGAAGTTAAAGATAAGGATCGACAGCGTCATAAAGAAGATAACCCTAAGCGTTTCTGCAATTCTGTAAATTGCGTAACTCTTCATTCGCTCAAATGTAACACGCGCAATTTTAATCGCATTGATAATTACATTGAGTCCTGGCTGAAGCAAAACAACTGCTGCCGCTGCACGCGCTGCATCCGTTGCACCAGACACCGCAATACCTGCGTCTGCCTTTCTTAACGCCGGTGCATCGTTTACACCGTCACCGGTCATTGCAACGATGTGCCCAGCCTTCTGAAGTTTGTCCACGATAAAGTACTTGTCTTCAGGGAACACCTGAGCAAACCCGTCCGCTTCTTCTATGAGTTCGATTATCTTAGCCTCGTGCTGCTTTACCCAGCCCTTTGGAAGTGGCATATTGGACAGGTAGTTACGCACATCTTTTGCGATGTCTTTAGCAAAAATTTCTACTTCCTCTTCAGTTGCTTTTGGGTAAAGGCGTTTATACATTGCCTTTGCAATTACTTCGGAAAGCACGATGTATTCTCTGTAGTCTCCACCACGCAGATCGCGTGCATCTAAGATGTTCGTGCCCAGCCCAAGGATTTCAGCGATGTGTTTTGCAATTGCAATGTTATCGCCGGTAAGCATCTTGACGCGGATGTGGTAATTTTTTGCATCCTCAATCGTCTTTTTAGAGTCTTCCCTTGGTGGGTCAAATAGAGGAATAAGCCCTACATACTTGTAGTCATCGCCTTCCTCTTTAATACCTACCCCCAGCGTCCTGTAGCCGTCTTCCGCAAACTTGTTTACATGATCCATTACCTCTTCAGGTTTTATGGAGTGGATGCAGAGTTCGAGAATTACCTGAGGGGCACCTTTAGTTACGGTAAACTGCTTCCCGTCTGGCCCTTTAACGAGCGCTTCCGTTCTTTTACTTACGGGGTCAAACGGCTTAAACTTCAACTGTTTGTACTTTTTCAGTTCGTCGTAAAGGTTGTGCTCTTTTAAGTATTCAAAAATCGGTTTTTCAATTGGGTCGTGATCCTCTTCTCTGGATGCAAGCCCTGCATAGAACATAAGTTTGTCGGGATCGTATCCGTTGAACACAACGGGATCTGCAACAGTCATCTGGTTTTTGGTAAGCGTCCCCGTCTTATCAGAGCAAAGCACATCGACGCCCGCAAGTTCTTCTATTGCGGCAAGCCTGCTTACGATTGCCTGCTTCTTCGCAAGGTAAGTTGCACCAACAGCCATCGTTACGGTTAGAACTGCAGGCAGCGCAACGGGAATTGCTGCAACGGTAAGCACCAACGAGAAGCGGATAATTTCAAGCATGTGTTCGTGCCTGAACATTGCAACGAGAATAATTAAAGAAACGAGGAATACCGTTAAGATAATGAGGTAGTTGCCGATCCTGATAACTGCTTTCTGGAAGTGGCTTCTCTCTTCTCTTTCTGCCTTTGCAACGAGCTTTACCGTTTTGCCAAAGAAAGTGTTCAGTCCTGTATTAATAACAACACCTATTGCTTCGCCCTGCTTTGCAATGGAGTTTGAATAAAGAATGTCTCCCGTTTTCTTTGCAACAGGTAGCGACTCTCCTGTAAGAACGGACTGGTCAACTAGCACATAGTCCGTTTTGATCACCTTTACATCAGCAGGGATAATGTTACCTATCCTTACTTTAATGATGTCTCCCGGGACGAGTTCCCTTGCGTCAATTTCTTTAAACTTGCCGTCCCTGAGCACAATCGCCTTTTTAGCAAGTTTTTCTTTTAAAACTTTTAGCGTATTGAGCGCTTTAGACTCCTGCCAGAAGTCTATAAATGCATTTGTGACGAGTAGCAATACGATTATCGTGAAGTCCTCCCACTTGTGAACGACGGCAGAAAGGATTGCTGCCGTTTCGATCATACCAGGAATAGGACCCCAGAATCTTCGTAATATTCTGTGTAGTGTGGATTCTTCTTTTTCTGGAATTTCGTTTTTGCCGTATTTCTTGATTCTTTCCTGAACTTCTTGCTCAGTTAAACCTTTTTCTGGATCTGTTTGAAGTGTTTTGAGCGTTTCCTCTATACTCATTTTTTCGAATTCTTTGGTATCCACATTCTTCACCTCCCTTCAATAATTTCCACAATTTGCTATTATACTACAAAAATATTTTTGGTCAATATCATTGTGACACATAATCGAAATTCAAATTGGCATTAAATCCAAAAAATAAGATTCTGCAGGCAAACTTTAAAATCTGCGCTCAGTAAATTAGCAAACAATCACCATTTAAAGACGGAGTTTTGTAGTTCGATGTTATAATTTTTAGATTAATATTAGAAAATTTATCAATAAAAAAGTTTTCCGCGTTGCCGCATACTATTAAATATTTTTATCCACACGGCATTTTTAAAATGTGCGCTTTTTGTTGCTTTCCTTAACTTGGTTTTTCCGCAATAATGTTGGCATAATGGATACCTTTGCTTTAACAATACTACCTTTTCCAGCATTATCTCAACGGAGTGGAACGCTTTTGCCACAAAGAGAGTATTCTAATAAGTAGCAAATCTTTGCCTGATAAAGAATTTTTGCTCTAACAACGAACCTATTTGTGATACTCGTATTTTTTCGCTATTTCGGGCACGACGAGGAGTCTCTAATTTAACGGCAAAATTTTTTAATTTTGCTACGCCAGGTAAGTAGTTTCAATTTTAACCACCGCGTAATTTTACATTATCTGAATTTTTTCCGTCATTCCGAAGGAGCACAGCGGGCGAATAATCTCTGCCCTAACAATTTTGCATTTTTATTGCATCACTTTGAGCACAGCGAAGAGTCTCTGCATTAACGGTAAACACTTTTATTGTGTAGTGTTGAGCGGAGCGAAACATCTCTGCCTTAATAACCTTGTAATTTGTTATTATTAAACGCTACTTATAGATTATTTTTTGGAAGACGGCTCAGAACGACAAAATCACTACAAACAAACCCTGTATTTATCAGCCTTCGTTTAAAAATCGCTAATTTAAGGCCCATAGACGCAAATCTTGAGAAAAATTGGGTAATTATACTTGCAAAACGCGTTAAACGGCCTTATTTTAGGGCATAAGAAAATTGCAATAAAGCCTGTGTTTATCAGCATTTCTCAAAAATTGCCCTGAAATTTTCAATTTGAATAAAATTAGCAAAAATAGAAACCCGCATAAATAGAGGCTTTCTTAATGGTCAAAAGTGGGCAAAATCCAGCCGAAAAGCGAAAAATTGTTCGTATTTAGCAAAAATGCCAATAAAGCAATTATTTATAAGCATTACAGGCAATTCTATACTCTCTTCAAAAATTTTTAAATAAACTCTGCAGAAAAAGATTATCTACTTCGCATCTATAGAAGTAAATATCGAGAAGACTCGGGGGAATTTAGTAGTAGTACACATAATACACCAATAAAGATAAGAAAAAAGATATAACAGGAGTAAAGAAAAAATTTTCTATGTCTGTCTTTGTAACTATAAATGTAAATTTCACGGATTAACTTCAAGTACTAACAAAAATTTTCTACACTTAAAAATTCAGTATGAATTATCTACTGTATAAAAATGCAGGTTTTCAGATTTTCGCCCTGACCACCTCAAATACAGAAATTTAAACTTACGATTCTCCGGGAATGTTATAACTCTGCTTAACTTAGCAATTTAGTGATTCAAATTTTATCAAAAACTCAAATGAAAAAAACTACGGGAGGCGCTGTGCCTCCCAATACTTACGCGTATATTCCTCTTGCTTTAGTAATGTCTGCAACGCGCTTAATTGCAACCATATATGCTGCAAGACGCATTGGGACATTATGCTGTTTACTCATTTGATATACATCGTTAAACGCATCCGTCATTACTTCTTCGAGTCTGTCGTTTACGACACTTTCTTTCCAGAAGTACCCATCCCTATCCTGTACCCACTCAAAATAAGAAACAGTTACGCCACCTGCATTGGAAAGAATATCGGGAATTACTTTTACTCCTCTTTCGTTTAATACCTTATCCGCCTCAGTAGTAGTGGGCCCGTTTGCGCCTTCAACGATAATCTTTGCTTTAATTTTGTCAGCATTTTCTCTGGTAATCTGATTTTCAAGAGCTGCCGGAATAAGGAAGTCTACATCAAGTTCTAATAACTGCTCATTTGTTATAGGAGTAGTACCTTCAAGCCCCACAATTGTACCTGTTTCCTCTACTTTTCTGAGTGCAGCATTTACATCAATCCCGTTCTCGTTGTAAATTCCGCCGTTCACATCGCTCAGTGCAACAACGCGCGCACCGTGCATTGCAATAAGTTTAGCTGCAACAGAACCTACATTTCCAAATCCCTGCACTGCGACAGTTGCATTTTTAAGTGGCAGGCCGTAAACTCTTCCTGCCTCGCGCGCAATAAACATTATGCCCCTACCTGTTGCTTCTCTTCTTCCACGAGAACCACCCAAAAATATGGGCTTTCCTGTCACGACGCTCGTCACTGTTTTTCTCATGTGCATACTGTATGTATCCACGATCCACGCCATAACCTGGGAATTAGTATTCACATCAGGCGCAGGAACATCTACATCTGGCCCAATGAGGTCTATAATTTCAGCAGTATATCTACGCGTAAGCCTCTCCAATTCCTTTACGGAAAGTTTGTGCGGATCCACCGCTACTCCACCTTTGCCTCCACCAAAAGGAATGTTTACTACTGCACACTTCCATGTCATCCACATAGCAAGAGTTGTTACTTCGTCAAGCGTGACATTTGGATGAAACCTGATTCCACCTTTTGCAGGCCCCATTGCCACATTGTAATGCACTCTGTAACCGTCAAAGACCCTGATTGTTCCATCGTCCATTTCTACCGGGATTGAAACAATTACCTGCTTCTTGGGTTTTCTTAAGATTCTGTAGATGTTTTCGTCAAGATTAAGCCTTTCAGCTGCTTCGTCTACACGCTTTAGTGCATCTTCGAATAAGCTTCCCATACCTACCTCCGTGTCTTCATAATTTAAAACCAACTTATTTTATACCTTTTAATTTAATTTCCAATAGATTATGCAGAATTTAACAAGTAAAAGATTTGCAAAATTTCGATATTTAATTAAAATGAATACACATACATCAAAGAAAGGAGGCAGTATATATGAAGAAAGGAGTTAAGTCAATTATCGTACTAACTCTGGCAGTTTTGTTGGTACTTTCTTTCGTAGTAGTCAATGGTTTCAGACTTCCCCCACAAAGAATTACAATTCTCACCACATCTGACTTCCAGAGCCAGATCACCCCGTTCAAAACAAAGATTTACATTAATGGTGTAAAGACGAAGGTAGAGGTTGGTGGCTCAGCGAGAGTAGTAGGCCTTGTGAAAGAACTTAAGTGGAGAAATGGAAATGCAAGCACATTATTCCTTACCTCTGGTGATGACTTCTTAGGACCGGTATTCAGAGCATTTGGAGGTATCCCAACGACATTTATGTGGGACCAGATTGCAGATGCATGGGAACCAGGGAACCACGAATTCGACCAGGGGCCAGAAGTACTCGGAAAAGCACTGGACTATTCCACAGTCCCTATGATCTGTGCAAATCTTGATGTATCCAACGAACCTGCACTGAAAGGCAAAATTAAACCAGATGTAATTAAAATTGCAGGCAGCGTGAAAATCGGTATCTTCGGACTTATTACGCCAAATGTTAACATTCTCTCCAATATAGGAAAAAATGTTAAAGTAAATCCCGACCTTGCTTCAGTTGCACAGGCAGAAGTCGACAAACTAAAAGGCGAAGGCTGCAACTTGATTGTTGCCCTCACACACATCGGTGTAGATGCAGATAAAGACCTGGCATCCAAAGTAAACGGCATTGATGTAATCGTGGGTGGACACTCTCATACACTTATTCAAACACCAATCGTAGTAAAGAACCCGAACGGACACGAAACGATCATCGTCCAGGATGGCGCAAAAGCAGCGTACTTAGGCCAACTTACACTTTATGTGGGAAGGAAAGGTATTGAAAAGTACAACTGGAAACTGCATCTTCTTGACAGCAGCGTCCCAAGTGATCCGTTTACGCAAAAAATGGTAGATTACTTTGAGTCAAAGATGCCACCTCCAGAAAAAGTTGGTGAATCACTCGTTGACCTTGACGCAAGAAAGAGCACGGTAAGAACGAGAGAAGCAGCAATTGGAGACCTCTTCACTGACGCAATGAACTATGCAGTTGGAACGAAAATTGCAGTAACAAACGGTGGCGGAATAAGAGGCGACAAGATTTATCCAAAAGGTGTCATTACAACTGCAACGCTTACACAGATGCATCCATTTGGGAATTCTATCGTAATTGTAAAACTTACCGGAAAGCAATTTAAGCAGGTATTGGAAAGAGGTGCAGCAGCACTCCGCGCAAAGAACGACCCACGCGATCCAAAGACGATTGACACTGGTGCATTCCTGCAGGTTGCAGGCATCAAAGAAGTAATCGATGTGGATAAGACACCTCAGCAGTTAGACCCGACGAACTCCAAGATCGTCGTTCCAGGCGAAAGAGTCGTATCTGTTACGATCAACGGCGAACCGCTCGATCCTAACAAAGTTTACACTGTTGCAGTAAACGACTACATTGCACACGGCGGCGACGGATATGTCACACTCGCTAACCTGCCAGATTCTGCAAAGGACTTTACATATGTGTACTTAACCGACGCACTTTACAAGTACATCAAAGCACACTCACCAATTGCACCAAAAGTAGAAGGTAGAATCATTATTAAGGGTGAACTCGCAGGATTCGGCGACTAAATCTATAGACAAAACAGTTTGACATTTTTAAGGCTGGCCTTTCAGGCCAGCCTTTTTGTGTGCAGTCTAAACCACAATCAAGTACTTTACCTTTTTAAAAATGCTTTGACAGAAGAATGCCTTCTGCTTCCACAAAAAATCACTTTTTACTTTTCCTTTAACTGATTCGCCATGTGTACGGGGTTCAGCGTTTCGCCAGTTGCTTTTTCCAAAAGGTTGTCCCATCTGTACAGCGCACCCGGTTTGAAAATTTTATCGATAAAGAATGTGCCTACATTTTTATTTAAAATGTCTTCTGAAATGTTTTCGTGTATGTAATCCCTCATTTGAGATGCCATCATCTCACCAAGCAGGTAGTTGTGGTAATATACGGGTGCAGTCCCAAAGTGAATTTTCGCTGCCCAGTCGGGATACTCTCTCCTTTCATTGGGCACATTTATGTACTGGAGCTCGTGTACAGTATCGTACCAGAGGTTGTTGAGGTCTCCGTCAGGCGAGCGGTAAAGCTCCTTCTCAAAGAAAACAAATGCCATTACCCAACGCGCAGTTATCGCAAGTTGAGTGCGCAAAATTCTCTTGAGGCGCGGCAAAATTTCTTCGTAAGTTTTTTCGTCCACTCCAACGATCTTTTTGTACCACTCCGCATCGCGCGCCCTTCTCCCAAAGAACATTGCAACCGCTTCAGTGGTAAAGATGTGTGCGGGTTCCTGCAAAATTATAGGGAGGCTTCTATCGATGTACTTGTCGTAAGAAGCGTGTCCAAACTCGTGAAGCATCGTTTCTGCCCAGCGTACATTCGGGCGCACATTTGCAAGCACTCTTACATCCTTTTTCTCTTTGTCTATAGTAATAGTAAACGCATGCTGGTTTTTGCCTTTTCTTTCAAATAAGTCAGACCTATCGATAATGTCCCTTATGTCCAGCCCTATTGAATCGTAAGTATCAACCGTTAGTTTTACGAGGTCCTTGTCTTTAAGCAATCCGTCAAAGTCAAAGTCGTCAATCTCGGGAACTTCCTGGAACCAGAGGTCTGCATAGTGCCACGGCATCAGTTCGCTCTTTTTAATAGAAAATTTCTTTGCAAGTACTTCGTCTATCTCGTTTTTTATCTCGACAAACAGGTCGTCCGTTTGCTCTTTGAAGTCGTGGAACATATTGTGAATCTGTTCAGTGCTGAGCTCCTGCAAGTCCATCATCATGTCGTAATAGTTGTCGTATCCTAAAATTTTTGCATTTTCATTTCTAAGTTTTATTACTTCAATAAGGCGCGGCGCAATCTCTTTTCCTATTTCTTTGCCAGCAATCCACGCCTTTTTGCGAAGCTCCACATCCTTACTGCTTTTCAGGATTTCATCTATCTCGTTATTGGAAACCTCTTTGCCGTCTATCTTTGCCCTGAAGTTTGCAAAAATGGATTCCATTTCCACTTCTTTTTTTACGACCGCCTCAATTCTCTCTTTCGGCAGTTGGTTGGGAAGCATGTTGTTGTAAAGCAAGATGAGTTCTCTTTTTTCAATTTCGTCAAGGCCTTCTTCATCTTTTGCTTTTTTGACAAATTCAAAGCGCTCCTTATCGGCCAGGTACAACCTTAACTTAATTTCAGACTTCTCCACCTCTTCACCAAATTCTTTCTTGCCCGTCGTTGCAAGATTCCAGTAGGCGGTTGCAACGGCTTTTTCCATTTCTTTAAGTTCTTCGTTCGTCTTTTTCAGAAACTCTTTTACGTCCATATTCCACCTCTCCTTTCTTATAAATACCAAAACTCAATTTTACACAAAAATATAATACTACTTTTTTATAATTTATAAAGTTTTGTTTTGACGATAAATTTGCTATTATAAAAGTTATGAGAATAAGAGTAAATTTTGAGCGACCTGAAGAGGTGTGCTACATAGGGCATGTAGACTTAACGCGTGCAATTGCGCGAGGTTTAAGGCGGAGCGGTTTGCCCCTGCGTTTTACGGAAGGATTTAACGAGCGCGTGAAGGTAGAAATGGGCTTTCCTTTGAGCGTAGGAATGATAGGCGAAGACGAATACTTCGACTTTTACATAGAAGGGCAGGTGGATACTGCCCAGGTACTCGAAGCACTGAACAAAGCGTTCAAAAACATAATTCGCATCAAAAGAGTACGCGAAGTTCCGTTCAACGCACCTTCCATTACATCGATGGACGCAATCCTCGTGCACTTTGTTTACGGAACGGCGGAAGAAGGAGAAAGCGAAAAGCACCTCGAAGATGTTCTAAGCAGCATTCTAAAAAAAGAAAACATCTTAGTAAAGCGTAAAAGCAAAGGTAGAATAAAAGAAAAGGATGTCCGCGAGTTTATCAAAGAACTCAAAGTGCTAAAATTTGAAAAAAGCGCCGAAGTAGTAATACTTGCGTCAATCTTATTTACGAAACACGGCAGCATAAAAATCGACGAACTGGAAAAGATTATAAAAGAGCACGGCGCAGGAGTACAGTTTGACTATGTCGTCCGCAAAAAAACCCTACTCCTAAAGGGCGAGCGGATGTTCTCCCCCTGGGAAGTGTGAAATTGAAAAGACACCTATACCTGAAGAATAATCTTGAATCTTTTTTAAAAGAAGAACAATTTCTTGCCTCTACTATAATAACACCAATTCTATCCATATTAATCCTTTATCTACTTAAACAATTGGACCTTATTAATTTAACAAATGCAGGTACAACAATTTCAATTCTTACAGCGATAGCTTCTATCCTTGCTTCCATAATCGGGATTATCATTGCAATCTCGTTAGTTTCATTTGGTTTGCAACGCAAACTTTATGGAAGCTCTGCTTTTGAAAAATTCTTTCAAAATCTATCTTTTCGGTTCCTTTTATGGTTTTTCATATTAGCAATTATTGTAACAATAATTGCAGCAGTCAGCATAAGCCAAAATCTTACTGTGATAAACCAATGGTCGTTTAGAATTTCTTTGTTTCTTTTTATATATTGCTTGCTTATTCTACCGTTTGGAGTACAGGAAATTTTGACTTCCAGTGAACCAAAAAGAAAAATTAAAAAAAGCATTAATGCGCTAATTAAGATACTAGGAGACATGAAGATTTCCGCATTTAGCTCAAACTTAGAAGTTCAACATAAAATACTTACTTTAAAAGAAGTGTTTGTGGGCATGCTTAAAGATGATGATCAGGACGGAATAAAGTTAATTCTATCAGAATTTAGCAAAAAATATTTCGATGCCTTTATGGATAGAAATGGAGCAATCAAAAGTAGTAAATTAAAACCTTATTTTAATTTGTTAGAATATTTTTCAATGGAATCATTCAAACATAGAAATGAATTTGCTTTAAGAGAGATTCTAAATTGTATAAGGGAAACAAGAGAACTTATAGGAGGGAGTAGCCAAAAAGAGAAATTACTGTCCAGCCTTGACGAGCTTCTTAGAAATATTTTATTGCGAGGGGTTGAAAAAGATTTTATTTCTGTTTGTAAAAAAGGTTTTGAAGTCTTGGAAGAAAATTTAATGGAAGATTTAGAGAATTATCCTTTCTTCTTTAAAGAAGAAAACGATGTACATAAACTTGAAACAATTAAGTATCATCAAAGAAATTACATCGAAGTTACCTATATTTCAATTCTAAATGCCGTAATGCAAAAAGCCATAGAGCTCGAGAGACTTGATATTATCCATAGAGGATTTTTGAGCATTCAAAAATTAGCTGTTCCTGTTGTTCTAAACGATAATCTTGATAATTATGTTACACAAAATATTATTAATGATTCATACTTGCTTATAAAGTTACTAACAATAAGGTGCGTTAAAAAAGGTATATATGAGATGGTTTCCGAAAGCATTTTTTATGCATTCGGAATTATTTTTCACTTTTTTACAAAAGATACCTATATGTACAAAACGCCTACCAGGTATTTCTCTGAAACCTTGATTAATATTGCTGCAAGAAAAGCAATCGATTTAAATTATTGTGAGATAGGATTGCCGTATATGTTTGGTATAGCTAAAAAAAGCTTAGAACACTTAGATAATAAGCACTTCCTTAATATACTAAATATTGCTATCGATGCATTTGATAGCATCAGAGCAATAACGGAAAAAATAAATACTTTAGAAGAAGCAAGAGCAAACATTATAATATCTGAGTATTTCAAAGAATTTTCGAACCTTATAAAAGACAAAAATATTCGTAACAATGATATAGAGAAGAAAATCCTTTTAACTCTCGATAAGTTCAAACACAACCAGTAGTATTGCTGATAAAATAAAACACAGTTAGTAAAAGATCTACGAAGTTTGTAAGAATAAACAAATTGGTAAAATTTCTATTCTAAGGATTAAGAGGGCTATTTTCATAAGCACAGCCTGATTCTGGTAATGGAATACCAACATTATTCTTGTAATAATATTTGTCATTTAATAACCAATAATATAGATTTCTATATTTATAGTCTGGATGAATTTTAATACCAATGCCACCAATTCTCTCATCTTTACTATTCAAAAGAGGTTTTATAGCGGCAAAAATTTTGGGAGAGTATCGATCTTCGCCTGATATAAATGCAAGACTTGCTGATGTAACAACATCAGCAATTTGAAGACACCTTATCAGCTTAGAAGGAGAAGAAAGCACATTTACAGCAATTCGTTGTGGTTTAACAAATTTTGTTCCGGAAGTGATTGTTTCAAGGCAACTCTGAAGAAATTTGTCTTCATCGGAACGACCACCTGAAGGTCTATCGGTAACTATTATACCTGTATTCTCTACATAATTAAGCTGTGTCTCTATTCTTTCTAGTAGCATAAAGGTAACATCCTCAAGACTATTATTCGCCTTTGTTGAATTAGCATAATTGGCATTTTTATCAGCTATGACAATGGTTACTTTCGACTCACAATCTATAAGCTGATTGATTGCTTCCAGAAAGAAATTTTCCCTATCCTCTCCAGTAAGATTATCATGCATCCACAGTTCTCTACCCGGTGACCATTTGAATTCTCCCTTTACTGGGTCAGAAGGAAACCCATATTGTTTACAAATTTCTTCAAGATTGTCTTCTAAAGACTTAACTTTATCTCCCGGAACATAAATAGCTCCTACCGCAACCAATGGTCCCATGCCATCACGAGACGGATTATCCTGTTTTGAATCATCTGCAAAAAAAACATCTAACATAACAGCCTCCTTTTATACTTCTTATGTCTGCTTAACCAATCTCATATTATTAGCATTTAGTACACTTATATTATAGTTTAAAACTTTTTCAAAGCCTAATCAACAAATAAAATAGAGAACATACTAAAAGTTGTACTATAATACACAAGAGTCGATTTAATTATAATAATTATAATAAAATGATTTAAAGATAAATTATAAAAATACTTCTACTATCCACAAAATTTTGGCATAAATATAAGGAAAATTACTTTACTGAATACTATAAGCTACCATGCTTAAATTATAGATTATGGTCACATCCCGTTAAATGAAAAATACATTCGAATGAAAAGCATTGAAGTTATTCCAGACATAATATCTGGACACAACATCTGAGCAAAAATCTTTGAGTGCAATCCCAAAGTTTGGTGCGGAAGGGGGGACTTGAACCCCCAAGGGCTTATCGCCCACTGGGACCTGAACCCAGCGCGTCTGCCAATTCCGCCACTTCCGCAAAGCAAAGACATTTCACAAAAAGCCCCAGTCCGCAAAGCAGACCAAAGACTCGGACTAAAAGCTGTCCAAACTTATTTTACTTCTTTTCCTTTATCAGTAAAGGAAACACCGCAGGCGACTTCTGAGAATTTTTCCGGAAAAGTTTTTTTACTGCCTTTTCCACCAGCTTCTCTATGTCACTCTGCCTGTCTATTTTAGCAGATTTTTCTACAGTTTCAACTATTTTACTCTTCAGTTTTTTAACGATTTCCCCTTCGGAGCCTTTGGGGAATATTATACCTCTCGTCTCTATGTGCACGGGTTTTTTCACTTTCCCGTTTTTGTTTATAACGATTACGGCAAAGAGCATCCCTCTGTTGCCCATTTCCCTGCGCTCTGCAAACATCGGGATTTCTTCGTTCGTTTTTAATGCAATCTGTGTGTTGCCCTCCACAATAATGCTGCCCGACTTAATACGCGGAAGTTTTTTCATTTTGCCTTTTGATATACGCACGCCAAGACCGTTTTCAAGAATAAACACATTTTTCTCGCTGATTCCTTCACTCTTTGCAATTTTCTTTGCAAAAACGAGGTGCCTGTATTCACCGTGCACTGGAATGTAGTACTTCGGCTTCGTAATGCGCAGCATAAAGCGGATGTCCTCCTGCGAGCAGTGCCCGGACACATGGATTCCGTCTTCCTTTCTGTAGTATACATCTGCACCCAGTTTGAACAGTTTGTTTATCGTGTCGGACACGACGCGCTCGTTACCCGGGATAGGGTCAGCAGAAACGATCACCGTGTCGCCCTTTGTTATACCAATTCCGTTGTGCATACCGTTTGCAATGCGCACGAGCCCAGACATCGGCTCGCCCTGCGTGCCCGTCGTAATGAGCGTTACTTTCTTTTTGGGCAGAGTAGAAATGTTGGAAAGCTCCACTTCTATGTTTTCAGGCACTTTTATGTACCCGAGCTTTTTTGCAATTTTTACCGTTTCAACGAGGCTTCTCCCGTCGAAAATCACTTTGCGTCCAAACTGCTGCGACACATTTATAATCTGCTGGATACGGTGGATGTTCGTGGAAAATGTCGCTGCAATAATCCTCCCTTTCGACGCTTTAAATATCGGTATAAGATTTTTGCCGATCAGGGATTCTGAACCCGTAAACCCGCTTTCGTCTGCGTTGGTGCTGTCAGAAAGAAGCGCAACGATCCCCTCCTTGCTGAGCTGTTTGAGGCGCTCCACATCCATTTTTTTGCCGTCAACAGGCGTTTTGTCAATTTTGTAATCGCCCGTGTGAAAAATAATGCCCTCAGGTGTCTTTATTGCAATACCGAAACTCCCGGGGATACTGTGCGTAACTCGAATAAACTCAATTTCAAAAGGCTGCGCAGAAATACGCCCTCTGTTTTCCACTTCCCTGAACTGAATTTTCTTCTTTATGCGCTCGGCCAGGTTGTTTTTGACGATTCCCAGCGTAATAGGGGAGCCTGCAATAAACGGCGGGGTAATGTCTTCCAGTAAAAAACGCAGCGCGCCGATGTGATCCAGATGGCCGTGCGTCAGGACAATCCCCTTCAAATACTTCTTTTTCTTTTTTAAATACGAATAATCCGGGATGATAAAGTCAATCCCCGGCATATCGGACGAAGGAAACTTAAATCCAAAATCCACGAGCAGGATACTTTTGTTTACCTCGATAATTGTGGAATTTTTGCCAATTTCACCAATTCCTCCGAGCGGTATAATTTTAACTTCACTGTTGTTAGCCACTTGACATCTCTCCTTTTATCTATAAAATATATCAGCATTTGGGGCGTAGCCAAGCGGTAAGGCAACGGACTTTGGATCCGTCACCGAAGGTTCGAATCCTTCCGCCCCAGCCAGAATTTCTTCCCTATGCTGAAAAACGACTTCAAAATACATTCTCAATAAATTCAATTTTCTCTTCTTCTCCCTTCATTAAAATAGAAATTACATCTACTTCAACATCAAAATTTTTGTTATCCACGCCTTCCTTCTGTAGATAGTACTCGGCAGACCTTTTTATGTGCATTAGTTTTCTTTTATCCACCGCTTCAAACGGTTTTCCAAACTTCTCGCTCCTCCGCGTTTTCACCTCAACAAAGTGCAGCACACTTCCTTTTCTTGCTATAACGTCTATCTCCCCAAAAGGTGTGCGGTAGTTCCTCTGGAGAATTTTCATTCTTCTTTTCTGCAAAAACTTCACGGCAATGTCTTCGCCCAACTTACCAACCGAAAGTTTGCTCATAGACACCTCTGAAACTTTTTCTGTGCAAAGGGCAGGGACCAAACTTTGCAATCAGCATTCTGTGTTCCTTTGTTGGATACCCCTTATGTTTACAGAAATTATACTGCGGATACCGTTTGTCGAAAACGCACATCATTCTGTCGCGCACGACCTTTGCAATGACTGACGCAGCACTGATCTCGTACACTTTACTGTCGCCTTTTACCACGGTTTCCTGCTGAAATTTCAGGCCTTTTATGCGCCTGTTCCCGTCAACGAGCACGAGGATGTCATCGCCCTGCACCTGTATCCCTTTGTTTTCAAGGTTTCTAAAAAGCGCGTCTATCGCACGCTTCATCGAGAGGAGCGCAGCATTCAGTATATTTATTTCGTCAATTTCACTGCTGCTTGCAATACCTACGCCGAATGCAACGCTTTTCTCCCTTATAACATCAAATAAAGCCTCTCTTTGCTTTTGCGAGAGGCTCTTTGAATCTTTCACTCCGTCAATCTTTTCGTTTATTATTACGGCACCAGATACAACCGGGCCTGCAAGCGGTCCTCTGCCCGCTTCGTCAACTCCTATTATAATTCTACGGCTTTTCTCCGCTGTACGCATCCAGATTTTCTATGTGGGAGAACGGCCAGTAAACGATAATTGCCTTCCCGATAATGTTTTTAATGGGAACAGGGCCAAAGTAACGAGAATCCAGGCTTACACTTCTGTTATCTCCCATTACCCAGACATACCCCTTTGGAATTTTAGTAGGCGGCATATTATTTGGCATCGGAGAGTGAATGTACGGTTCGTTCAGCGGTTTACCGTTTATGTACACCTTATCGTTCTTTATGGAAATCGTTTCACCCGGAAGCCCTATCACCCGCTTTATGTACCTGCTGTGCTTATCCGTAGGGGGAATAAGGATCACTACATCGCCCCTGCGCGGAGGATGCAATTTGTACGAAAGTTTATCCACCAGCACGAGGTCGTTGGGATGTAAAGTCGCCTCCATAGAAGTCATTTCTATACGGTACGGCTGGATGACATACGCCCTGAGAAGAAATGCAGTAAGGAAAGCAAGGATTATTAAAATAACCCAGCTTTTTAACTCCTTCATATACTACTTGTTCGCCTTCTTCTCCTTAACGATTTGTGCTTTACCTACTCTACCTCTTAAGTAGTAGAGTTTCGCCCTTCTCACATCGCCTCTCCTCTTTACTTCAATCTTTTTCACGAGTGGCGAGTGAAGTGGAAATACTCTTTCTACGCCAACGCCGTAGGAATTTTTCCTTACGGTAAATGTCTCGTTAATTCCGCTGTGTTTTCTTGCAATGACGGTACCTTCAAATACCTGAATTCTTTCTTTGTTTCCTTCCTTAATCCTCACATGGACCCTTACCGTGTCGCCCACATGGAAGTCCGGAATATTTTTTTTAAAGTACTCCTGCTCTATTGCCCTAATTTCGTCCATTTCTATTCAACCCCTTTCAATTATATTTCAATTTTAATCCAAACTATTATAATGAATTTGTATATTTTATCAATATGCTACTAATATTTTAAGCACTTTTGTGAACGAATTGTGAAAATTAAACGGAGGAAAAATGAAAATATTAAAAACTATGAAGCGTTCCTTTGCATCAGATAACAACGCAGGTGTCCACCCAAAAGTGTTGGAAGCAATCATAAAAGCAAATGACGGGGACTGTATCGCATACGGGGACGACCCGTACACAAAAGAAGCAGAGAAGAAGTTCAAAGAAGTTTTCGGGGAAAGCACGGAAGTATTTTTTACGCCTACAGGAACAGGTACAAATGTAATAGGGCTTTCGGCGATGCTTAAACCTTACGAAGCAGTTATCTCTGCTGAAACTGCCCACATATACGCAGACGAGTGCGGCGCGCTGGAAAGGATTGCAGGGAATAAAATCCTTCCCTTGAAAACGACAGACGGGAAGCTTACGCCAGAAATGATTGCACCGCTCCTTAAAGAAGGACACGGAGAGCACGCCGTTATTCCAAAAGTTATTTCCATAACGCAGCCTACGGAGCTTGGCGCAGTTTATACGGTTTCCGAAGTAAAAGCCATCACGAAATTTGCAAATAAAAATAACATGCTCGTGCACATGGACGGTGCACGCATCGCAAATGCAGCAGCGCATCTTGGAGTTCCTATGCGTGCGTTTACGAGTGATGCAGGCGTGGATGTCCTTTCCTTTGGGGGGACGAAAAACGGGATGATGGAGGGAGAAGCAGTTATATTTTTCAATAACACGCTTTCAAAAAACTTCAAGTTTATAAGAAAGCAGAGCGGGCAGCTTATCTCAAAAATGCGTTTTGTATCCGCACAGTTTCTTGCATACTTTGAAAACGACCTATGGCTGAAAAACGCAAAGCACGCAAACGAAATGGCACAGCTCCTTGTAAACGAAGTAAAAAAGACAAAAGGCGTAGAGGTAGTTTACCCGGTCGAAGCAAATGCCGTTTTCGTAAAACTACCTAAAGAGAAAGTAAAAGCACTGCAGGAAAAATCCTTCTTTTATATGTGGAGTGAGGATTCAGGCATCGCGCGCTGGATGACCCACTTTGCAACGACTGAAGAGGATGTATTCGAATTTATCTCGAGTGTTCGGAAAGTGCTGGAAGAATAGCCAATTTTAATTACTTACATTTTGCCGCGGTATTTGACAGAATCAGCACAAAATTTTCCTTAAAAGGTGCACACGCTCTTCCTGAATTCGCAGTAAAAACTTTCCAACCGTCGCAACCGTAAGGAAAAACTTTTTCTCGAAGCAGTTCCAGCAATTGCGTATCTATGAACTCCACTCTAATCCTTAATAAACGGAAGTAAATTGGTAATAAATACACTTTACGCTACAAACGCCGCCATACCTGTCCAACATCTTCCAGGTATAAAACTCCGGATTTTCCAATTTACAAACTCCCGCTTAAAAACATCAATTATTTAACTTCGGTTGTAACTCTGTTTTTAGTAAACACCACCAAACCCGATTAAAGCACCTTTTAACCAACCCAAATAAATTACTCTCCTGAGGGCTGTATCTGCACCTCTATTTTTCCTGTTGCTCCCTGGAAAACGAGCGTTAAATTGCCCGCACTTTCAGGAACATTAAACCCAAGGAACCCTGAGAGCGTTTTGCCGGGAAGCACATTTGTAGTAAGTATTGGATTGGGCACCTTTGCAATAGCAGGAGTATATGTATTGCCGTTTTCGTCTTTTAGCAAGAAGTTCTGGATGCCATACACTTTCGGCACATTACTTTCGTTCTTTATCTCTACGGCTATAAGGAGCATTTTGCTATCTTCTGGATTCTTCAGCACTCTCTTTACGGTAATTGCCGTATCATCTGGAAGGGTAACAGTTTCGTTTACGCTGCCTTTTACGACCTTCTGAGAGGCGTTTTGAGGACTTCCTCCGCTTGTTTTGCTGCTGCCGCTGCAGCCTGCAAAGATCAGCACCCCCATCGTAAGAACGAGAAACAGTACAAAGAGTTTTTTCATATTGCCATACCTCCTTTCGAATTTTTATACGCTTTGAGTTTCTTTCAATACTTCTACGCTTGTTATCTGCCCGTCCAGCATGTGTATAATCTTTTCCGCTCGTTCTGCTATGTGTCTTTCGTGCGTTACGACTACGAGCGTAATGCTTTCCTTTTCGTATATCTCTTCAAAGAGTTTCATTATCTCTTCTGAGCTTTTAGAGTCGAGGTTGCCCGTGGGTTCGTCTGCAAGTATCAGCCTGGGGTGGTTTACCAGCGCTCTTGCTATTGCAACCCTCTGCTCCTCTCCTCCTGAGAGCTCTGAAGGGTAGTGCTCAGCGCGTTTTTCAAGGCCTACCCTTTTTAGCAGTTCCATTGCCCTCTGCTTCCTCTGGGCTTTGTCCTTTACTCCATTGTAATACATAGGAAGTGCAACATTCTCCCAGGCGGTAAGGTCTGATATGAGGTTGTACGCCTGGAACACAAACCCCACATGAGTTCTCCTGAACTTAGATATTTCAAAGTCGTTCATCTTCGTGATGTCTTTTCCGTCAAAGAGCACTTTACCTTTTGTGGGAAAGTCGAGGGAACCTATCACATTAAGCAGCGTCGTTTTTCCTGCACCTGAGGGAGCCATAATGGAAATGTATTCTTTTTCTGCTATGTTGAGGTTTATCCCTCTCAAAGCCTGGACTTCCACTCCTCTTTTTTCGTAGATCTTCCACACATCTTTCAGTTCAATCATAAGCTACCTCCTTCGCAATCTGTTTACATTGTACTACCAATAAAAATTTTGTTAACAATTTTCTTATTTTTAATAATTTCATCTTCACTCGCTCTTTATTGCCTCAACGGGGTTTGTTTTTGATGCAAAGAGGGCAGGGAGGTACGAGAAGAGGAAGCCTAAGAGAAGGGAGATCAGGGTAACGAGTATGAGGATGTTAATGGGGATGTAGTAGTTCC
>JALVXB010000023.1 GCA_027023025.1 Caldisericaceae bacterium | reverse complement strand
CTTTTTGTAAGCGTTGCATAAGGTATAAGTATAAAGAAAAGTGCCGCAAAGGGCGCACCTCCCAAAATGTAAGGCCTACGCCTACCCAATCTCGTGCGAGTTCTATCACTCATTGCACCAAGATAAGGCAATAAAAGAATTGCAAACACATTATCAATCGTCATTATCAAGCCTATTACGAAAGAAGAGAGATGAAATCCGCTTTTCAAAAATATTGGCACATACGCGTTGTACAATGCCCAGATTATTGAAACTCCTAAAAAACCGAAACCCAATACAAATGTTTTGCCCAGCTTAAACTTTTGTTCCACTTTGTCCTCCTTTGATAAATATTCTTTTAACGCGTTTTCCTATCCTCGAAACAATTTCGTAGTTTATTGTATCGACTTTGTCGGCTACCTCTGTAGCAGTAATTTCTTCATTGCCCTGCTTGCCAATCAGAACGACCTCATTACCTGGATGAATGTTTGGAAAACCAGTTACATCAATTATAGTTTGGTCCATTGTTACATTCCCAACTATTTTTGCCCTCCTTCCTTTAACGAGTACTTCTCCTATATTGGACAATTTTCTCGGCAGCCCGTCGGCATATCCAACGGGAATCGTTGCAACGAGCATCTCCTTTTCAGCAACAAAAGTTCTTCCATAGCTTATACTCCTTCCAGGACTAATTTTCTTAACGTATATTATGCGCGTTTTAAACGACAAAACAGGTTTCAAAGTAAAACTCTTCAAAATAGGAGATGGAGGGAGTCCATATAAAATTATCCCGGGGCGCACCGAATTAAAATGGCTTTTCTTTCCAAGTGCTAATATCGCAGCGCTATTTGCACAATGTATAAGATCAGGATTAATTTTATGGAGGTGTAAATTTTTTATTAGCTCATCGAATATGCCCAATTGTTCTTCTGCAAATTGAAGGTCACTATCAGCAGTTGCAAAGTGCGTATACAAACCTTGAAAGTGAACATTATTTAAATTCTCAATAGATTTAGCCACAAAAAGAAGTTCTTCAGGAGAAATACCTATCCTGCCCATTCCTGTGTCCACATTTATGTGGACATTTAACACAGATTTTGCCTTACTATCGTAAATTTTTAATCTTCTAATAAAATTCTTATCAAATAGTGTTACTGCAATATTCTGACTTGAAGCAACTTCCAGTGCAGAAGGATCTACATATCCAAGGACGAGTATTGGAAGGGAAATCCCTGCCTCACGCAAGTTAAGCGCTTCTTCAAGGGAAGCCGTTGCAAGTGCATAAGCACCGTAATGTTCAAGAATTTTAGAAACCTCTACGGCTCCGTGGCCATAAGCATCTGCCTTTACTACACCTATAACTTTTTTATTCCCCACTGTTTCTTTGATCTTTAAAAAGTTATAGATAACATTGCCCAAATTTATTTCTACCCATGTAGGGCGAATCAGATTCATGTGCCCTCCTTGAAAAAATGTTAATTAAGTATATCATTAAAAAAGTGTATTAAAAAGAGGTGATCTAATGAGAATAGTAATAACAAATGACGACGGAATTGAAGCAAAAGGCATAAAAGCTTTGACGGCAGCTTTATCGGATGCTGCAGATGTGTATGTAGTTGCACCGTGGGAACAACAAAGTGCTGGCAGCCATTCAACGACTCTTCATAAACCTCTGAGGGCAGACGAATTTCCATTAAATGTTGGAGAGAAAAAAGCCTATAGAGTTTCAGGTACGCCAGCAGATTGTGTTCTACTTGCAGTAGATGTACTCGTAAAAGGAAAAATAGATTTAGTTTTATCTGGAATAAACCAGGGGCCAAATTTAGGGGATGATGTAATATATTCAGGAACGGTGGCGGGTGCACGGGAAGGAGCACTTAACGGTATAACCTCTATCGCTTTCTCTATTGATGCGTTCGAAAATCCACACTACGAAAGTGCCGCGCTATTTGCAAAAATATTCGTAAAAAAGATAGTTGAAGAAAAAATAAAGGGTGAAATCTACTTCAATGTCAATGTACCAAACTTACAATGGAAAGCAATAAAAGGAGTAAGGTTTGTAAGACAGGGAAAGAGAAGATATGTCGATAGAGTAATGATCGGGAAGGACCCATTCGGAAAGGTATACTACTGGATCGGAGGGAAGCCCGTAGATAGTGAAAATGACGAAACGGACAACGGTGTCGTGCATAAAGGATATATATCTATCACACCAATGAAAATTGACATGACCGACTACGACATGCTCAAGAGAATTTCTCAGTGGAACATAGATATAAAAAGGTAACGATACGAATGAAAAGTATAAAAGAAGTTTTAACTGAACTAAAATCATTTTCGGAACTCGTCGTAACCATTGGATATGCAGCAATACTTCAAAACGATCCAGAACTTGCACTGGAAGCACAAAACATCAAAAACAAAATACGTACACTAAGCTACGAAATGCGTATAGCAACGATATATGCAGTAAGAAGTTCAAGAAATTCAGCAAAAGAAGTTACACAATTAGCGTCACTTTTACAGGTAGGTGTCGCATCTAAAGAAATAAGCGACGGAGTTGACGACCTCGTAGAAATTGTACTACGCGGAGGGGGTGCACATCCTCTTTTAAGGGACATATACAGGAATAATGAGTTAATTATAAAGTTGACTATAAACAAAAACAGCAAAATTATAGGGTCGAATCTTCATAAAATAATAAGTACATTCGGGGAAGAAACACCACCTTTCCAGATACTCTTTATAAGGAAGTCGGACGAATACATTCTTGGCAGAGAGGCAGAACGACGGACACTTGGCCCAGAAGATGTAGTTTTAATCAAAACGAGTGAAGAGAAAGAAGAAGAAGTCAAAGAAGCATTTTCACAGTAACGATACGATACTGACAATTCTTAAACAGTCACTCACCATCCTGTTTATTTCGATAATAGGCGAAAGTATAACGGGAAGTATTCTCGTAAGTATGAAAGCAAAACTCGTAGACATAGCTGGTATATTACTCATAATACCCGCTCTAACAGACTTGCGTGGAAATGTAGGTGCTGCATTCGGGGAAAGATTAAGCACATTATTACACCTTGGCATAGTAAAACCTAAAATAGAAATTAACCCTGTAATAAAATCCAACATTTACGCATCATTTTCTCTAACCGCAGGCATAGCACTAATTATCGGAATTATTTCTCCAATATTTGCACTGCTCTTTAAGATAAAAAGTGACAGTCCCATTATTCTATCTTTTATATCAGAATCTGCAGGTATTATTTCTTCAGTAATTCTTATTCCGCTCGTATTTTTAATGGTGTTTTATTCTTTTAGGCACCACATAGATCCTGATAACATAGTTGCGCCTGCGCTTCCAGTAGTAGGCGACATCGTTACTATAACGGCAATATACCTCAGTGCTATGATAGCAGTCAAATTGCGCAGTTTAATATCTCTATTTTCATTATTTGCTGCAATAACATTTCTGATAGGTGCAAAAAGGAAATATGCTAAATTCCCACAGCGATACCATTATTTATACATAGTAATTCAAAGCACACCAGTACTCCTTATATGCATTTCAATAGGAATTACATCTGGAATGTTCTTGCAAAATGCAGAATCAACCTTTAAACTATTCCCCATACTACTCTCAATTGTGCCTCAAGTGATTGCCCAGGGAGGTGCAATAGGAGGTATCATCGGTTCAAGGATTTCAACTGCTCTATACTTAGGTACTGCAAGACCGCTTGTGTGGAATAATGAAGTCTCAAAAAACTTCCTATCCGGAATAATCATGGGAATTATCGTTGGACCCGCAATAGCAATTATTACACTGTTTGCTGCAATAATAACTAAAACGCCTATTGTATCATTTACAAAAATATTTATGATATCTACGATCTCTTTGTTTTTGTTGTCACTTTTTACGAGTATTATTTCAATTTATATTGCATTCGTTTCGTTTAAATTAAACTTAGACCCCAGCAACATCGTAATACCACTTATAACGAGTATAGGAGATGTTACAGGTGTCCTTATTCTCTTATTAGTTATTAAGGTATCCTTCACAATTTAATTAAATCGTGAGGCAAATTTGTTAAAATCTCACCCTTATCTTTTTTAACGAGAATAGTGTCTTCTATCCGGACACCAAACTTATTGGGAAGATATACGCCGGGCTCTACAGTAATAACCATATTTTCTATAAGTTCGAACGGAGATCTACTGTTAACGAATGGAAGTTCGTGGATTTCAAGTCCTACTCCATGCCCAAGCCCATGTATAAAGTACTTGCCGTAGCCATTTTCTTTTATAAAATTTCTAACCCTACTATCCAATTCTCTACAATATATACCTTCTTTTACTGCTTCTCTACCAACTTTTTGGGCTTCTTCAACTATGTTATAAATCTTTAAACTTTCCTCATCCGGCTCGCCAACGCAAACAGTCCGAGTCGTATCAGAAGCATAACCATTATAAAATACTCCAAAGTCCATTACGATTAATTCGTGCGCTTTAATTTTTCTTTCACTCGGTGTCCCATGGGGGAGTGCACCTCTCTCCCCTGCAGCAACAATAGTGTTAAAGGATGGTTTGTCTGCACCGTTCTTTTTAAAACGATACTCTAGCTCTGCAGCAATATCCTTCTCCGTCACGCCCTCTTTAATAAACGGTAGTGTTTCAAGGAAGGACTTAGAAGAAATTTCACATGCTTTTCTTATAGTGTCAGCTTCTTCTTCGTCTTTAATAATTCGTAGAAGTTCAATTACATTAGTTAGAGGCACTAAATTAATAAATGAAATTTCTTTTAAAGATAAATATAAGTCGAGATTTAACCTATTCCTTTCTATGCCAAGCCAGTGGATACGATACTTAAGTAAGATATTTTTTATAAACTCAACGATACTTCCGCTGTACTCAAGGACTTCAACATCTTTATGTACTTCACTTTTTGCTTGAGTTGTGAAACGAGAGTCAACAATGAGAAGTAACTTTTCACTTGCAGCAATAAGAAAAGCATCCTCTCCAGTAAAGTCCGTAAGATAGCGGATATTAGGAACAGCAGTAACCAGAAAAGCATCTACGTTATTTGAACTTATCTCTTTTAAAAATCTTCTAATTTTATCCATAGTGGGTAATTATTCCCTACTCAAAAGGATTTTTCTTGCCGATCTCACTCGGCGGTGGAACCAGAGACGGAACATTTTTAAGAGTTCTTTTTGTAAGTTGTTCGTCAACAAACTTTACATCGCCCCTCTTTATTTGAGGAATTTGGCCTACTGGAGGAACGGTAATTTGCCCTACCATGTAAGGAACAAAGAGTAACTGCCATATTGCAAACAGCAAAATTACCATGACAAGTGTAACTATTGTAAACTTTGAAACTTTAATTTTACGCAGTTTTTTAGTTTTCTTTTTTTGTAAATTTTTCTTATTATTTTCTGGCATCATATCATCTCCTTACTTTCTCTGTGAAAGATAAATTATACCGCTCACATTCACACTATAATTTTTCGACTTGTTCAAAACAGGTGAAAAACCACCACCTGCATTCCCTCCTTTTGATATGGAAAGTTTACTCACATTAACTATTTGAGGAAACTCCGCTAAATGCGTAAAAAAGTAGTAAATATTATCAATTTTGCTGGAAGAGATTTGTATAGTGAAAGGAACTGTATTTGCAGGCGCTCCCTTAAGCCTTCTCGAACTAAACTGCAGATCATTAATTGTAACTCCACACAGTTTAGCAACTGCTTGGAACTCTTCGCTAAACAAAAATTCATTCCGTTCTGGTGGTAAAATTTTTTCGAGTTGCTTAATTCTATTTTCCATCTGTTCATTCTCAGCTAAAAGAACTTTTTCCCTTTGAAGGGCAAGTTGCAAAGTTGCAAGTTTTTGTTGTTGTTTCTGAATCTGGCTTTCAAGCTCTTTTACTGCATTAAACTGTGGTTTTATTAAGTACCAGTAAAATGCTCCAGCAATAAGAACAAATACGAGACTCCAAACGGTAATTTTTGTTTTCGGATTACTCATGCTAAGATCGTTCATTTCTTCATCCCTTTCCACTTAAGAGTAATAGTAAAAGTAGTATATTGAGGACCTTTATTATTCACAGCTTTTTTAGCATAAGGGACCGAATAATTAGTAACAGTAACATTAGAAAAGTTCTTGTTGTTTTGCAGCCCATAAACTGTCCAGGCAAGAGTTTGGACATTTTTTGTCTTACCTTCTAATGTAATAGTCATGGTTTTCTTATCAGCAGAGATAGATGAAAGAGTGGTTTCTTTTGGCAACGAAACTGCTAACTGTTTAATTAATTCGTTCCAATCAGTTTGCTTTAGTGTGTAATTTTTAATGTTCGTTTCGTAGTACAGAAGTTTTGAGTCCAGAGCGCTTCTTTTGTTGAGTAAGTCCTGAACGCTTTTAAGGGCGGCGATCTGATTATTCAGTCTGTTCAAAAGATCCGTTTTTTGCTTCTTTATGTACCATACCCCGCCATACATAGCCATAAGCAGAAAGAAAATGGAAAATCCAATAAAAATAATTTGCTTGTCCTCTTTTCTTAAGTGTTTTTTTCTTTTCCTTCCTGGCAATAAATTAATGTCGATAATTTCCATACTTACCCCTTTTTATACCTAAATATATTCTTACTTTCTTTTTTGGGCTTCTTTATAGTCTTCGACTTACGCACTTTTTCAATAGAACTTTCAGGATGCTCTCTTAAAGCAAGCCCGGTAGCAACAGAGAAAATAGGTGCCATTTCCTCCAGATACTCCTTCGTAAATAAATTAGGATCGTAATGAGCAATGTCAGTAAATAGGCGGTTGATACCCGTAGGAAGCGAAGTTTTCTCTTCGAGGTACTCTTTCAATCCTTTTAAGTTTGCAGTCCCGCCTTCGAGCAATAAAATTGTCTTCATAACTTTACCGTCGTTAAATTTTTTAAAATAATAATTTACGGAACGCTGTATTTCAATAGCAAGTGAGTTTGCAAGGGGTTCTACTACCTGAACAATAGGGTCATTTTCATTCAATAGACTAAGTTCGTTCTTTTTATATTCTTCCGCTGAGTCAAAGTCTTTCCCAGTAAATTGGGAGATTGCTTCGGTAATTTTTTTACCACCCATAGGGAGTGTTCTTGAGAACCTCACAAACCCTTTATCAATCATATTTAGAGAAGTATAGGTATGACCAGCATTTACTACGACCAACAAAATGTCATTCTCCTCCAAGTTAAAGTTAGGAATAAAACGAAGCAGACGCAACTCTGAAAAAGCTTCTACTTCAATTGCAACAGGCTCTAATTCCGCACTCTTTAAAACATTCACTATAGATTGTACAGCATCGAGTGGTGCTGCAACGGCAAGAACATCTAACTTTTCAGTATTATCTTCTTCAACGACTATTTTCTTTAAAATTTGAAAGTCGAAAATTGCTTGATCGATAGGAAAAGGCAGGAATTTTTCCATCTCCCATTTTATTGCTTCTTCCATTTCGTTTTCCGGAAGATCTTCCATTAAAAGTTCTTTGACCAGAACGAGCTGTCCTGAAACTGCCGCTACAACTCGGTTACCTAAAAAATTATGAAATTTTAAAAGTTCTTTAACACCATCTGCAACTTCCTTCTGGCGAAGAATTTTACCCTCCTGAATTAGTCCTTCACCTATAGGAAGTAGGCCAAAGTTTAGCAACTCCAGGCCTTTAGGACTGTTTTTGAACTGGGCCATTTTTATAAAGCCAGAACCTAAATCAATGCCTATTACTGGAGTCTTTTTGCTACTGCCAAAAAGTGCACACACAATAGTTCCTCCTTACCGTTTTTAAAGTATACCATAGTAACCCTAAAATGCAAATATTCTCGTATACCACAACAAAATCTTATACCCGTAAAGTGCCACAATATACGCTGCAATCGCAAGATAAGGGCCAAACGGTATTGCATCTTTTCCACTTTTGCGTGAAGTAGACATAAGGATCACGCCTATTATTGCGCCAAGAATAAAAGACAAAACGAGCACGACTACAGAAAATTTAAATCCTACAAAACTTCCAATCATTGCACCAAATGTGGCATCTCCCTGGCCCATCCCACCACGAGTAACGACAATAATGAGCGCAAAAACACCAAAAAGAAACAGCAAACCAAATATAGAACTGAACAGGGCTGCTTTTCCCTGTAATGCCGAAAAAACTAATCCTACAATAGCACCCGGAATAACAATAACATCAGGCACAACTCCGTCAAATAAATCTATAAATCCAATGGCTATAAGTAAAGCAGAAAATGTAATGTATTCAAAAAATTGAAGTGACCATCCAAACCGAAGCCCTACACCTACGAAAGCAAAACCAGTAAGCGCTTCTATTAAGGGATACTTAATAGAAACTTTTGCCCCACAATATCTGCACTTTCCCTTTAACAAAATATAGCTTACGATAGGAATCATGTCGTACCACTGTAGTGTATGGCCGCACACCGGGCAATGAGAAGGAGGTTTTATGATCGACTCATTCCGCGGGACTCTGTAAATCACAACATTAAGAAAGCTTCCAACAACTGCCCCAAGAATAAAATTAAACAAAGAGAAAAGAATATTACTCATTAAGAGCATTATACTTTGCCTCTATTATATCTTTCACATATTTTAGAGCACTTTCAGGCTCAATAAGCACTTTCTCTCCACTATCTCTATTTTTAATTTCTAACTTACCTTCTCTTTTCAAAGCCCTACCTACGATAATCTGGACAGGAATACCTATAAGGTCAGCATCATTAAACTTTACACCCGCACTTACATCGTTTCTATCGTCTATCAGCACTTCTATTCCTGAGCTCGTAAGGTCGTTATAAATTTTTTCCGACACTTCTACGATTGTTTTATCAGACATATTCAATGGAACGACTTCTACCTCAAATGGAGCAACGCTTATAGGCCACTTAATACCATACTTGTCGTTATGTTCTTCTATAATAGCTGCAAGAGTTCTCCCAACTCCTATACCGTAACAACCCATTATAAAATACTTTTCTTTACCGTCTTTATCAAGGAACTTCGCATTCATCTTTTCAGAATACTTTGTTCCTAACTTAAAAGTCTGTCCAACTTCTATGCCTTCATAAACCTCAAGTCTCGCACCACACTTTGGACAGGAGTCTCCAGCCTTTACCGTCCGGATATCTCCAAACGCATCAACAGAAAAGTCTCTATTTAAATTTACATTAACGAAGTGGTAGCCGTCTTCATTGGCTCCTGTCACAAAATTGAACATATTTTTAATCCTATAGTCAGCAATAATCTTTACATTTTTTACGCCTACAGGTCCTACAGATCCGACAGAAGCACCCATAACAGACTTAACTTCCTCAGCAGTTGCAGGAAAAATAAACTTGCCGTTTAAAAGATTCTTCAACTTAACTTCGTTTAACTCGTCATCGCCTTTTACGAGCGCAAGCACAAATTCTCCGTCAATTTTATACAATAAAGATTTAACTAATTTCTCTTTTGGAATATTTAAAAACTCTGAAACCTCGTTTATCGTCTTTGCATCAGGCGTAGAAACCTTATTAATAGCCTTGAATTCTTCCTTTTCTACTTCACCTTCTTTTGCAGACTTTGCAGCTTCAATATTCGCCGCATATCCGCATTTTGGACAATACACGAATTCACTCTCCCCTGCCTTTTCAGAAATCACCACAAACTCGTGCGAAACTTTTCCACCGATTGCTCCAGAATCCGCTTCAATAGGAATAGTGGTAAGACCGCAACGCTTAAAAATGCGCTTATATGCATTAAACATTTTCTCGTAGCTTTTGTCTAAACCTCTCATAGAAGCATCGAAAGAGTATGCGTCCTTCATTATAAATTCCCTTGCGCGCATAAGTCCAAAACGGGGACGTAATTCGTCTCTATATTTTGTTTGGATCTGATAAAATGTTTTTGGAAGTTCCTTATATGAGCGAAGTTCACCTCTTGCAAGGTCCACCACAGCCTCTTCGTGGGTTGGACCCAGGCAAAATTCCCTTCCTTTCCTATCCTTCAATTTAAACATTTCGTTACCATATATGTTCCAACGCCCAGTCTCTTCCCAGATTTCTTTTGGTAAAATAGCAGGGAACAGAACTTCCAGGGCGCCAGTTTTGTCCATTTCTTCTCTAATAATTTTCTTAACTTTCTCCAGGGAACGAAGCCCAAGAGGTAAAAAGGAATAGATGCCTGAAGCTACTTTTCTAATCATTCCTGCTTTTAATAAGAGTTTATGGCTTATAATTTCCGCATCCTGCGGGGCTTCTCTAAGTGTAGGAACAAAAGTCTTAGTTAATCGCATAATCACACTCCTTTATATTCTGCATTTTTTCAAATTATACACAATCAATTAAAAATAAAAACTACAATTATATATGCAGCATAAACTCATTTAACTTAAGCCATTCCTTTGCGTTCTTATAGTATGGTACAACACCAATTACGCAATTCCAGAAGCTTTGAGAATGGTTATGTTCCAGGGTATGGCAAAGTTCGTGGACAACAATGTAATCAATCACAAAAACAGGTGTCATTGCTACTCTGTAGGAGAAGTTAATATTATTAGTTCCAGAACAAGAACCCCACCTCTTTTCTGCAGATGTAACTTTTATACTTTTAAAAGATGCACCACACTGAGCTGCGTAAAAATTAGATCTTTCCTGAACTATTTTTAGTGTTTTTTCTTTATACCAATTAATAAAAACACTTTTTGCTCGATTCCTTGCATCACTCAGCAGATAGAATTCGCCATTCTTAAAAGCTAGTTCTTCTTTTTGCTTGTGCGCGATATTTAACTTATGAGTGCCACCCAGATACCAAAATCGCTCACCTTTAATAAACTTCTTTTCGCTAACCTGCTGAAGCATTTTTACATGATTAATCTTGTCTTTAATCCACTTCTCGTGTTTCAAAACGATATGCCAAATTTCGCCGTAATTCATAAAAAACGGAGCTCTTACAATAAGATTACCTTTTTCTGTCACTTGGATAGAAACTGTTTTTCTTTTAGAATATACGATCGTTAAGTCTGTTAGCTCTTGCACTCAATTATCTTCCTAAAAGCTACGCCTCAATACGATTTAACAAATTTTTAATTTCTGCAAAGTTACCGTTAAACGAGAACTTGTACTTGCTTTTATTCGTTTTGATGTATAGAGAGTGAGGGTACTGGCTCGTATTGCCGTCTTCGTCTTCAGTAACGATACCTTCGGTGAGTTTTGTTTCAATTACATTTTCTGGAGCAACGAAGAAATTCTCCGGTGTTTCAGATAAAATTTCCTCTGGTGACATATCTAAATATCTATCTGAAAAAGTAAAATTTGCCATAAAACTTCTAAACATTTGCCTAAATTTTCCGTGACCTTCCTTTGACGCCTCAGCTTTTCTCTTTAACTTTTCTTTCTTTATAAGATCCTTTGTTACCCTTGCTGCAATAATACGCCTGTTGGTAACGACTAGTGTATAAAGTTTTGATCGCAAAAAACCCGTACTCAAACTCGCGTTAGGTATAACACCTAAAACTTTTTCTTCTTGCATAATCCCCCCTTAATGTATTTGTTTTTTAAATTGTATCACATCAGCAATAATTTAAGAAACGGCAACGAGAAATTAAATGTTGCATTTAATAAAAAAATGTGTAAAATTTTCACAGAAGGTTTCAAGTAAAATGAAAAACGAAGAAAAATTAGGTAAAATACTAATAGAAAAGAAGTTAACAGTTGCTGCTGCAGAGTCACTTACCGGGGGATTGTTTTGTAAACTAATAACAGATGTCCCCGGAAGTTCAAAGTACTTTTTAGGCGGAATAATTGCTTACAGTTACTTTGCAAAAGAGCACATCCTAAAAGTGCCACACGGCATAATAAATAAATTTGGTGCGGTAAGTAAAGAAACGGCACTCGCTATGGTTGAAAATGTAAAATTGCTTTTTAATTCGGATATTGCAATAAGTTTTACTGGAGTTGCTGGACCAGAAAAGCAGGAAAATAAAGATGTTGGCACAGTATTTATAGGCATTATTGTTAACGATATGAAAGAAGTTGAAGAAAAACACTTTCAAGGCAGTAGAGAAAAAATAAGAGAAGAAGCGTCCAATTTTGGTATTAAAAAAATAATAAAACTATTAGGAGGTTAAAGATGAAAATAGGTGTGCTTACTGGGGGCGGAGACTGCCCCGGATTAAACCCTGCTATCAGAGGCATAGTATTTAGGGCAATGGATTTTGGTGACGAAGTAATAGGTATTGAACAGGGATGGAAAGGTCTTCTAGAAAAAATCACCAGGCCGCTCTCTTTAAATGAAGTAGATGAAATTATCAATTTCGGGGGAACGATACTTTTCACATCCAGAACGAACCCCTTTTCCATAGAGGGCGGTGCCGAAAGAGCTATAGAAAATATGAAAGAATTGGGACTTGACGCACTCGTCGCAATCGGTGGAGACGACACACTTGGAGTGGCTTCTAAACTTTACGAGAAGGGTGTAAAAGTAGTAGGTGTGCCAAAGACGATGGACAACGACCTTTCAGGTACTGACTTCACATTTGGATTTGACACATCGGTAAATGTAGCGGTAGATGCATTAAATAGGCTAAGAGACACGGCCCGTTCCCACAAAAGAATAATTGTACTCGAGGTTATGGGAAGAGAAGCAGGATGGGTAGCACTTTATACGGGTATCGCAGGAGGTGCAGACTGGGTTTTAATACCAGAAGTAAAACCAGACTTTGAAAGAATGTGCAAGCATCTTGAAAAAGACTTTGACAGAAAAGGATATGCACTGGTCGTAGTCTCCGAAGGCACTGAACTTCCCATTGATGCAGAAAGCGAAGTAGATCAGTTCGGCCACAAGTTGCTACAAAAGAGAGGAGTAGCAGACTATGTAGCAAACCTTATAAAAAAGAAAACAGGAATACCGACCCGCTCTGCCGTGATCGGACACATGCAAAGGGGAGGTTCGCCAACCGTATTTGACAGAATGCTTGGCTCAAGAGTAGGCGTGAAAGCCGTAGACATGATTCACGATGGAGATTTTGGAAAAATGGCCGCACTAAAAGGAAATGAAATTGTTTCCGTACCTCTTAAGGATGCCACAGGAAAACTAAAACTCGTTACTAAAGAATGGATTGACTTATTAGAGGTGTTTTTAAAATGAAAAGGATAGCCGTACTTACTTCCGGAGGCGATGCCTCCGGAATGAACGCAGCAATCAGAAGTGTAGTAAGAGTTGGATATGTAAGGGGAGTAGAAATTATTGGCGTTTATTACGGATACAGAGGGCTTCTCACGAAAGACTTCCACCCATTACTTCCAAGAGATGTAAGTGGTATTTTGGAAAGAGGAGGTACAATTCTCAGAACAAGCAGAGTGCCAGACTTTAAGTTAACGGAAAATCAAGAAAAGGCAATTAAGAACATGAAAGAAGAAGAAATTGAAGGCCTTATAGTAATCGGTGGGAACGGATCTCAAAGTGGAAACCTTGCATTATTTGAAAAAGGTTTTCCGACTATAGGAATTGCTTCCACGATAGACAATGACCTCTGGGGAACAGACTATACAATTGGATTCGACACAGCAGTAAATACGGCAATTAATGCAATTGACAAAATAAGAGACGCTGCAGTTTCACACGGACGCACATTTATTGTAGAAGTCATGGGACGCGAAGCAGGATTTATTGCACTCGATGCAGGACTTGCAGGAGGTGCAGACTTCATTCTCGTCCCCGAAGTTAAGTTCGACATTAAAAAAATAACGGATAACATGAGAGAAGCATTTAAAAAAAGGAAAATGCATCACCTTATCGTATGTGCAGAAGGCGCAATTCACGCGAGAGACTTAGAGAAAAAAATTAAAGAATATATGCCCAATGTAGAAACAAGGGTTTCGGTGCTTGGTTACATACAGAGAGGAGGAGCCCCTACGAGATTTGACAGGATTATCGCCTCAGAATTTGGCCAACATGCAGTAGACGCACTACTATCCGGAGAAAAAGGGAAGCTCGTCGGAATAAAAGATAATAAAATCACGCTGATCCCCTTAAAAGATGCCGTAACGAAGCAGAAAACAATCGATAAATCATTATACAAACTTGCGGAGGAAGTATCCGTATAGATGAAGCGCTTTTTCCAGTCAATAAGGTTTCAGCTTACTACGGTGCTCGTATTATTCGTCGTTTTAACGATGGTATTTGTTACCTCTGTAGTAATTAATAGCGTAAGAAACGAAATTTTTTCCGTAGAAACAAAACGCATAGAGGTAGTAGCAGACCAGCTCGTTGACAAGTATCAAAAGTTATACGAGGGAAATGCACTTCAGTGGGATTTTGGACACCTTACACTGGATAAGCAAAAGTTTTACTTACAAAAGTTTCTGAAACCTGCCTTTGACAAATACTTCAAAAATCTTAAAAAAAGTTTCCCAGAATTGGAAATGGGGTATTACATACCACCTATCGACAATAAGGTAGTATATCTTAGTAATCCCAGGTATAAACTCAGCAAAAAACTCACCATAATAAAGCCTATATATACAAAAAAAATGCAAAAAGGGTATGTGTTCGTCGACGAACCGTACCCAATAATCATGAGGCCTGTGAACGAAATAAGAGAAGAGTCTAACCGAGTTACCGTATATTCCGCATTACTTGCTGCCTTATTTGTATTAATAGTTACTTCAATATTCACTTTCAAAATAGTTAAGATCAAGAAGGGACTAAAGGTACTGGAAAAAGACCTTGATTACAGATTGCCCCGTTTTTCAGGAGAAATTGGAGACATCGCAATATCTATAAATGCAATGGCAGAAAGCCTGAAAAAGAACATAGAAGAATCTCAGCGAAACGAGGCGCTAAGAACACTTGGATTATTTACGGCTGGAGTAGTTCACGAGGTAAGGAATCCACTTACCTCAATCAAAGGATTTGCACAAATACTGGAAAAAAAGCTTAGTGGTAAACCAGAAGAAAAGTACATAAAGCCAATTCTCAGAGAAACAGATAGGCTCAGCAGAATCGTAAAAGACTTATTAAATTACGGAAAACCAACCCCGCTAAATAAAACTAAATTCAACATAAACAAATTTTTCGGTATCGTAGTAGGATTGGCAAAACAATTTGCAACAAACAAAAATATTAACTTCGATGTAAAGTGTGACGATATTGAACTCTACGCAGACGAAAAGAAGTGCGAAGAACTCTTCTTAAACTTACTTATAAATAGTATACAAGCAATTGAAAAAGACGGCGACATCAAAATACGGTGCAAAAAGGAAGGGGAATATACAAAAATAGTACTTTCAGATACAGGAAAAGGAATGGATAAAAATCAATTAGAACACATATTCGTTCCATTTTACACGACGAAAGCAGAAGGCACAGGCCTTGGCCTTGCAATAGTCTATAGAATCGTGAAAGAACACGGTGGAAGAATAGATGTCCAGAGTGAAAAAGGTAAAGGTACGACATTTGAGATTTACTTGCCTACATAAGAGGTGAAAAATGAAACTTAAAAAGTATACTATACTCGTAGCAGATGACGAAGAAAATGTAAGGAGTTTATTACACGAAATTCTGGAAGAGGAAGACTACAATGTAATAGAGGCACAGAACGGACTTGAAGCAGTAAAAGCAGTAAATGAAAAATATCCTGATTGCGTATTGTTAGATGTCCGCATGCCAGTTATGGACGGAATGGAAGCGTTCTTAAAAATTCGCGACATCGCACCAGACCTACCCGTAATATTTATTACTGCATACGGAAGTTCTGACATCGCGATAAAAGCAATGAAGAAAGGCGCATATGACTATTTAACAAAACCATTTGACATAGACGAAATAAAAATAAAAATTAAGAAGGCAATAGAACTTAAAGAATTATCGTCAAGTCTCACATCCTCCAATTTTGGAAAGCAATATAAACAAGATGAAATAATAGGCGATTCTCCAAAGATGCAGGAAGTTTACAAGTCAATAGGCAGAGTAGCAGATTCAGACGCAACAGTCCTGATAAGAGGCGAAAGTGGTACGGGTAAAGAACTCGTGGCACGAGCCATCTACTTACACAGTAATAGAAGAAATAAACCTTTCATTGCAGTTAACTGCGCTGCAATACCAGAAAATTTGCTTGAATCAGAATTATTTGGACACGAAAAAGGTGCCTTTACAGATGCAGTTTCAAAACACATAGGCAAATTTGAACAGGCAAAAGACGGAACGATATTCCTGGACGAAATTGGTGATATGAGCTTACCTTTACAGGCAAAAATCTTAAGAGTGCTTCAAGAGAAAACTTTTGAACGCGTAGGCGGACACGAAACTCTCGTTTCAAACGCCAGGATTATTGCTGCTACAAACAGAAACCTGGAAAAACTCGTAACAGAAGGAAAATTTAGAGAAGACCTTTACTACAGGTTAAATGTAGTGACAATTTCCATACCGCCTCTCAGGGAAAGGAAGGAAGACATTCCAGAACTCGTTGCATACTTTATTTCAAAATATTCGAGAAAGTATGGAAAAGTCGTTCAGGGAGTTTCAGAAGAAGTAATGAAGATATTTATGGACTACAACTGGCCCGGAAATGTAAGAGAACTGGAAAATGCTATTGCAAGAGGAGTTATTATTACATCTGTTCCTTTAATAATGAAAGAGCATTTGCCTCCGGAACTTTTAACCAAGTATAAAAGCGAACAACACACAGAGGAGGCTACCAATAAAAACTCAAATACTCTAAACGGTAATAGTTCTACGCGCTCCGAAGAAACAGGAAAAATAGAACCGCTACCCACAGTGATTGCAAGAATAGAAAAAGACATGATAATAAAAGCCCTTAAAAAATGCGGAGGAAATAAAACTAAAGCAGCCAAAATACTTGGCATATCAAGAAAGTCGTTATTTAATAAAATAAGGGACTACAAAATAGACCTTGATAAAATACTATAGAATCCTATTTTTAAGGGGGTGACTCACACCCCCTTATTTTATTTGTTAAACCAAACTTAAAACAGCGTTTAATTACTTTTTAAGGATAAGTAATAGTTATTGTTTGAGTGCCCTCATCCCATTCTACATGGGCATTAAAGGATTCAACAATAAATCTCAAAGGAACCATAGTTCTTCCATTTATAATCTGAGGAGGAGAATCCAAAATAACCTTTTTGCCGTTAACAGAAGCCAATTTATTATCTATCTGAAGTTTTATGGTAGTACCATTAAAGGAAACTTCTACAATTCTGAGCACAGGATCCCATTCTACATTAGCACCAAAAGATTCGCTTATAAACCGCAGCGGCACTAATGTCCTGTTGTTAATTATGACGGGTGGTGCATCAAGCGACACCACGACTCCGTTAACGATTGCATTACTGTTACCGATCTGGAGTTTCATTGCAATGCTTTTAATGTACTTTATATAAATTACCTTTTCAGACTTTGCACCATTTTTCTCAGCAGTAACTGTAATTTTATTCTGGCCTGGTTGTAAAGTTAAACTCACAGTAAATGAACCATTAGAATCAACATCTGCACCCTTCCCGTTAACAGTTACAGTTGCACCTGGATCCGTTTTTCCACTTACCACAAGGTTCGCCATATAAACGGTAGTTCCATCCTGGGGGGATATAACATCAAGATTGGGGGGATTTTGAGGTGTTGTATTAAAATTCAACACTATCGTTTTTGAAGCACTATTACCAGCAGGGTCAACAGCAACTATCTTAAATGTTTTGCTTCCACTTCCACTTACAACAACAGAGAAATTACCGTTCTTATCAACAGGTACATAATCACCATTTATAGTAATAGTAGCACCTGCTTCTGTACTTCCGGACAACACCGTATAACTGCTATTTACCTGATCACTCTTTGGGGAAGTAATTGTTATAAAAGGTGAAACTGTATCTACCTTGAAGTCTATTTCGTGAAGCCTCTCTTCTATTTCTCCATTTTTGTTTTTCGCATAAAAATAAAACTTATGAATACCATCAGGAACAACCACAGGAGTACCGTTATACAAAACCTTCTCACTATTGTCAAAGTAATAATAAATTTTAGTGTCACTATACGGGCTGATAACGGAAAGGGTTATCTTAGGATGAGTTTTATAAAAGCCATTTTTACCATCAGGTTTCTCTGGCGTAACGACAGCGCTCGAAATAGGAAGATCATTAATATAAATGCCAGTAGAAATAACAGGTAGTTGCTCTGCACTCGTATATACAGTTAATGTGTATACACCACTAATTGCAGGATTTCTAATACCACATTTTTTAGAAAGCTCTATTACTACACCCGAATTTCCAGATATGTTTAACGGAACTGGTATAATAATTTTGTTTTGTTGAACAGTTATTGGTTTCCGCACAGGCTGTTTATCTATAAAAATATTAGAAGGATTTATCGTGGAAGGCAGTGAAAATCCTTCCGGGAAAACTATATAAATCTTGCCAACATTTTGTGTTAATGAACCTCCCGGCCCTGTAAAAAATATTACCTTATAGTCCGAACTTGCTGAAATCTGCGGAACAGAAAGAGTAAAAAGCGGTGCAGATATGTGAGAAGGATTAATCTGAACATTTGACGATACTGGCATTACATCTTTAGTTGTATAAAGTACAAACTCGTAGATACCTTTCTGGTTTGGATTCTTAATTCCAAAAGACTTTTGTATTAGCACATTTACAGAACTATTCGAGGCAATGTCAAGCGGAACTAAGAGTGAGATGAGGCCATTTTTTGAAATAGAACCATCTTTTACTTTGATACTATTTATAGATACAAAAGAAAAATCTGGATGCTGCGGAAGTGTGAAACCTCCAGGAAACTTGATTAGAATTTTATCTTTATCCTTTTTCAAACTTCCATTTTCGGAAGTTATGAAGTGGAGTCTGATTTCAGAATTGGCATTTTGTGTATTTGGAACAACAGATACATAAAAATCACTTACGGCAGTTCCCTTTATTGTAATCATTGTATTAGTAACGACAGGATCTTTATCTGTAAAGACAGACAAAAAATAATCTCCAGGCTGTGCTGGGTTTTTAATACCTGCACTTTCAGAAATTTGAATAGACACAAACCCATTGTTAGGAATGTTAAGACCCTGTGGAAGTAGAATTTTTAAAACATTTTCCGTAAGCACTAAACCAGATATAGCATATCCGTTTACAGTGATAGCAGAATTTGGTATGCTTGTTTTGGTAAAAATTGTTCCCTGAGGGAAAATAACCGTAATATTGTCTCCGTTTACCCCACTTAGCCCTCCATTCTCCGATGTATAAAAAGAAATTATATACATCGCATTGGTAGAAGTTCTATCGGGAGTAACGAGAACAGAAAGGTGAGAAATACCTTTAGTAATCGTTACTGAAACAGTCTGAGTGCCTGTTTCGCTGGAGATTCCTATAGTAAAGTTATAATTTCCCGGATTTGACGGGTTCTTAATTTTAGCCCGTCTGTCTATTTTTAATATTACTTCACTACCACTTGGAATCGTTGAAGCAGGATATACTCTAACTACACTGCCGTTAACTTCTACCTTAGAAGCATTGGAGCCGTTTATCTTAACGAGATCTGTAGGAATTACCGAAGGTAGAGCAAAATCTGACGGAAATGTTATAGAGATAAAATCATTTGTTTTAAAGTCGGCCGAAAGATTTAAATCTAAGAGATAGCTTGCAAAAGAATCTACAGAAGGCGGAGAAGGAACAAAAGCAACTACGGTAAAATTATTTACTGCATAACTGTTTATCGGAAAAACAAAACTAAATAATAATACAAGCGTTAGAAAAAAGGTTAATAACTTTTTCATATTTCCCTCCTTACATTTTTTAAATTATACATTCAATATGTGATTTTTAAAACCGTAAAATCTATTACAATACGACAGGAGGTGGATTATTAATGAATATAAAAGATGAAGTAAAAGAGCTAAAAGATGAAGTAGTCCGTTTAAGAAGAGACTTTCACATGCATCCAGAGCTTGCATTTGAAGAAAAAAGAACTTCTCAAATCGTAGAAAATTACTTAAAAGAACTCAACCTGGAAGTAAAAACCCGCGTAGCAAAAACCGGAGTCGTAGGTTTATTAAGAGGAAAAAACAAAGGACCTACAATTCTTTTGCGGGCTGACATGGATGCACTCCCTATAGAAGAATTAAACGACATTCCCTACAGGTCGGTAAATAAAGGCGTAATGCACGCCTGTGGACACGACGGACACACAGCTATGCTTCTCGTTGCAGCAAAAGTATTATCTCACCATAGGGAAGAAATAAAAGGAAATGTAAAGTTCGTATTCCAGCCTTCCGAAGAAAAGGATCCAGGTGGTGCAATAAAAATGATCGAGGAAGGAGTGATGGAAAATCCTCATGTTGATAAAGCATTTGGACTCCACCTTGGAAATATGATAGAAGCAGGAATAATAGGTATTAAAGAAGGGGTACTAACAGCAGAAGCAGATCGCTTTAAAATAAACATTACAGGCAAAGGTGGTCACGGTGCGTATCCCCATACATCAGTAGATCCAGTAATAATTGCTTCCCATACAGTACTTGCACTGCAACAAATCGTATCAAGAGAAACAGATCCCGTGCAACCTATCGTGGTAACTGTAGGCAAAATAAATTCTGGCGATGTCTTTAATGTAATACCAGAAACTGCAGAACTTTTAGGAACAGTGCGCACACTCGATAAGAATGTAGCAAAGTCTATACCAGAAAGAATGAAAAGAATAGCAAAACACATTGCAGAAGCTTATAGAGGAAAAGCGCAACTTGAATACCACTTCGGATATCCTCCTCTCGTAAACAGCAAAGAGGAAACTCAATATGTAATAAAAATTGCAAAACAAGTCGTTGGAGAAAAACGCGTTGTTACAGTTCCCGTATCTATGGGAGGGGAGGACATGGCATACTTCTTAGAAAAAGCAAAAGGTGCATTCTACTGGCTTGGCTCCATGAATAAAGAAAAAGGGTTAGATAAACCACACCATTCTGCATACTTTAACTTTGACGAAGATGTTCTTCCTATAGGTGTTGAGATGCATGTAAGTATTGCATTAGGACTATTAAAATAGGTTGAACTAGTTTGTATTTTTCGTATAATATCCCATGAACAAAAAAGACCTGAAGTGGAACTTCTTTGTGGGCTTAATGCACGGAATTTTGTTTAACGGCGGCGTTGCATTCAGCAGCACGACAACCGTAATTCCCGCATTTTTAAATATGCTTACTCCATCCAGTATCGTTATAGGCTTCTCTTACATGATCATGGGAAAAGGCAGAGGCATTTTAGGTGTAATTCCCCAGCTTTTCGTAGCAAACAAGCTCGAGGCAAGCAAATTTAAGAAACCGTTACTAATAAAAGCAATTATGGTGCGTGCGTTAAGCTGGGGACTTCTTGCTCTATCCACTGCTTTGTTTGCAAAAACGCATCCCACCATGATGGTATGGATCCTAATCTCACTTCTCGGTCTATTCACTTTTATGGGCGGCGTTGCAGCAATACCGTTCTCGGATATTTTTGGTAAAGCAATTCCATCAGAACTAAGAGGAAGGTTTTTTGGACTAAGAGGACTTCTGGGAGGGATACTGGCAATTATAGCCGGAATTATAGTTAAAAAAATACTTCAGACAAGTAGAATACCCTTTCCTAAAAACTTTGCGTTGATATTTTTTCTATCATTTATTTTTGTCACCGCATCTTATATTTTTCTATCAATGGTTAAAGAACCAGAGGAGGAAGTTCACAAAAAGACTTTACCGTTTAGTGTATTTCTCAAAAAAGCTTACAAAATCTTGCAGCAGGATAGAAACTTTAGAAACTTCTTAATTATGCAAATATTTGTAGGTGCAAGTTCACTCTCTTTGCCTTTCTACATCATTTATGCAAAAAATGTTTTACACTTTTCAAATGCAGCAGTAGGAACTTTCCTTACAATCCAAATGATCGGTTTTGTCCTATCAAATCTGCTCTGGGCGTACATATCAGATTACAAAGGAAATAGACTTGTCGTATTACTTACTGCAATTACCGGATTATTTATTCCTGTCATAGCACTTTTAAGTAAAAATAACTTTGCCATGTTTTCACTAACTTTCTTATTCATAGGCTTTATGTTTTCTGGTATGAGCGTAGGTTTCCAGAACTTTATGCTGGACCAGGCAATACCTAAAGAAAGGCCCACTTACATAGGTCTAAATGGCACACTTACATTTCCAGTACTTACTTACTCCCTCATAGGCGGACTACTTGCAAAAGTGGTTTCTTATAGAACTATATTTGAAATTACATTTATTTTTGTTCTAATTGGTGTTATAATTGCATTCACATTAAAAGAGCCAAGAGAAATTAGAAAAAATATATAAACGGTAATTAAAGTTAATCAGCATTTTCAGTATTTTTCTTTTCCGCAATTATCTTTTGAAGTTCAATTTTAAACTCTTCGTAAAGTTTATTCTCGCTAACAGTCTTTATAATCTTTCCTTTCTTGAAAATAACACCCATTTTCCGACCGCCCGCAAGCCCAATGTCTGCATCCTGTGCTTCACCCGGACCGTTTACTACACACCCCATTATGGCAACCTTCACCGGGACTTTAACTCTTCCAAAATCAGCCTTTACTCGTTTAATTAAAGAAAATAAATCAATTTCGCACCGACCGCATGTAGGACACGAAACGATCATAAGGCCACTCTCCCTCAAGTGCAAACTCTTCAGCAGGGCGAATCCTGCCTCTACCTCTTTTACGGGTACATCACTAATAGAATAGCGGATCGTATCTCCGATGCCTTTCATCAGCAAGTAACCTATTCCTGCACTACTTTTAATTAATGATTCTTCAAGCGGGCCAGCCTCCGTCACCCCAAGATGAATAGGATAATTAGTCATAGAAGCAATCTTTTCATTTGCTCGTATTGTGGTAAGAACATCCGAAGTTTTTATAGAAATGACAATGTTATCAAAATCCGCACCGTTCAAAATCCTAATCTCGTCAAGAGCAGTATTGACTAATGCATCCACTACATTAACGGGACGATTGCGGAATGAACCTAAGTTTGCACCAACCCGAATTGGCACCTCACGCTCTTTTGCGAGGCGCGCAATCTTTCTTATCCACTCTTGATCACTTATATTAGAGGGATTTAATCTGATTTTATCCGCACCTTGTAAAATTGATTCCACTGCAAGCCTTGGATCGAAATGGATATCTGCAACGAGTGGGATGTGAATCCTTTTCTTGATCTCAGAAATACTTTTTGCAGCCTCCATATCAGGCACGGCGACACGAATGATTTCACAACCCGCATCCTCTAATTCAAGGATTTGATTCACAGTGGCAGATACATCACGCGTATCTGTTTTTGTCATAGATTGGACGACGATAGGATACTCACTTCCAATTGTAACTGTTCCAATTCGAATTGGACGAGATTTTCTTCTCACTTGCCCATCAGCCTCAAGATATCGTGAACCGTAAATACAGCCATAAGTCCCAAAAGTATTAGAAAACCCGTACCCTGTATGGACATCTGTTTTTCAGGAGGGATCTTTTTGCGAGTAATTGCCTCCCATAATAGAAGAACTATCCAGCTCCCATCCAAAGCAGGAATGGGTAATAAATTAGTAAACCCTAATGCAATACTTATAAAAGCAACAAACCAGAGTAAATTAAGAAATCCTCCCGACGCCGCCTGTCCAGTCATTGCAATAATACCTACAGGACCAACTATAGAAGAAACTCCTTTTCTCGTGAACAATACAGGAAGAGATACAGTCATTTTGTAAAGAAGTTTCCCAGTCCAAACGGTACCTTCCCACATCGCAGTTATGAACGGATATTTCTTACCGGAAGGATATATGCCCACAACCCACGAACCACTATTTGGATCTTTTTTAGGCTTAACGGTAAAAGTAAGATCTTTACCATTTCGCTCAACAACGATTTTTATAGGATTGCCATTGCTTGAATGAACAATACTTAAAATGTCACTCCATTGTTTAATTTTATGATCGTTTATCGAGATAACTTTATCTCCAGTCTTTATCCCCGCTTCATACGCAGGATAATTCTCAATTACTCCGCCTATCCGTGTGCTTGGAACAAATGGGTTTCCAAAGATCGAAAACACGAATGCAAAAATAAGAATTGCTAAAATAAAGTTCATTCCAGGCCCCATAAAAATAGTAAAGAACCGCGCCCAAAAGCCTTTACTATAGTATCCATCTGGGGCGTCGAAGTTGTCTTCCATTCCTTTTATTTTTGCATATCCTAATATTGGTAGTGCACCAATTTTGTAAACGGTTTCTCCAATTTTTTTCTTATAAATTGTAGGACCAAAGCCGACACTGAGTTCTTCTACTGCAATACCAGAAAGTTTTGCAGCACCAAAGTGGCCTAATTCGTGCACTAAAGCAAGTATGCCAATAGCAAATGTACCAATTACAATTTCCCAAAATATACTCATAAAGCTCTCCTTTTCACCACATCATTCGTTATCTGTAACGACCGCTCATATTCTTCTTCTATTTCTTTTAAAGAACTAACAGGCATTGGGGTATACACCTCAAAAACTTCGGACATTACAGTGTATATCTCTGTAAAGCGTATTTTTTTATCCAGAAATGCCTTCACCGCAACTTCATCAGCAGCAACAAGAGCAGGCAAATTATTCTCGTTCTTTGCAACTCTTAAAATAAACGGGAATAAAGGGAATTTTCCCGTATCCAAATTCTTAAATGTAAATTTTCCAACACTCGTTAAGTCTAATGACTTTGCTTTATTTTTTATTCTATCAGGATAAAACATCGCAAACTGTAAAGGATAGTACATTCTCGTGGGACTTAAAAGTGCCTTAATGTTCCCGTCACTAAATTCTACCATTGAATGTATTATACTCTCTCTATGTATCAACGCATTAATCTTTTCGTACGGCAAACCAAATAAAAAGTGTGCTTCAATTACCTCAAATGCCTTATTAGCCATAGTAGCAGAATCTATTGTAATTTTTTTGCCCATTTTCCAATTTGGATGTTTTAGTGCTTCTTCCGGCGTTACAAATTGTAACTTTGAACTTTCCGTATTTAAAAAAGGACCGCCAGAAGCAGTAATAATAAGCCTTCTTACGGTAGATTTTTTCTCGCCAATCAGGCATTGAAATATTGCGGAAGGCTCACTATCCACAGGAATGATTTTATCTAAAAAATTTGAAGAAAATATGATGTGTCCACCCGCAATAATAGATTCTTTGTTTCCAATACCAACGCTTATTCCGTACTTGAGTGCCGCGTAAATTGCAGACAAAGAAGTTATTCCAGAAGCAAGAAACAGTGCAAGATCAGGATTTGTATTAAGAACAACTTCTCGTAATTCAGTTGATACATCAAATACTTGAATGTTTTCGTCGTTACATCTTTCAGAAGTATACTTCACAAAATCTGGATGCACACCTACGAATCGAGGATGAAATTCCCTACACAAATCCAAAACTCTTTGAATATTTTTATGTCCACTAAATCCCACGAGTTCAAGACGGTCAGAATAATCCCGGACTACTTTTATAGCTTCACTGCCAAGAGCTCCCGTTGCACCGGAAATAAAAATGCGCTTCTTCATTAAGCCTTTCCAAACCTTCTTTTTCTTAAAGAAAATTCTTTTAGTATAGCAAGAAACTCTTCCTCAGAAAAGTCTGGCCATAGTGTATCAGTAAAGAATAATTCAGAATACGAAGATTGATAAAGCAGAAAATTACTTAATCTTTTTTCTCCACTCGTTCTTACAATCATATCCGGGTCTGGCATATCTTTTGTATATAAAAATTGTTTAAACATTTCCTCGTTTATGTCTTTTGGATTAATTTTTTCTTTACAAATCTCTTTTACTGCCTGGATAATTTCCCTTCTTCCTCCATAATTAAGTGCTATATTCAACATCATTTTTTTTCTATTCTTCGTTTCGCGTTTAGAGAGTTCCATTGCTTTTTTTAAAAAATAAGGTAAAGGGCCAAAATCGCCTATGAAATTTAATCTTACACCATTTTCTTTCAATTCTCCAATGTAACCGTTAATTGCCTCGACAAAAAGACGAAACAAAAAATCAACCTCTTCTCTACTTCTCTTCCAGTTTTCAGTAGAGAAAGCATACAGCGTAAGATACTTTACTCCGGCGTTTGCAGCACACTTCGTAATGCGTTTTACGGTTTTTACACCCTCTTTGTGTCCTGCAGTTCTGGGAAGGCCACGCTGTTCTGCCCACCTTCCGTTCCCGTCCATAATAATAGCCACATGGACAGGAACGGTATTACTATCTTCCATTACTCCTCAAGAATTTCTTTAGTTTTTCTCTCAAGATGTTCGTTTATAATCTTAATGTACTTATCAGTAATCTCCTGAATTTTATCCTGCATTCTGAATTTATCGTCTTCAGAGATCTCTTTGCTTTTCTCCCACTCTTTTACTTTATCAATAGCTCTTCTCCTAATACTTCTTATTTCTTCTCTGAATTCTTCTGCCATTTTCTTTACCTGATTAACTATGCGTTCTCTTTCTTCTTCATCCAATTTTGGAAAGTTAAGCCTGATGGCACTTCCGTCGTTTTGCGGAGTAACACCTAAATTAGCCTTAAGAATTCCCCTCTCTACTTCTTTAAGAAGTGACTTATCCCACGGCTCTACAGTGAGTGTTCTCCCCTTTGAAGCAGTTATATTTGCAACCTGTTTTAAAGGCATAAGTGTGCCGTAAGCCTCAACCTTTACAGGATCAAGGATCTCCGGAGTAATACGCGTCGCACGCACCTTGGCAAAATCCCTCTCTAATGCTTCAATTGCCTTTTTCATTTCTTCTTCTACTTCACTGTAAAGTTTCTTTTCAATTTCCATAACTATCCCTCCTTTATAAAAGTTCCTATTCCACTTTCTAAAACCGCTTTAATTAAATTATCTTTTTTCGTCATGTTAAAAAGAATTATCGGCATTTTAAAATCCCTGCAAAGGGAAACAGCGGTTGAATCCATCGCTTTTAAATTTTTTGCAAGGAACTCTGTATAAGTGATAGTACTATACTTCTTGGCATTTTTAACCTTTGTAGGGTCTGCTGAATAAATTGCATCTACTTTAGTTGCCTTAAATAGGGCGTCTGCTTTAATTTCTATTGCCCGCAAAGCAGCCGTCGTATCCGTCGTAAAAAACGGGAGGCCTGTACCTCCCGCGAAAATAATTACTCTACCTTTCTGGAGATGAGTAATAGCCTTTGCCAGTATGTAGGGCTCCGCAACCTGTGTAAGGCTTAAAGAAGACATTACTCTTGCGTCTATACCGTAACTCATTAACATGCTCTGCAAGGCAAGACCATTTATCACAGTAGCAAGCATACCCATATAGTCTGCTGTGGCCCTATCAATTTTTAACTCTTTACTTTCATTTCCTCTAAAAATATTGCCTCCACCAATTACAATACCAATTTCGATACCGTTTTCACGCAAAACTTTTATCTGGCGGGCAATGTCTTTTAATACATCAACATCTATTCCGAATTCTTTTTTGCCTAACAGTGCCTCTCCGCTGAGTTTTAGCAGCACTCGCTTGTAAGAATTCAAATATTATTCACCTACCTTGAAGCGTGCAAAACGCCTTACCGTAATGTTTTCACCGAATTTTGCAATGTATTCCTTTATAAGATCTTTTATCGTGATTTTTTCATCTCTTATGTAGGGAAGGTCCAGCAAACAATGCTCTTTATAGAAAGTTTCGATTTTTCCTTGAATGATTTTGTCAATAATGTGAGCTGGTTTCTTTTGTTCTTCGAGTTGCTTCCTGTAAATTTCCTTCTCTTTTTCGATTACTTCTTCGGGTACTTCTTCTCTATCCACATAATCAGGGTCAGTTGCTGCTATTTGTAATGCAATTTCGTTAGCAAGTTTTTTGAACTCTTCTGTTCTTGCAACAAAATCGGTTTCGCAATCGAGTTCTATGAGTACTCCAAGCTGGGCACCAGGATGAATGTAAGCAGAAACAATCCCCTGGTTCGTTGCTCTACCTGCTTTTTTAACTGCTTTCGCGATCCCCTTTTCTCGTAATATCTCAATTGCTTTGTCAATGTTTCCATTTGCTTCCGCAAGTGCCTTTTTACAATCAACAATTCCAGCACCTGTTTTTGCCCTTAATTCTTTAATAAGTTCTAAATCCATATCCCACCTCTCTAACCTTGAAATTTTTCTTTTAAACTACCTTTAAGTTCTTCTTTGAGGACTTCTTCTGGATTTTCTTCGGATCTCTTTTCCTTTTCGTCCTCAATACTTCCTTCCCTTCCTTCAATCACGGCATTTGCGATGATCGATGTAAACAAACGGATAGAGCGAATCGCATCGTCGTTCCCTGGCATCGGATAGTCAACTTCTTCCGGATTAGAATTTGAATCCACTATAGCAATTACAGGAATGCGAAGCTTTCTTGCTTCAAGCAAAGCGCTTCTATCCTTATGAGTATCAGTAATGTAGACGGCATCCGGAATAGAAGTCATATCCTTTACGCCCTCAAATAACTTTCTTAACTTAGAAAGTTCTCTCTGAATTTTTACTTTTTCCTTTACGGGAATAGTTTCAAGATAACCTTCCTCTTCAAGTTTTTCGAGTTCTTTTAGTTTGTTAATGCGTGTCCTGATGGTAGCAAAATTTGTAAGTAGCCCGCCTACCCAGCGCTGGTTGACATAATACATACCACAGCGTTCTGCTTCTTCTCTGATAATGTCCTGGGCGGCTTTCTTCGTACCTACAAAAATAATCTTGCCACCTTGCCTGGAAAGATTGGAAACAAAATTGTACGCTTCTTCTACTTTTTTTACTGTAATTCTGAGATCGAAAATGTGGATTCCGTTTCTTTCCGCATAAATGTATTCTTTCATACGCGGATCCCATCTTCTCGTTTGATGCCCAAAATGAGCTCCTGCTTCAAGCAGTTCTTTCATAGTCACTACTGCCATGTTATACCTCCTGTATAGTTTTCTCCTCCTCTCCTTCAACTTCTCGGAGACACTTAGTGCACCATCCGTAGAATCCAGAGAGTGTGTTATCTTTTGTATTGTAACGAAATATCCTGAAAAAATCAAGTATACTTAAAATTAAACTCTACAAAATCATTCAATAATAGACAAAATTTTCTCAATGCTTTTTTTAGTTGCAATCTCCCCTTGCTCAATTACATCTTTAGGTTTCCAGAAACTATTCAATCCTACATTTCTCACATCTGGAGAAATTACTACATCCGCATATTTGCAATTTTCGCGAGCCAGGTTTATTTCAAGTATACCTATAGAGTTAAATGCAACTTTGTAAATTCCTACAGGAGAACGAACCAAACCATTAACAAAGTAATCTTTCTTATCAAATGCGTTTTCTGCAAGATTTACTGCAATTACAACCTCACATCCCCGTTCTTTTAGTGGCATAACTGGAACTTGCATGGAAAGTCCACCATCAGTAAGGAGCATGGCTTTATACCTTATAGGTTGAAATACAAATGGAATCGAAATACTTGCCCTTATAAGGTCAGAAAGTCTTCCATTCGTAAAAACGACTGGATCGCCAGTAGAAAAATTTGTTGCGACAGGAAAAAACGGCTTTGGCAAATTTTCTATCAATGGATTCCCTAGTTTTTCTTCAATAAATTTTTTAACTTTCTTTCCTTTTACCAATCCAAGGTTTACAGCAGGGTCAAACAAAATCCCAAGTACCATTTTCATATCAGTAGATAGAGCAATTTCTTCCACCTTACCTACAGAGTTAAACACCACATAAGCACCACCAACCAGAGCACCAATGCTTGAACCAGCAACCATCTCTATATCAATCCCATAACGACTGAGAACTTTTAAAACTCCTATGTGCGCAAGGCCTCGTGGGCCACCGCTTCCCAATGCAACACAAACTTTTTTCATTTTTTTCTCCTCTTGTAGAATGCTTTTAGGCTCTCTATCTTATCTCGGATTCTTGCTGCCTCTTCAAATTCCAGTAGGTCCGCTTTCGAATACATTTCTTCAGTGAGATCCATAATAAGGGCTTTGAATTGTTCTTCGGTGAGATTTTTCAGGCCAGTTTCTTCTAATTCTTCTTCCTTCTTCCACGGAAGGTCAATTAAATCCGAAATTGCTTTCCTGATCGTTTGTGGCTTTATATTATGGGCTTTATTGTAGGCAATCTGTTTTTTATGCCTCCGCTCCGTTTCTTCTATTGCCCGCTTCATTGAATCTGTTATCGCAGAGGCGTACATAATAACTTTACCAGATACATTTCTTGCAGCACGACCCATCGTTTGAATAAGAGAAACCTCAGAACGCAAGAATCCTTCTTTGTCTGCATCCAATATGGCAACGAGCGAGACTTCTGGTAAATCAAGCCCCTCCCTCAAAAGATTAACTCCAACAAGTACATCAAACCTTCCTTCTCTCAATGCTTTGAGTATTTTTACACGCTCTAATGTTTTAATTTCTGAATGAAGATATTTGGCTTTTATTCCGTGCTCGGTTAAGAATATAGCGAAATCCTCTGCAAGTTTTTTAGTTAGTGTGGTTACTAACACCCGTTCATTTTTCTTAGCCCGTTTTTTAATTTCGTTCATTAAATCCTCAACCTGATTTTCGGCAGGCCGAACTTCAACTTCTGGATCCACAAGTCCAGTAGGACGAATAATCTGTTCTACTATCTGGCTACTTACTTTTTTTTCAAAATCAGCAGGAGTTGCAGAGACAAAAATACACTGATTAATGTGCTTCAAGAACTCGTCAAATCTTAATGGCCTGTTATCCAAAGCAGACGGAAGTCTAAATCCGTACTTTACGAGCGTAAGTTTTCGTTGGTGGTCGCCGTGATACATCGCGCGTATTTGAGGCACAGTAATGTGCGATTCGTCTATAAACATCAAAAAATCGTCAGGAAAAAAGTTTAGTAATGTGTAAGGTTCTTCGCCTGGCTTACGACCAGAAAAATACCTTGAGTAATTTTCTATCCCAGGACAGTAACCTGTATGCTCCAGCATTTCAAGATCGTAGTTCGTCCTTTCTTCTATTCTTTGTGCTTCCAGGAATAGCCCTTTACTTCTAAAAAACTCTATTCTCATTTTCAGTTCTTCCCTTATCTGGTCAGCATACCGCTTTATTCTTTCCATCGTCGTCAAAAATTGTGAAGCAGGGAAAAAAGTAAAAGAAGAATAGCTTTTAATCATTTTTCCTGTAAGTGGGTCGAATTCAATAATAGAATCAAGTTCGTCGCCAAAAAGTTCAATTCGAATTGCAGTTTCTGATTCTTTAGGAAATACATCAATCACATCGCCGCGCATCCTGAATCTACCGGGACGCAGATCAAAGTCGTTGCGTTCGTACTGCAAACGAGCAAGCCCTATCGCTATTGTCGCTCTTTTTATCTTTTCGCCAACTTTTACAGTAAGCAGTTGTTCTTTATACTCCTCTGGTGAATCCCACCCATATATACACGAAACGGAAGCAACGACTATCACATCTCTCCGTTCAAGCAGCGCACGGACAGTCGCATGTCTTAACCTTGCAATATCTTCATTTACATCAGCAGTTTTATCAATGTGTAAATCAAGTTGCGGAACATATGCCTCAGGCCTATAAAAATCATAATAACTAACAAAATATCTTACAGCATTCTCCGGAAAAAAATGCTTAAACTCCGAATACAATTGAGCCGCAAGTGTCTTATTATGGGATATAATCAAAGTAGGTTTCTGAACTTTTTCTATTACATTTGCCATAGTAAAAGTCTTTCCAGAGCCAGTAACACCCAGAAGCGTCTGGAACTTATATCCCTTTTTAATTCCCTCTACTAATTTTTCTATTGCCTCTGGTTGGTCGCCAGTAGGCTTAAAGTCTGAAAATAATTTGAATTTCTCATCCATATTTATAACTTTTAATATAGAAACAATACATTAAAATATCGTAGAAATTCCATTTAACAAAGCGAACCTTTTAATTTCAGGAACAGTTGGAAAATAGACGCCTAACTTCGTTACAGAAAAGGCAGCTGTTAAATTTGCGAATTCTAACGCTTTTGTTAAAGCAGTGTTTTTTAGATAAGTATACAAAAATGCGGCATTAAAAACATCACCTGCGCCTGTAGTGTCAACGGCGTTTACCTTTACGCCAGAAACGCGATCTATCTCCTTTTTGTTTTTCATTATCAACGCTCCACTTTTACCCTGCTTCTCAACGACCAGAGCATCCTCAGGTAAATCAATGCACTTTAATTCTTCTTTATTCCCGAGTACTACATCGCTTAACTTTGCAATTTTATTTGAAACTTCTATAAAATGAGAAATTTTTCTTCCTATTCGGACCTGTGGGTCAAAAAACACTTTAATGTTGGATTTTCTTACAAATTCAACTGCTTTAATCACTTCTTCCTGTACACATTGCTCAGTAAGTATTCCACCAGTTATGTAAACACCTGCGATCAAATCTTTTTCTTTTGAAAAATATTTCTTAAATGTCTCAAACTTTATGTCTGCATAAGCACTGTCTTTAATAAGTGCAAAAGTCGTCCTCTCACCTTCATCACCAACAAATGCAATAATAATAGCCGTTCTTTTATTGGTTTTAAAATCAGCAAAAGACACATTTTCTTTAGATAAAAACCGCCTGATTTCGGTTCCAAAACTATCTTCTGAAATAGGCGTTACATACTTAACCGCGCCCCCAAGCCTGGCAAATGCTACGGCAAAATTTATACCGGTTCCTGCCGGGGTCGTATGAAAGGATTCTGGAATAAAGTTTCCATCTTCTTTAAAACTCAGAGAACCTTTTACCGCGATGTCAAAACAATTATCTCCTATTACGAGCACGCTATGCGCTTTCAACACTTCTCACCTTTTTAACAAATTCCCTTACCTTTGAAAGGTCTTTTTTTCCATATCCACTTGGAAGATCAAGCGAACTTTTTGCATCCACCCCAAAAGGACGAACGATCCTTATTGCATCCTGGACATTGTCCGGAGAAAGGCCGCCTCCCAATATGACCGGTTTATAAACTGCCTGCACAATTTTGGCACTAATCGTCCAATCGTGCGTTCTTCCACTTGCTCCAACAAAACCTGGCATTTGTTTACTTTCAAAAGGAGAATCGAGCATTATAAAGTCTACATACTCTTGGATGCTTTCTGCGTATTTAATAGAAAAAGTACCTTTTACTGGAACGGCATACATAAGACTTACACCTTCGTCGTTTAGTATTTTTTTAAGCGTCGAGAGCTTTTCAATAGGAAGTCCCCTGCATAAGTGGAATATATTAGGGTGGACGCTCTTTACCCATAACATTATATCGTTAAATTCAACGGCATCCACAATAAGTGAAGCAATTTTACCGTATTCTTTAATAATTGAAGCAAGCCGCATTGCTTTTTCACGGGAGACGATACCACGCTGAGGATTTCCTTTCTCGCTTGCAACAATTCCTATGTGGTCAACTCCCATTCCACATAGCGCCAAAGCATCAGGCTCATTCGTTATTGCATAAATTTGTATTATCACTTTTTCTCGTTTTTCCTTTCTTGTAGAAATGCTTCAAACTCTTTTAACGACTTTGTGTTTATCACATCTTCCTTAGTGAGCCACGCTCTACGCGCAACTCCTACGCCGTAAAACATATTACGAAGCGAATCAGTAGAATGTGCGTCAGTATCTATAGAAAGCCTTAAACCATACTCTTCTTTTGCCTTTTTCGCATTTAAATCACTTAAGTCAAGCCTTTCTGGCGACGAATTAATTTCAAAAACAGTTCCTCGTTTTTTTGCTTCGGAAAATAATTTATCAAGGTCAAGGTCAAAACCACCTCTTCCGTTTAGAATCCTTCCCGTAGGATGTACAATAATCCTCACATGCGGATTTCTTATCGCCGAAAGGATCCTTTTCGTCATCTGTTCTTTACTCTGGTTAAAAGCAGTGTGGATGCCTGCAAGGCAAATGTCAAAAATGCCTAACTGTTCGTCAGAAAAATCAAGCTCTCCATCCGTAAGAATGTTAAGCTCCGTACCAAGAAAAATCTTAAAAGGTGCATACTTCTTATTCAAAGATTCTATTTCTTTTTTTTCTTCTAAATATCGCTCAATAGATAGACCATTTGCAATGCCAAGCGCTTTCGCATGATCAGAAATTACTATATACTCATACCCTAATTTCATTGCCTCTTTTGCCATATTTTCAATGGAAGCAGTGCCATCTGAATATGTAGTATGCATGTGCAAGTCGCCTTTTATATCTTTTAGTTCTATAAGTGTTGGGATCTCGTGTTTCTCTGCAAGTTCAATTTCTCCGCGATCCTCTCGCATCTCGGGTGGTATCCACTGAAGACCCAATGCTTCGTAAACATCTTCTTCCCTTTCACCTGCAATTTTTCTATTAGTTGATAAATCAAATACTCCGTACTCATTTATTTTTAACCCCTTCTTAATTGCAAGTTCTCTTAAGTGTATGTTATGCTGCCTTGAACCAGTAAAGTACTGTATAGCAGCACCAAACGAAGAAGGTTCAACTACACGCAAATCCACCTGCAAATTCTCGTGCGTAAAAATTGAAGTTTTCGTATCGCCTTTTACGATAACCTCCTTTACCTGAGGGAGTTTTACAAATGCGTCCATTACTTTATCGGGTTTTTCAGATGTAACGAGTATGTCAATGTCTCCAATTGTTTCTTTCATCCTTCTGATGCTTCCACACACTTGAATTTTATCTATTGGAGAATTTTCTCTCAGTTTCTGCACTATGCTTTGTGCAAGTGGATACGCAATGCCTAAAAGTACTCTATCTACCGTCTTGTCTCTCATACTTTTCAGGCCTTCCAGTATTTTTTTCTCAGTTTTTTCTCCAAAACCAGGAAGATTTCTTATTTTACCAGATTCAGCTGCCTTTCTCAGTTCGTCTACAGTTTTTATACCTAATGTTTCGTAAAGTATTTTTGCTCGTTTGGCACCAAGCCCTGGCACCTTTTCGAGTTCAAGAAGAGAAGGCGGGACTTTTTCTTTAAGCATCTCGAGCTTTTCGATTTTACCCGTACTTAAGTACTGTACAATTTTTTCCGCTATACTCTTACCGATGCCTTTTATTTCGGTAAGCTTGTTTTCTTTTGCAAGGTCCTCTATCGGAACGGTTAAGTTCTCTATTCTACGCGCTGCTTCAAGATACGCACGAACCTTGAAAGGATTTTCACCTGCAATTTCTGCAAGTTTGGCAAGCTCGTAAAATTTTTCGGCAACCTCTTTATTACGCATAGACTATACATCTCCTTTTACTTCTTTTTCTAACCTATCAAAGTAAACTTCCATAAAGTGGAGCCTTTTTCTTGCAATCCGTTTCGCTTCTTTCGTAAAAAGTCTTTTGGGTATCTTTTTAAATTTAGTCTCGTATTCAATATTCACGGAATGTTTACTAATATCCTTTATCCTACCTGTTGCTTTACCATTTACAAGGTTTTCTTTTTCGTACTTATCCAGATCTTCTATAGGCATATAAAGCTTTTCCCCCATCTGCCCTGCAATCATATATGCCCTAGCAATACCAATTGCACCTATCGCATCTAATTTGTCCGCATCGAAGAGGATACGGCCTTCAATGTACTTTGGTTCTCTATCGGCACGAAATCTATGTGAGCGAATGGAGTCTGTGACTACTTCAATTTTACCTTCTGGATAGTTAAAGCCCCTCAGAATGTTTGCCGCCATCTCAGCACCAAGCAATGCATGGTCTATACTCCCCGTTCTATCTTCATCCTCTTTCATACGGGCTATGTCGTGCAAAAGTGCTGAGAGTTCAAGTACTTCCAGATCCACGCCTTTCATTCTCCGCGCAATCAACTTCGCATTCTGTAAAACTCTGAATGTGTGGTCAAGGTCGTGTGCAGAAGACGAAAGTTCTTTTTCCACAATATCTTTTACTTTATCAAATAAATCCTTCACTAATACCTCCCTATTTAATTATAACAGGTTTGTACCCATAAATAAAAAGCACCGGCTCATTTACCGGTGACTTCAATCTCTCATAAAAACATCCGTTATCATTCAACACTTTTAGGCCAAAAATATTTTTTACCTATTTCTCTTAGCTTCTCATAGTCAGGCACTACATAAGAGATTCCGTCTATATACTTGTCTTCCCCAGGGAATGGGATAATATTTAAGTCCTTTGAAGTGTCATTTTTAAGAAGCAGCGCAAGTTTGGTGAATTGCGTGGGAGTAATGTTTGTATAAATTGCTTCGCTGATTGCCTTAGATATTTGCGGCAACTTCCAGATCGTCCTTAAACTTTTTGTTTGATTGATAAGCGCTTCTATTAGTTTTTCCTGTCGCGCTACTCGTCCGTGTATTTTACCGTCAGGCGTTCTCGTAAAGTCTCCGTATTGATCATAACGAAAACGAGCATATTCTAATGCCTTTTCTCCATCTAAATGCTGAACCCCAGGGTCTAAATCTATGTTTACATCACCCAACTTAGAATGATAATGCATAGGTTCAGTAACATCAATAGTAACACCTCCCAATGCGTCAATAACCTTTTTAAAACCGTTAAAGTTAAAAACGACAAAATAAGGAATGCTTCCGTCAGGAAGTCCAAGTAAATTTTCTATCGTTTTGATAGAGAGCTTTATACCACCGTCGCTATAAAAGAGGGAATTATACGCAGCGTTAACTTTATTAAACCCATGCCCCGGGATTTCTACGCGTGAATCACGAGGAATAGATATCAAATTGATTTTTTTAGTTTTTGGATTGATATTAACGAGTATAATTACATCTGAACGGCCAGAAGCATCCCAAGATCTCTGATCACTCCCTAATATAAGAATATTTATCGTTTTTGTGAAGTCAAGAGGCACGGTACTAACTTTAGGTTTATTGTGGTTTGCACTTCTACTATTTTCGTTAATACCACTAAAATTCTTCGCCGTAAGAAATACATAGACACCTACAACGAGAATCGCTACTATAATTACTAAAACCGTTATAGTTTTAAGAACTTTCATACTACAAAAGTTTAACTAAATAAGGAATAAATAAAAGAGATACAGTAACCATAAGCTTTATAAGTATATTAAGTGAAGGCCCTGCTGTATCCTTTAATGGGTCACCTACAGTATCGCCCACAACACTTGCTCTATGTGCTTCAGAACCCTTGCCTCCAAAATTTCCTTGCTCAATAAACTTTTTAGAATTATCCCAGCTTGCACCAGCATTTGCCATATAAATAGCAAGAAGAACACCAGAAATAAGAGCACCTACGAGTAAACCTCCAAGCGCATTCTTTCCGTACTTCCAGAAAGCAAAAAATGTCGCAAATGGGGCAATAACTGCAATCGCAGACGGTAAAATCATATTTTTTAAAGCACCTTTTGTACTAATTGCAACACAACGCTTGTAATCTGGATCTGCTTTTCCTAGCATAAGTCCTGGAATTTCGTGGAACTGCCTTCTAACTTCTTCAACCATAAGATTGGCAGTATCACTTACGGCCATAATAGAGAACGAAGAGAACAGGTAAGGCAAAGCACCTCCAATTAAGGCACCTGCAACGACATAAGGAGAAAGCATATTAATTGATGTAAGATTTACCGCTTTTGCATACGAAGAAAATAGTGCAAGTGCGGTAAGCGCTGCAGAACCAATTGCAAATCCTTTACCCATTGCGGCGGTCGTATTTCCAAGTGCATCCAGTATGTCAGTCCTTTCCCTTACTTCCTCAGGCAGTCCAGACATCTCTGCAATTCCACCCGCATTATCCGCAATAGGACCATACGCATCCACACTTAAGTTTATACCCAGCGTAGCCAGCATTCCTATTCCAGCAAGAGCAATACCAAACAAACCTGCCGTAAGATAGGCGACTACTACCCCTACTGCAATGAATATCAATGGTAAAAATGTACTCTGCAAACCTACAGCCATACCGGAAAGAATTGTAGTAGCAGCACCACCTTCCGAAGAAGACTTTGCTATAATTTTTATTGGGTTACCACTCGTATAATACTGCGTAATAAATCCAATTGCAAGCCCTACTACGAGTCCTGACAAAATCGCAAAGAAAGTACCAATATCGTGAATAACAGAAACAGATAGGTACCACATAAATAAAATTGCAATAGCATTTGCAACAATAGTTCCTATGTTTAGTGCTTTCTGTGGATTTACATTTCCACGCGCAATTAAAAGTACCGATAACACTCCTATTATCGAAGCAAGTATGCCATAACCTGCAATAAGGTAAACAAACTTTACGCCCGAAATACCAAAAGCAAAACTCCCAAGAATTACACCACTCAAGATAGAACCTACATAAGATTCGTAAAGGTCTGCGCCCATCCCTGCAGTATCTCCTACATCATCTCCTACATTATCTGCAATTACTGCAGGATTTCTCGGGTCATCTTCAGGAATTCCCGCTTCTATTTTACCTACGAGGTCCGCTCCCACATCGGCCGCTTTCGTATATATACCACCACCAACGCGTGCAAATAAAGCAACAAAACTTGCACCCATCGAGTAGCCCGTAATTACGATAAGGGGATTAATAGTTTTAGATAAGAAGTGGAGAGCAAAAAGATATGTGGAAATAGAACCTAAAATACCGAGTCCTGTAACAGTCAAACCCATAACAGAACCACCAGAAAACGCAACCTTTAGTGCTTCACCAAGACTCGTGCGCGCCGCCTGTGCAGTTCTTCCGTTTGCACGGGTTGCAATAGCCATTCCAAGATATCCAGACAAGACAGAAAGTATAGTTCCCAGAACAAAACTTATTGCTACATAGGGAGATATAATAAACCATATAATAGCGGCAAAAATTATAACCCAGATCGACATAGTTTTATATTCTTCTATAAGGAAAGCAGATGCACCATGTTGAATAGCACGAGAAATTTTAACCATTACTTCATTTCCAGAACTTTTCTTTATTACGATAATACCGAGAGATAGGGCGACAATCAAGGATAAAAGACCAAATACAAAAACAATACCAAAACTCTCCATCTTAACCTCCCTCACAAATTATTATGGAGCCGGCGATCTGACTTGAACAGACGACCTGCTGATTACGAATCAGCTGCTCTACCAACTGAGCTACGCCGGCACCCACTAAAAGTAAATCTTCAAATAAAAATGGAGCGGAAGACGGGATTCGAACCCGCGACAGCTGCCTTGGCAAGGCAGTGCTCTACCCCTGAGCTACTCCCGCTCTAAAAGTGGCGGGATCGATGGGATTTGAACCCACGGTCTCCGGCGTGACAGGCCGGCGTGTTGAACCGCTACACCACGACCCCACTCTTTGCGATATTATATAAAAATTCACCCAATATTGCAAGCATTACAGGTGGTGGGCGAAACAGGATTCGAACCTGTGACCCCTTCCGTGTGAGGGAAGTGCTCTACCACTGAGCCATCCGCCCACAACATTGGTGCCCTCGAGGAGAGTCGAACTCCTGCCGCCGCCTTGAAAGGGCGATGTCCTAACCGCTAGACCACGAGGGCATTGGTGAGCCGTACAGGATTCGAACCTGTGACCCTCTGCTTAAAAGGCAGATGCTCTACCTGCTGAGCTAACGGCCCATTGCCTTTACTATAATACGAATATTCTTTTTCATGTCAAG
>JALVXB010000022.1 GCA_027023025.1 Caldisericaceae bacterium | reverse complement strand
GGAGGAACGGGAAGACCTATCCTCGTCATTTCTGCAAGGCCTGCACCTTTACCGCCAAGAAGGTTTTTCATATCTTTGCTGCCTTCTTCAAAGTCATACACCCATTTTTTCGCCATATCTTACCTCCTAAGTAAAATTTATTTTCTTAATGGTAAATCCAAGATTTTATTATACACCGCAAAACCAAAAACTCAAAATATTTATGCTTATTTCTTTTCTAACGCAATCTCAGAAAAATCTGCAAATGCATCAAATAATGATTTAAGCTCTGAAAGAAGAGCAAAACGATTGCTTCTAATCTCATCCTTCTTATCCATTACGAGTACATTGTCAAAGAACTGTGAAATAACAGGATAAAGTGTATAAAACAAATTCATTACTTCTTCGTAATCCATTTCCTTTAGTTTTTCGAATACTTTGTCTCGTGTAGTTTCTACCGCATTATAAAGTGCTTCTTCGTCACGCTCAAAGAACAAAGATGGATCGACAGTACTTTTCTTGCCCTGGTGTTTGGCCAGGATGTTCTTGACGCGTTTATTAGAGAGAACGATGTATAAAAGAGTATCCTCACTTAAGTGCTTTTCAATTACTTTTGCTCTTTGTGGATAAGTAGGCATAAAGTCTATAGGCAACGAAACGACTGCGTTTATGATGTCGTATCTGAATGATAGTACTCTAAGTAAGCTCTTTGCACGATCTTTCAAGAATAGTTCCACATCTTCTGGAACAAGATTTATTTTAAAGCCCTGCTTTTTATAAATTTCGATACTCGAGCTAATAAATTTGCTCAAAGGAAAACTTGCAACGCCCATAGAAAATAAAATCTGGACAATTCCATTACCAACCCTTCTTAGCCCAAATGGGTCTTTAGAACCACTTACTTTCACACCAATGCCAAGCGCTCCAACTAAAGTATCTATCTTATCAATCAAAGAAATCAAAGTACCCACTTTAGTCTTTGGTAATAGATTACTTGCAGGCAAAGGAAGATACTGCTCGTAAATTGCAGTGCTTACGACTTTATTCTCTCCTTGAATCTCTGCATAAATACTCCCCATCTTACCTTGCAAATTAGGAAATTCTTTTACTACATTACTAACGAGGCCAGCTTTACTCAGAAACGCCGCACGCTTTAAATTCTCATATTCTTCACTCGAAAGAAATAAGTTACTCGAAACAACTTCGGAAAGTTCAACGAGCCTTAAAGTTTTGTCGTATAGGGTCCCTAAGCCTTTTATAAAAACAACTCCTTTGAGTTTTTTTACAAAATCGTCAAGTTTGATTTTCTTGTCCTCTTCGAAAAAAAACTTACCGTCTAAGACACGGGCTTTGACTACTTTTTCGTACCCTGCCCTTACAATTTCTACAAAGTCTGAAAGACCGTTCCTAACGCCTATAAAATAAGGAAGTAGTTTCCCTTCGTCGTTTCTTACGACGATAGACTTCAAGTGACCTTCAATAATGCTCTCAGTAATACAATCAGGAATATTTAAAGATTCTTTGTCTATCCGAGCTAGAAAAGGCGTTGGGTATTCAGTAAGATTAACCACTTCTTCAAGGTGTGAGAGTGTCGAGGAGGGATGTCCATTCACCTTTGAAGCCTCTATTTTCATATTTCTTTCTACCATTTTCCTCCGCTCGTTAAAAGAAAGAATCACATAGTGCTCACGAATTTTTTTAAGGTAATCCTCAGGGGAGCCAACCTCAATCTCACGAGGCTTATCTATCCTTAAACCATAGGTCGTTCTTCCAGTCTCAATACCTGCATAGGAAAATTTTACTACATTATTCCCAAGTAGGGCGATCATACCTCTAATTGGCCGAATAAATTTCACACCTGGATTATCCCAATACATAGGATTTGGAAAACTTAAGTGTTGGAGTAAAAACAGTGATACCTCCCTAACTACTTCCTCTGCCGTCCGCCCTTTTATACGCTTTGAGGCGAATACATAAGTCCCTTTAGCCGTATCCTTTTTAAATATGTCTTTCTCTGTAAGATTATTAGAAGATAAAAATTTACCAAGTATCTTCGTAGGGTTACCATCCTTATCAAAGGCTATAGATACTGGAGGGCCTTTAACTTCCTTCTCTATGTCCCACTCCTTATCTTCTAATCCCCAAATGAATAGCGTAAGTCTTCTCGGCGTACCAAACGCTTCAATTCTTTTAAAGTTTATGTTGAAATCCTGAATCTTTCTTTCAGCGATTGTTTTTAGGTTCTGTACCGCTTTATTCAAAAGTGTTGCAGGAATTTCTTCGGTAAAAATTTCAAACAGATAATCCATTTTTTTCCTCCGATTTCAAGACGATTTTTGCAGCAAGTTCTGCAAGGTGCCTCATTCTGGCAATAAGATTAACGCGTTCATTTATACTGATTACACCTCTTGCATCAAGAAGATTAAAAGTGTGAGAACACTTTAATAAGTACTGGTATCCTGGAAACAGTAAATCATTATCCAATAACCTTTTGCTCTCTGCCTCGTAAATATCAAAAAGTTCAAACAATTTTTTCACATCGCTTTCGTCAAACGCGTAAACACACTCTTCGTATTCCATTTGTTTTCGCAAATCTCCGTAAGTATAACTACCATTCCACTGAATATCAAAGACACTATCCTTACCCTGGATAAACATAGCCAGTCGTTCAAGGCCATATGTGATTTCTACTGAAACGGGATTCAATTCCATGCCTGCTGCCTTTTGAAAGTAAGTAAACTGAGTAATCTCAAGCCCGTCAAGCCTCACTTCCCAGCCTATTCCCTGTGCGCCCAAAACTGCCGTTTCCCAATTGTCTTCTATAAACTTTACTTCGTGTTGAGCGAGCTTCAGTCCAAGCGCTCGTAGGCTATTTAAGTACATTTCTTGAATGTCAAAAGGGGGCGGTTTAATAATGACCTGAAATTGATGGTGCATATAAAGTCTATTAGGATTTTCACCGTATCTGCCATCTGCAGGACGCCTTGACGGCTGTACATAGGCAACAGACCAACTTTTTTTGCCTAATACTTTTAAAAATGTGTAAGGACTTAAAGTGCCAGCTCCAATTTGTTCGTCAAACGGAGGCAAAATTACACAACCTTGCCTCTTCCAAAAAGTTTCCAATCTAAAAATCATTTCCTGAAAGTTCATATTTCACCTCACGAAAAATTTTCTATATATTATCAAGTTTGTGTATCATTTCAACAAAATTTACAAAGTGTTTGGAGCCCGTATGGTAATATATAAAGCTATTTAATAACTCCAACAACCCCCAGGCATTTTCCACTTCTTTAAGATCTCTTAAATCAGTAGAATAAAGATAGCGAACTGTTTCCATGTAACTTCCATCCACCGATGCGCCATCCAGTAAATTAAAACCATCCTCCTCCGGACTAAAGTACACTGTATTAACTTTCTTGCTTAAAATGTTAACAGGATTTCCAGATATACGCAGAAAGTGTAAAACGAAGTATACAGTAAGCGTCTTTGGAGGATATCCTTTATCTGCGTATTGCAATGTATCTAAGATTAGATTAAATAACCTTGTATCGCTTTGCTCGTATCCAGTCAAAAGAATGACGAGTTCTCTTATATAAGCAAATAGAATATAAGACGCAAAATTCGACTTTGCTTTAAGGAATGCGGAGTTTAGCTTTACCTCTGTAATAGTATAATAGCCCGCTTTTCTGTAAAGAAGTATTGTTTCGTATAAAAATTCGTCTCCCAGTCCAGAGCGCCTGGACGATACAGAACGAACAGAACGGATTTTAGCTTTAATTTTACCTAACTTATCGGTAAAAATTACGAGAATTTTATCTTTCTCTTTATATGGAATAGAGTGTATCGTTATACCTCTTACTGAAACATATCCCATTAAGTTACTATCTGAACACTTCTGCTTGCACCAATTCTGGAGGCCCCTGCCTTTACCATAGCAACAGCTTCTTCAAATGTATGAATGCCTCCAGCTGCTTTAACGCCTACCTTTTTTCCAACTACAGAACGCATCAGTTTTACATCCTCCACGGTAGCACCTTTTTTATTAAACCCAGTAGAAGTTTTTACATACTGTGCTCCGGCAGACGCAGCAATTGTACAGGCAATAATTTTTTCCGTATCAGTAAGAAGACAGGTTTCTATGATTACCTTCACGATGTGCGGAGAAACGGCTTTTACTACACTGCGGATATCTTCTTCAACGATCTTGTACTCTTTGGATTTCAATGCACCAATGTTTATAACCATGTCAATTTCGTCCGCACCAGAGCGGATTGCCCTCTCTGCTTCAAATGTTTTAGAAGCAGTATCCATTGCGCCCAGAGGGAATCCCACAACAGACGCAATTTTAACATTGCTTTCTTTTAATTGTTCTTTTGCAAATGGAACAAAGAAAGAATTTACACAAACGGAATAGAAATTGTACTGCTTGGCTTCATCACATAATTTTTTAATGTCGTCAAATGTTGCTTCAGGTTTTAATTGCGTATGGTCAATAATCCTTGCAATATCTTTCTTCGTTAATTCTTTATTCTCTGGTATATAAAACATGCATTTCACCTCCGTTTAATTCTATACATTTTCGGTAAATTACAAAACTATGCTTCACTCTCAAGGTGAAACCACTTGTAAAACAAAAAATAGAGCCCTATAGCGATAAAAGAACCAAGTATGTCTGCAAGGACATGTTGTTTTAAAAATTGAGTAGATAAAACAATAAGGACAGCCCAAATTACCATTACCCACGCTATAATCCTGTAGCGTTTCTTAACAAACCAGAAAGAAGCAACAAGAGCAGAAGTTCCGCAGTGAAGACTTGGGAAGCAATTATACGGGTTATCGCTATTGTACAACTTTATAACCTGATCAACATACCAATTTGTATGAGGCGTAAGAGTCGGCCTCGGCACATAAGTCTGAAAAACGAGATACACGCCGTTACTAATCAAAAATAGTGCAATCATTGCAGAGGCAAATGCAGAAAATATCTTAGGATGAAAAATAAAGAAAAATATAAGTGAAATGTAAATTACAGATTCTAATGAATTATAAATAACGATAAATTGGGGAACAAAAGGTATTGCACGGTCAATTGCCGTTTGCAGGCAATGAATGTGAGCAGTTGCATGGTTCGTAAGGTCGTAAATCTTTGAACCATAATAAACACCAATTGCAAGAAAGACATTTATTACATAGTAAGGCCAGTTTTTCTTAATAAATTCCTTCATTACTACCTCCTTTAGTTTATTATTGTAGCATTAAATTTGCTTCGTGCAAAGTTATTCTGTAATTTGAAGGCCTTCATACTTCTTTATTGACAGCATAACTAAAGGAAATCCACCTCCAAAGGAAACTATAGCAAATATAATTAACGAAACAAGAAAAGTAAAAGAAATGCCTTTAAACTTCGCGATAAAGCTCAATAGAATTGGTATGCCAATACCAAAAATTAATATGTATACAAAATAGACAACGGCTAGCACTAAAACCACTCTGCCACTAATCAACTTTCGGGGATCTTTAGGAGTATGAAAGTTTGTAAATTGAAATCCTATAAAAAGAGCAGTTACTGTGAAAATGAATGGCATAGCAATAACTACAGGCAACGAGATTATAGATGCGTAAGAAGCTTTTACTCCCATTAATATTAAAGACAATACTAACAGCAGTAAATTTACGATAATCCCGAGACTAAAAGGTGGGATAAACTTAGACCAATAAAATACGGCAGACTTTAATGGAGAAGTTAAAATTACCCAGATGCTTTCCCTGTCAATAAATAGATTAATGAGCGTATTCTGACCACACAAGAAGTAATCGACTATCACATACATCATAATAAGGAAAACAATTGAGGAAAACGAACCCGATTGAGTACTTTTTGAAGGCATAAAACCAAATGCCACTGCAAAAAACGCAAGGTATGCTAAATTAGAAAACAAGAGAACTTTTACTTTTGTATCTCGCATTAGCATTTTTAAGTCTTTGTTAATCAGAGCTCTGATTGGGGATTGTCCAGGTTTGACTATCCACTTTCTCTTTACGACAACTCGCTCTGTGCGCCGGGCGTTAAACAGCCCCTTAATGTAGTACTTTGAGGCAAGCGCATAAGCCAGGTAAAACAACAGAACATTTGCACCTATGAAAAGAAGCGCAATTCCGCTTCCAGCAAGAACACTTCCCTGTAAGAATTTAGCTGAAAATTCCGCTGCAGCCCAGGAAGGAAAGAACTTTGAAATTAAAAGTAGTTTTGTGCCTATCCCTGTGAGATGGTTATTCTTGAACAACCCATATGCAGGATTTGCAATCTGCGTGACAAAGTAAACTGCCATTCCGAGTAATACGCTGATTACCATAGTAATGTTCTGGAGCCTCTCTGAAGACACTCTGTTCGCAAGAGGCATCACAACGAGAAATGCAAAAACGGCTGGCAAAACCGGCAACACAATGCAAAATAGAAAGGAGAGTAAGAAGTACAAAATCCCAAGCCTGTTCATTATTCCAAAAGCAGTAAAAAAAGGAAAAACAAGTACCAAAGTATAAACAGAATCTTCAGCAATGACATAAAGAAACCTTCCAGCAAATACTTTCTTTCCGCTGACCGGCATAGACAAAAGCAGAGTAATGTCATTAGAAAGATAGAACACCGAAAGTATAGTGGTGATACTTCCCAAAAACAGGAAAATGAGCATCGCCAGCACGGCAAGGTTCAGCAGATAGAGCGGCAAATTCGGAAGAAATCCCAGGCGCAGCCCAAACAAGTAGATAGCAAACTTCTGTATAAAATAAAACACTACAGCTATAATAGCAAGGATCGAAGGAATCAGAAACTTTCTGTACTTTTTTTTCTTTGCTATAGAATTTAAACGAGATAAGATTAATGCCTTTGCAATGTAAAATTCTTTCTTCATCTCAGTCCTCCAGGAATTTCAAGAGATCTTTAGTGTCTTCTCCACCGGTTAGTTTGAGGAATAGATCTTCCAATGTGCCTTCTCCTTCACCTACCCTTCTTCTCAATTCTTCAATAGTTCCTTCAGCAATAAGCGTCCCGTGGTTTATTATCCCCACTCTGTCACACATCCTCTCAGCAATCTCCAATATGTGCGTGGACATAAAAACGGTTTTACCCCTTGAAGCATACACTCTTAACAAGTCCTTTATAAGTTTTGCACTCTTGGGATCCAGGCCAACGGTAGGTTCGTCGAGGATTAAAACAGAGGGATCGTGTAAAAGCGCCGCTGCAATAACGATTTTTTGTTTCATACCGTGAGAATAAGTTTCTATCAGCTCGTCTGCTTTGTGAGAAAGTTCTAGCATTTCCAGAATTTCCTTAACTTTGTGCACACTCTCTTCTGGGGGAATTTCGTATATTGCTGCGATGAAGTTTAAGAACTCATTTCCCGTAAGTTTAGGGTACACAGAAGGCGTATCTGGGATAAGCCCTATACGGGCCTTAGCCTTTATCGGTTCTTCTTCCATATTTATCCCATCAATAAACACCTTTCCAGATGTAGGTTGCAACAAACCGGTAAGCATCCTTATCGTGGTAGTTTTTCCAGCGCCGTTAGGTCCTAAAAAACCATAAATCTCTCCTGACTTTACATGCAAATTGAGATGATTTACCGCCACAAACTCGCCATACTTTTTAGTTAAATCAACCGTCTCAATCATATGCCCCTCCTATTTATACATTTCTCATACAAGTGCGTTATAAGTGTAATTTGTTTTGTATTGTGTTTTATATTATAAATCATAAATTACAATTTGTAAACGATTTCACAAAATGTAATTACAGTTGTAACAATTGTAAGCAAACATCAGATTAAACAGACTATTGTATGCTTTTGAAAATAAAAAAGAGGGCTCTTAGTGCCCTCTTCTACCATAGCAATAACTTCAGCGCCTTAGTTTGTAAAACTTTCTTTTACCAACTTTTAAAACATCCCCATTAGAAAATGCATAAGTTTGCCTGGGATCAAGCAGTTTTTTATCGTTCAACCGGACTGCCCCCTGTTTCATAAGTCTCCTTGCTTCCGATTTTGAATTAGTTATTTTATTTTCAAATAAAAGCACGACCACATCTAACTTTCCCGATTCGTCTAAATACTTTCTTGTATTAAGTTCTTCTATGTCTTCTGGAATTTTTCGAGCGCTGAAAATATTTTTAAATCTTTCTTCTGCTGCGTCTGCATCTTTTTCCGAGTGGAACAGAGCAACTATGTCGTGGGCAAGTTTTAACTTTAAGTTCATTGGATTCTCCTTTCCACTTTTAATAATCTCGTCAATTTCCTTTGCCTCTTCTTCACTTTTATCCAGCACTAAAAAGTAATATTCAGAGATTAGTTCATCTGGTATGGACATAATCTTCCCAAACATCGAATCTGGCTCTTCAGTAATTCCAACATAGTTGCCCAGGCTCTTACTCATTTTCTTTACTCCGTCAAGCCCTCGAAGGATGGGCATTATTATGGCAATTTGCGGCATCATATCATAAGACTCTTGCAATTTTCTCCCAATCATCAAATTAAATTTCTGATCTGTTCCGCCTAATTCAACATCTGCTTTTATTGCGACAGAATCATACGCCTGCATTATGGGGTAAAAAAACTCGTGAAAGAAAATTGGCACACCTTTTTTATATCTGTTAAAGAAGTCGTCTCGCTCCAAAATCCTCGCAACAGTAAAGTTAGATGCAATTCTTATCCACTGCTCTAAGTCAATCTTTGAGAGCCACTCGGAATTATAGTGAATTTCCGTTTTATTTTTGTCTAAAATGGTAAAAACTTGGTCGAAATAGGTCTTTGCATTCTCCTGGATCTGCTTTCTGGATAGAGGAGGACGAGTTTTGGATTTGCCAGAAGGATCACCAATCAAAGCCGTAAAATCGCCTATTATGAACACGACGGTGTGTCCTAATTCCTGAAAGTCTCTCAATTTTCTTAAAACGACATAATGGCCGAGGTGTAAGTCAGGCGCAGTTGGATCTGCACCAAGTTTTACGCGTAAAGGCCTATCAAGTTTTAGGCGATCTTTTAATTCGTTATCATTTATTATCTCAACTGTTTTTCCTTTAATTTTTTCAAAAGCCTCCATTTTCACCTCCCAAATGTTTTTATATTTTAAGAAAATTTGTTATAAAAACAAATGTGATATAATTTTTAACAGGAGGTATAAAATGAAAATAGCAATTGGATCAGATCATGCGGGGTTTAAATTAAAGGAGGCTATCAAAGAGTTCCTTGAGGAAAAAGGCATAGAAGTAGTAGATTTTGGTGCTCATTCTGAAGAACGCGTAGATTATCCCGATTACGCAATACCCGTTGCTGAAAGTGTAGCAAAAGGAGAGGAAGACTTTGGAATACTGATCTGTGGCACGGGAATCGGTATGTCGATTGCAGCAAACAAAGTGAAAGGCATCAGAGCAAGCCTCGTAAGCGATGTATACTCTGCGCACTCTGCAAGGGAACATAACAATGCGAATGTGTTGTGCATGGGTGGACGCGTCCTTGGAATAGAACTTGCAAAAGAAATCACAAATACATGGTTAAATGCAAAATTTCAAGCAGGACGACACGAAAGGCGAATAAAGAAAATAATGGATTATGAACAAAAAAAATAGGTCAATTGCAATAGATGGTGATTCTGGAAGCGGTAAAAGCACGGTAGGGAAAATGCTAGCCTCGCGTTTAGGCTTTCTATTCGTTGACAGTGGATTGTTATACAGAGCAGCAACATTTATTATAACCAGCAAACACAAAGAAAACGAACCAGAATTATGGATTAACATTATTAAAAACTCAAGCATTGATATGGACGGCAAAGGAAAAGTAAAAATAAACGATGTTTTTGTAGACTTAAAAGATTTAAGAAGTGAAATCGTAGACAGGTGGGTTTCGCCGGTATCAACAGTTAAGGAAATTCGCAGCATAATTACGAATACACTTAGAAAGATTGCCAGTGATAAAAGTGTCGTTATGGTAGGAAGAGACATAGGAACAGTAGTATTGAAAGATGCATTTTTAAAAATTTACCTCACGGCGAGTCTTACAGAGAGAGCAAAAAGAAGATTTCTGGAACTCATAGGAAAAGGGGAGAAAATTACATTTCAGGATGTTTTAGAAAATCTTAAAGAAAGAGACATTATTGACTCTTCCAGAGATGTGGCACCTTTAAAGGTAGCAAGTGATGCGGTAGTAATAGACACTACAAACATAAGCGCTGATGATGTCGTAAATAAAATAATCGAATTCTATAAGGGGAGAGAATATGCTATACGAAACATCCCACGCACTGGCGAAAGTATTATTTAAACTTTACTTTAATCTGACGATATTGGGCGTAGAGAATGTCCCAAAGGAAGGCGGATTTATCGTAGCTCCAAACCATAAAAGCGGACTTGACATACCAATTGTAGGCAGAGCTCTTCCAAGAAAGATGTATACACTTGCAAAAGAAGAACTTTTTAAGAACAAATTAATTGCCTGGTACTTCAAAAGAATGGGTGGTATTCCCCTAAAACGCAACTTTGCAGACATCGAAAGCTTGAGGCTTGCAATAAATACTTTAAAGGAAGGAAAACCATTGCTCATGTTCCCAGAAGGAACGAGAACGGAGTCCGATAAGTTAGGGATGCCCAAAAAAGGATTTATCTTCATCTCTTACAAAGCAAAAGCACCAATTTTACCAACAGGAATAGCAGGAACTGATGCAGCGCTCCCAAAAAGAGGGGGATTTCCTAAACCCAAGCACATCGTTATTACATTTGGAAAGCCCATAAAAGTCTGGGAAAAGTTTGATCCAAGAGATAAAAATTTTTATGAAGACGCTGCGCGATATGTAATGGAAGAAATAGAAAAATGCATAGAGACATCAAAAGAACGGTTATAGTAGCCAGGAATTCTGGTTTTTGTTCGGGCGTAGAACGAGCAGTAAGTATCGCTGAAGACCTTTCCAGAGAGTATAATTATGTATATACATTAGATCAGTTATTACACAATGAAGCCGAAATAAAAAGATTAAAAGAGAAAAAAATCATACCTATCAAAGATATCGAGAGCAA
>JALVXB010000021.1:115486-115710 GCA_027023025.1 Caldisericaceae bacterium | reverse complement strand
TAACAGAATCCATATAAGTAAAGAAAGGATAAGTCACAGAGATGCTATCCATTAAGACTCTCCTTTGTTATTTCTATTCTTATTCCTCTCTGCCTTTTCATTTTTTCCTCGCTGTGCTCCTCCTTTTTATTCTATGTTCTTCATTGTTGCTATTTTTGCCTGCTATTCTCCTTTATTTTCTCCCTATTTCCTTCTCCAAGGTATTGACTTATTATACTAAGTCT
>JALVXB010000021.1:0-115386 GCA_027023025.1 Caldisericaceae bacterium | reverse complement strand
TTCGAAAATTTTGCTTTTAGTTTAGTGCCATTTAAAATCAGCTGCGAGGGTAAGTACCAAAAGACTTATCCCAAGTAAGAATGCTAATACTTTGCTACCCCACTTCATCACATTTCACCTCCTTTCGAAAATTTTGCTTTTAGTTTAGTGCCATTTAAAATCAGCTGCGAGGGTAAGTACCAAAAGACTTATCCCAAGTAAGAATGCTAATACTTTGCTACCCCACTTCATCACATTTCACCTCCTTTCGGTAACATAATTGCCTATGTCTACACATAAATTAAAATACATTTTCAAAATTTGTCAAGTGGTTTGGAAATATTTTCTGCAAATTTATGCCTTAAATTTTGTAGCTATATTTTTATCTGTTGCAAGCTGGCCGCATGCTGCAGATATTTCTTCTCCTTTCGAATGCCGAATAGTAACAGTAATGCCATTTTTCTTGAGAATCTCTGCAAATACTTTTTCTCTGCTAGAGGATTTGAAGTCTATATGTGCTACTCGATTAAAGTGAATCAAGTTAACTTTAACAAATTTAAGAGTTCTGAGTAATTTTATTAGGTCTTTTGCATCTTTGTAGTCGTCATTTACATCCTTTATAAGTAAGTACTCTATCGTAATTGTATTTCCGGTTTTGCGATTATAGTATTTGAGTGCTTCAAATAGGTTCGAGATTTTGTAATTTCTCAATCCAGGCATTAAATAATCTCTTTTTTCTTGTGTTGCTGCATGCAACGAAATTGCAAGTTTGACTGATTTTATCTCATCGGTAAGTTTATAGATTTTGTCTATTATTCCAGATGTGGATATAACGATTTTCCTCTTGCCTAACCCTCTTCCTTTATTGTCTGTTATAATTTCAATTGCTTTTTTAACATTCTCGTAATTTGCCAGGGGCTCACCCATCCCCATAAATACAATGTTGTTTATTTTCCCTGCTATTTTCTCGGCTAATAAAAATTGTTCTATAATTTCTCCTACCGTCAAGTTACGAGTAAATCCCATTTGACCTGTTGCACAGAATTTACATTTCATTGCACATCCTACCTGCGAAGATAAGCAAAGTGTGTTCCTCGTTTTTCCATGAGCGGTGTCTTTTATTAGTACGGTTTCAACGAGGCTGTTATCAGGAAACTTGATCAAGAATTTTATACTGCTGTCTGATGATTTCCGTTTGGAAATTAATTCGGATGAAGTTATAAAAAACTGATTATCAAGAGCATCCCTCAGTGTTTTGGGCAATGTAGTAATATCGTAAAAGTTAAATATTTTACTCTTGTAAATTGCCCTAAATATTTCCTCTGCTCGATATGGTTTTTCTCCTATTTCTATGAAGTGCCTCTTGAGCTCTTCAAGAGAGAGGTTCTTAATGTCTTTTTTCATTTTTTTCATTGTTTATTATAACCTTTTCGCCTATCTTTCTTTCTGTGCCAGAGATTAAGCGCTTAATATTTTCTCTGTGTGAATATATAACGAGTATTGGGAAAACTATACTCCAAAGCACAACGGTTTTATTTTCTCTTAAAAGCAAAAGAAAAACTGGATAAAGTGCAATTGAAATAATTGACCCAAGTGATACATACTTTGTCTTAATCACGATACCAAGGAATGTAGCAAATGAAAGTAGTGCAGCAGGGAAGTTTATCAGGGCTGCAACCCCGTATGTTGCAGCTACTCCTTTTCCTCCTTTAAAGTGGGGCATGAAGATTGAGTAATCGTGCCCTATTACCGCTGCTATGCCGGAAAGCATCATCGCAGTATAGTTATGTGCCACATACCTGCCCAGGAGAACTGCAACTGCTCCCTTTGAAACATCTAATATCAGTACAATTGCTGCTGGCTTATTTCCAAGAACTCTTTGGACATTAGTCATTCCAATGTTGCCACTACCGTATTTTGTTATGTCGATTCCGTAAAATTTTTTTGAAATAATGTACCCATTTGGAATCGAACCAATAAAATAAGAAGCAAAGATAACTAAAAGTATTTTCCACATGTTCCTCAATCCTTTCTCTATAAGTAAGAAGTTATATGTGCTCCTCCGTCAATAAACAACTCGTTCCCCGTAATGTATCTAGACGCGTCTGACAGAAAAAAGATTATGGCATTCGTCAGTTCGTCCAATGTGCCTACTTCTTTTAACAGCACGGAATTTGAAGCTGTTGTTGCATACAGTTTCCTGAGATTCTCATTTGAAGTTGTTTGTGTGTCAATGTATCCTGCTCTGATTGAGTTCAGGCGTATTTTTCTATCTCCGAGTGTTTCTGCAAGATTTCTCATCAAAAATCGAGATTCCTTGTAAAATGCTTCGTAGGCTGAGCCTCCACCTAAGCCTTCCATTGCTCCTATTTCTAATATATTTACAATACTTGCCCCCTTCTTTAAGTATTCTTTAAATACATTTATGCTTTTGTATAATAACTGCAAATTTGAGAACACGATCTCTTTCCATTTATCCAATGGCGTCGTAATTAATCCGTCTAAGTTTGTTAACATACCTATATTTACTAACCCATCGAATTCGCTGCTTTTTAATTCATTATTTATATTGCTTTCCCAATTTGAATCTTGCTTTAGAGATACAGAAATATCACATAAATCAGATTCTCCGATGGTTTTTATTTTTGTGTATGCACTTATTTTATCAATTATGGTGTGTGCCCAACTTTTGCATCCAAAGAATAGAATTTTTTTTCTCTTTAATGAGTAATTGTCTATCATTTATTTTTAGTCTCCTCGATACTTTTTGTCTATTATATTACAAAATTGAATATAAACAACAAAATTGCGCTTTAAAAGTCAATAAAATACTTGACAATTAGAATATAGTAGTTTATAATAGAAAAAACTTTAAAAGAAAGGGGAGATAACATGAAAAAACAACCACCAGAAAAAGTTTCGCAGGGGGAAGTAGTCTTTAAAGTCGAGGAGCTAGAACCTTTATTAAGCCCGCCACCTATGGTGCTTAAGCCGTGGGAGCCGATGTACATTGAGCTTAAGAACAGAGAAGGCGAAAGAAAAACGATGGTTATTAGACAGATGACAAAGGAGGAAGCTCCTGCGTTATTGCCGTTTATCAAAAAATTTCTTGATGTAGATCACGATTTTTATGACATCGTAGGTGCGAGGGTTTACGCTGAAATTCTTGGCTGGTATAGAAACAGACTCAAGGACCCTTATCTATTAGTTGGAATTATCGATGGTGAACTTGCGGCACTTGGAAACGGAAGGCTTATGAACAAGGATATCAACATCAGTCTTCACACCATGGCGTTTAAGCGAGGATTCCGTGCAGGTGCAGCAATGTATTATGCAAAAACTTATTACACTTTTGAAATTCTTGGCCAGAAGGAATTCTGGGCAACATACGAAAGTTACAATGGCTTTAAGAGATGGGGCATTGGTATGGCTCAGCCATCGTATCCTTGGCCGGAATACCAGCATGAATTAGGAGGAGCAAAGGTTTTCTATATCACAAAAGAATATTGGGATGCTTCAATTAAGAAGTATCTTGAAGACTATCTTGGCACTACATTACAAGCTCCCGTACCTGAAGATTTGCTGAAATCGGCTGAAAGCTTTAAAATTCCTGAAGAGCCTAACGTATAAATTTCTTTTAAAAAACCCTCAGTATACTCGTGTCTGAGGGTTTTTTATTTTTATTGTAAAGGAGGAATATATTTGAGTTTATCGTTAGTTTTGAAGGTAAATTCGGTTGGCGACCAAGTGAGATTTGGGGGTAAACATTCCCTTTCTGGGTATTTTAAGATTCACTCTGTCTTTAACAATGCAGTAAATTTTTATATAAAGAGAGACAAAATTGTGTCTCTTGTGACGCACTCTGTCGGGGGCGGTCCTAATAATATTGTAATTAATGTTGATTCTCTTTCGTTTGTTAAAAGTATTTATATAGATAAAAGCAAGATTGTGCTTAACGATAGCTTTGCCTGCGATATTGACTCATCCCCTCAGTATAATTCTAACCTGATTATTCCAAGCAAAAATTTAGAATTGTTTAAAAAAGGATTAAATAAATTTGAAAATATTTTGAGGAAAGAAGCTTCTCCATTAAGCGCTGTGTTTTTGATAGATAAAAGGCGAATTAACTTTTTTATCACACCTTTTGAAAAAAATCTCGCTTATTCGTTAGAATCGTTTTCGAACGATATACTAAATGGAAATTTAAAATCTGCATCTAAATTAAAAGGGCTGGGTTTTGGGCTTACACCCCAAGGAGACGACATTCTGGATGGATTCATGATTGCTTTACTCGTCTACGAAAAACTTACAGGAACAAATACCGAGGAAATAAGGAAGAAAATGTTCAATCTTTCTCGTGGAAGCAATATTATATCAGATACTTTTTTATACTATGCTTCTCATGGTTTTTTGTACGAAAGAGTAAAAACGCTCGTGCTTTCGTTATTTTCAAATGATCCAATTATAATTGAAAATGCAGTACTAAAATTATTAAATATAGGAGAAACATCCGGGGCTGACATATCTACCGGGTTTTTACTTATGATTAAAAAATTGATGCAAGGAGGTATTAAATGGTCGTAAAAGGAATTATAAAAAAAGGGGAGTACTATGATTCTGTTACGCTAATGCTTGTCGCGCGTGATGCTACTTCCCTTGAAGGTGTTAAAGATGCTGCTGTTGTAATGGGCACTGAACAGAATAAATCTATTTTGGAAACATCTGGATTATTGCTCGACATGTTTAAAGACGCAAGTGATTCAGATCTTTTGATTGCCGTTAAAGCAGAAAGTGAAGAAGCAGCTAATAAGGCATTTGAAAAAATAGAACAATTACTTAAGGAAACGCGTTCAAAGGCGAAAGAAGCTGGAGAATATATGCCAAAAAGCCTCGAAGGAGCACTTGAATACATGCCCGATGCAAACATGGTAATTATTTCAGTTGCTGGAAAGTATGCTGGTGACGAGGCAATGAAAGCACTTAAACATGGACTGCATGTAATGCTTTTTTCGGATAATGTTCCTCTTGATAAAGAAATTGAGCTTAAAAAATATGCACGGGATAATGGGTTATTGGTAATGGGGCCAGATTGCGGCACTGCTATAATAAATGGTGCACCCCTGTGCTTTGCTAATGTCGTTGAGCGTGGTAACATAGGTATTGTTGCAGCATCTGGAACTGGACTTCAGGAAGTAAGTTCTGTAATAACAAACGAAGGTGCTGGAATATCACAGGCGATTGGAACAGGTGGAAGAGATGTTAAGAAAGATGTCGGCGGTATTATGTTTATTGAAGGAATGAAAGCATTGGAAGAAGACCCCGACACAAAGTACATTGTACTCGTTTCTAAGCCACCACATCCTGATGTCTTAAAAAAGATTGCTGACCTCATAAAGAGTGAAATTAAGAAACCAGTCGTGGGAATTTTCCTTGGCGGCGATCCTGAAGTGGTAAAAAGTGCTGGTGCAATTCCTGCTAACACGCTGGAAGAAGCAGGGCTTATTGCGGCATCTCTTGCAAAAGGTAAATCTCTCGATGAGTTTAAAAAGATTCTCGAAGAGCGGGAGAAAGAGATTCTTGCTATTGCTGACAGGGAAAGTAAAAATAAGAAAGAGGGGCAGAAGTATGTTAGAGGTTTATATACAGGAGGAACTCTTTGCGACGAGGCAATGCTACTCTCCAGGCAAATAATCGGTGAAGTTTACGGCAATGCTCCTATTAATCCTGAGTATAAATTAAAAGATTCGTGGATTAGCCAGGAAAATACATTTGTTGATCTTGGAGAAGATGAATTTACCGTAGGAAGGCCTCACCCAATGATCGACTTTACATTAAGGAACAAAAAGATTGTAGAAGAAGCAAAGGATCCATCTGTTGCTGTAATTCTTCTGGATGTCGTCTTAGGATATGGATCCAATATGAAGCCAGGTGAGGAACTGGCACCAGCAATTAAGGAAGCTAAAGATCTTGCAGCAAAGGATGGAAGAAATATCACATTTGTTGCTTCTATAACTGGAACGGACAAAGACCCTCAAGGCCGTAGCAAAGTCAAAAAACAACTTGAGGATGTAGGAGTTATCGTAATGCCATCTAATGCAGCGGCAGCAAAGCTTTCGTCATACATCGTTAAGAATCTTGGAGGTGCGAAATGAGAAAGATCTCTGACCTATTTAAGCAAGAATTAAAAGTTATAAATATTGGCTTACTCTCTTTTAAAGAAAGCCTTGATGATGTAGGAGTAAAAGTTATTCAGGTGGATTGGAGACCGCCTGCAGGTGGCGATCAGGAAGTTATGGATGCATTAAAGAAGCTGTTAGGAAAATAAAATCCAATTTAGGAGGTGTGAGATGGTAGATATTGAAAAGGCGAACAAGGAAGCGTTTGACAGATTGCTTTCGGCGCGTCCTGTACTTGTTGGTATGGGTAAGGCAATCGATGTAATTCCTGGGATGAAGAAAAACATGATCCTTCATGCAGGACCACCAATTACATGGGATAGAATGTGTGGGCCGCAGAAGGGTGCTGTTATTGGTGCTTTGATTTATGAGGGTATGGCCAAAGACGAAAAAGAAGCTGAAGAAATTGCTGCGTCTGGTGAGATAGAATTTTCTCCATGCCATCACCATCAGGCAGTTGGTCCTATGGCTGGTATAGTTTCTCCATCAATGCCCGTATATATTGTGGAGAACGAGGCATTTGGAAACAAGGCTTATGCAACGATGAACGAAGGCCTTGGCAAAGTATTAAGGATGGGAGCGTATGGTCCTGATGTAATTGCACACTTAAAGTGGATGGAAGAAGTAATGTATCCTGCAATGGATAAAGCGATACGCTATCTTAAGAAAATTGATCTTAAGAACATTATTGCACAGGCGCTTCACATGGGTGACGAACTTCACAACAGAAACAAAGGTGCAACTTCACTTTTCTTCAGACAGATTGCTCCCGCAATGGTTAAAACAAGTGATGCAAATACAGTGGAGGAGGTTCTCAAATTTATCGATAGTAACGACCATACATTCTTAAACCTCTCAATGCCTGCTGCAAAGGCAAGTCTTGATCCTGCACGCAACATTGAAGGTAGTACAATGGTTGTAACTATGGCACGCAACGGCACTGATTTTGGTATTCAGATATCTGGTATGGGTGATCAGTGGTTTACTGCCCCTGCTCCAGTTCCACCCAATGCACTTTACTTCCCTGGCTTCACAAAAGAAGATGCAAATCCGGACATTGGTGATAGTGCAATAATGGAAACTGCAGGACTTGGCGGATTTGCTATTGGTGCTGCACCTGCAATCGTCCAGTTTGTCGGTGGGACACCACAGGATGGACTGAACAAAACATTATCAATGTACGAGATAACAATTGGTGAGAATAATGTGTATCAGGTTCCTTATTTAAACTTCAGGGGTACACCTACCGGTATTGATATTAGAAAAGTCGTAGAGAAGAACCTGCCACCATTTATCGATACAGGTATTGCACATAAGAAACCCGGTATTGGACAGGTTGGTGCGGGACTCGTTGATGCACCAATGGAAGTGTTTAAGAAAGCAGTAATTGCATTTGCTAAAAAATATTCTTAGTTTAAGGAGGGATTAACATGACAAATGAAGAATTTATTAAATTAATGATGAACTCAAAGATGTACGACTTAACGCAGCCACTTAGCGTTCATACACCGCCGTGGCCAAGTTATATGCCGCTTGGCATTCAGTACTTCAAGCGTATTGCAGGTGCGCATATGGGTCAAGGTGCTAATGGCCAAATCATTACTTCAAGTAACCATGTTGGAACGCATATGGACGGAGAAATTCACTTCTTTAGTTCGGGACGCCCGATCGGAAAAGTGCCTCTAAACGAATGGGTAGGACCTGGGGTTGTCGTAGATATTTCAGACGAAGTTGGAGATTATGACCTTTATACTCCAGAAATGCTTATGAAGAAAGCAGACATTCGTGAGGGGGATATTCTCATTATTAATACCGGGTATCACAGGTATGCATGGGATCAACCAGAGTCAGACGAAGTTCGCTACATGGTTAAGCATCCTGGCCCAAGTCCTGACTTCCCAGACTGGGCATTAAAAATGAAATTTAAGTGGATTGGTGTTGACTGTGGTAGCGCAGACCATCCTATGAATACAATTCTTAGAGATTGGCATCCAAAACTATTTAAAGAAGCAGACAAGAAATTAAGAGAAAAATACGGAAAATCCTGGGATGAAATGTTCCCGCCAGAAGAATTCTACCAGATTATGCACTTGAAACTGTTTCCCAAAGGACTTGTTCATGCAGAAAACCTTGGTGGAGAAATTGACAAACTGAACAACAAGCGTGCTTACATAGGAGCATTTATCGTAAAAGGCATTGAAATGGAGTCTGCTTGGGCAAGGGTTGTTGCATGGGAAGCACCAGAAGAGTAAGATAGGAGGATTTTTATGAACGATTTTGACTATGCAAAGCCTGTCACCTTATCTGAAGCTATCTCTACATATAAAAAGTATGGAGATAAGGCAAGACTCTTGTTAGGTGGAACGGACCTTGTAGTAATGTTGGACGATGGTGTTATTCAACCAGACATCGTAATTGACCTTAAAGGAATAGACGAGCTTAAAAAATTGGAATTTGACGGAGAGTTTTTGCACATTGGCTCGAGAGTAACTTTTAATGAACTAATTGATAGTGAAGTAGTAAAGGAAAAATTTCCTGTTTTATGGGAGGCTTCGAAAACCGTAGCTTCGACTGGAGTACGGAATAGAGCTACGCTTGTGGGCAACATTTGCAGTGCGGTTCCCTCTGCTGATTCGGCTCCAGCACTTCTCGTTTGTAATGCAGCAGTTGTTATTGCAACGGACAGCGGAGATAAGGAAGTTCCAATTACTGAATTCTTCGTGGGGCCGAGAAGAACAATCCTGAAGCCCGGAGAAATCGTCAAAGAGGTAAAGATTAGAGCAAGTAATAAAAAATTTGGTGGCTCATACATCAAACTCGGAAGATACGATGGAGAAGATCTTGCCCAGGTTGGCGTGGCTACTGTGGTGAACGAAGACAGGGAATATGCTATAGCATTTTGTGCTGTAGCACCAAAACCAGTAAGAGCAAAAGAGGCTGAAGAATTTTTGAAAGGAAAAGACTTAACTGACGAGGTTTTAGAAGAAGCAGCAAAGTTAGCAGTTAAAGCGATTTCTCCTATTTCGGATATAAGAGCAAGCAAAGAATATAGGCTTTATGTCAGTGGTGTCCTCGTCAAGAGATCTTTAAAAACTTCTCTTGCCAGGATGAATGGTAACGGGCCGAAGTATGGCGAAAGACTCGTTTAGGAGGGTGTTATGAAGAAAGAGATTAATTTTACATTAAATGGCAACCCCGTAAAAATAGAGGTAATGCCAAATGAGAAGCTGCTCGATGTATTAAGAGATAGGTTGGGAGTAAAAAGTCCGAAGCATGGATGCGGAAGAGGAGAATGTGGCGCTTGTTCTGTACTACTAAATGGAAAAAGCATCAGAAGTTGCATAACCCTCGCAATTGAGGTAGATGGGCAGGAGATCACGACTCTTGAAGGACTTGAGAAGAATGGAATGACTGAACTGCAAAAGTCTTTTCTTCAACATAATTCTTTCCAGTGTGGTTTCTGTGCTCCTGGTATGACTATTACGGCAACGGAGTTGCTCAACAAAAATCCTCATCCAGACGAAGAGGAAGTTCGAGAGGCTATTGCTGGAAATCTCTGTCGTTGCACGGGTTATCAGAATATAATAGATGCCATACTGGATGTTTCTAAAAAGGAGTAGGAGGGTATTATGGAAAGAGAACTTAAGTATGTTGGAAAAAGAGCCGTCAGGATAGACGGATTAGAAAAAATAACCGGTGCAGCGAAGTATACAGACGACCTCGACTTTGGGCCGTCGATGTTGTATGTTGCAGTCCTTGAAAGTCCTTATGCACATGCAATTATAAAAAATATTGACACCACTGAGGCAGAGAAAATGCCTGGTGTAAGAGCTGTTCTCTCTGGAAAAGATTTTCCTGAAAAATTTGGACTTTACTTGAAGGATAATTCTATTTTCCCTGCTGATAGAGTGCGTTATATAGGGCAGCAGGTAGCCGCAGTAGTAGCAGAAACACCTGCACAGGCTGAAGCAGCTGTTAAGAAAATTAAAGTAGACTACGAACCGCTGCCTGTACTGCAAAATCCTCTTGACGCTATTAAACCAGATGCTCCACTTATTCACCCCGACTTAGGGAAATACGAGGTAGTGCCGTGGCTTTATCCTCAGCCGGGCACTAACATTGCCCATGTTCGTAAAATTAGAAAAGGTGATGTAGATAAAGCGTTTAAAGAGGCAGAGTATGTTTTGGAAGATTGGTATCATGTACCGCATGTGGTACATGCACCAATTGAAACTCACATTTCCGTTGCTTTATACTCTTATGATGGAAGGCTTACTCTGTGGAATTCAACGCAGTCACCTCATACCCAGCGGAACATTATTGCGCATTCTTTAAAAATCCCTCATAAAAATGTCCGTGTTATTGCGTCTTATGTAGGTGGCGGTTTTGGTGGTAAAGCGGGAATTAGTATGGAAGTTATTGCGGCAGTTGCTGCAATGAAAGTTCCAGGCCATCCTGTAAAACTTCGCTGGACGAGGAAACAGGAATTCCAGAATTCTTCGCAAAGGCAGGAATTATATGCACACATTAAAATGGGTGTAAACAAAGAAGGAAAGATTATTGCCTTAAAACACGAATTGTTCTGGGATGTTGGTGCTTCAGCAGAATACGGTTCAAATGTGGTTAACGCAACAGGTTTCTCTGCAACAGGTCCCTATTATATACCAAATGTATACATAGATTCCTTTGCAATTTACACGAATAGGCCCCCTTGCGGAGCATACAGAGGATTCGGGTATTCTGAATTCCACTTTGGATTAGAAAGCCACATAGATAGAATGGCTAAGATAATTGGAATGGATCCCGTAGAATTTAGAAGGAAAAATGCTATACAAAGGGGACAGCCAGTTGCATATGGTGTTGAAATGAATCCTACTGGCATCCTTGAATGTATAGATAAAGTTGCAGAAAAAATTGAGTGGGGTAAGGAGAATAAGTCTCCAGACCCAACAAAAGTGCGTGCAAAAGGATTTGCAGCTGTATGGAAAGCACCTGCAATGCCACCAAACGAATCTTCTGCGGCATTCTTGAAGTTTAGTGAAGACGGGAGTATTAATTTACTCGTGTCTGGTATGGAGTTAGGGCAGGGTTTCTTAACTGCAATGGCTAAGATTGCGGCTGAAGAGCTTTCTCTTCCGCTTGAAAAGATTCGCGTTGAACTTCCAGACACTGATAGGAACCCTTACGAATGGCAAACTGTGGCAAGCCATGTAACATGGAGCTGCGGAAATGCAGTAAGGCGTGCTGCAATTGATGCAAGAAATCAGATTCTTGATACTGTTTCGAGAGCATATCACATAGACAAAGCCAATCTTTATCTTGAAGACGGTAAGGTAAAGTGCTATACGGATCCAGAATTCGAATTGCCGTTTGAAAAATTTGTTATAGATGGTATAGAAATGCCAGATGGAACATATCGCGGTGGCCCAATTATGGGGCATGGTATGTTTATGCCTGAATTTACTTCTGCTAAAGTCAACCCCGAGACCGGTCTTGGTGGCCACCCGAATGTGCACTACACAACTGGTGCAGGTGCTGTAGAAATTGAAATCGATAAAGAAACTGGGCGTATAAGAGTATTAAAAATGGCAGAAGCATTTGATGCAGGTAAAGCAATTAATCCGGATCTCGTAGAAGGACAGATTGTTGGTGGATTTGTTCAGGGACTTGGCACAGCACTCTGGGAAGAAGTTAAGTTTGACGAAAATGGAAGAATTTTAAATCCTAATTTTACAGATTATAAGATTCCAACTGCGCTCGATGTCCCAAGAGATATGAATCCTATTATTGTAGAAGTTGCCCAACCTGACGGTCCTTTTGGTGCAAGAGGTATTGCAGAGCATACTATGATACCAGTTATGCCAGCTGTTGCTAATGCCGTAGAAAATGCGCTTGGTATACGAATAAAGGATGTTCCAATAACTCCTGAAAAGATTCTTAATGCATTAAGGGAGAAAGGGCAGGAAAACGGGAATTAACTTGTAAATAAATTTTTGGCGAGAGATTAGGGGAACCATTGTAATAAGCGCCTACCTCTCGCCGCCAAGGGAAAAGGAGGTGAGATGGGGTACAAAAAACTTCGAAAAGGCATTTTAAAAAAATAAAAATTAATGCAAAAGGAGGTATTATATGGCAGAAGAAGAATATGGCACATTTAAACAAAGAGTAGTGCCATGGCCAATTGACAGTTACCCACCATGGGGGTTCTCAATTCTTGCAGGAATGCAGCATGTATTTACATTGTTTGGTGCAACGACTTTGGTGCCCATTCTTTTCGGTAATGCAATGGGTATGAATCCGGAACAAAAAGGATTGTTTATTGCTACAGTTTACATGGTAATGGGTATTGCTACTCTCATTCATGTTGACAAGAGAATTGGTAGTGGACTTCCTATTGTTCAGGGTTCTTCATTCTCGTTTATTTCGCCCCTTATGACTGTTTTTGCAGCAGTCAAGAAACAGGGTGGCGGTGTTCCGCAGATGATGCAGGCAATGGGCGGTGCATTAATCTACGGCGGTATTTACGAAATGGTCGTAGGATACTCAGGACTTATTGGGCTTTTGAAGCGCGTTCTCACACCAATTGCTATTGGTCCTACGATTATGCTTATCGGTTTTGGGCTTTCAGGCGTTGCGGTAAGTAATGCTGGCACAAACTGGTACCTTTCACTTTTGGTAGTTGCCTTAATCTTTACTTTCTCTTTGATCGTAAAGAATAAAAAACTGAACGCTTTCTCAGTTCTTATTTCTGTTGTTACGGTTTACATTATTGCTTTAATTCTTTCACTTGCACATGTCTTTCCTTCCAATAGTCCATCATATGTGCACATTGAAGCGGTTGCAAAAGCTAAGTGGATCGTCTGGCCAACATTCTTCAGGTATGGAACGGGTTCATGGGCATCGAGAGCAGCACAAACACTTAAGTTTAACACACTTGCGTTTGCAAGTATATTAGCTGCATATACAGCGTCAATGATTGAGTCAGTTGGTGACTACTACAGTGTTTGCTATGCATCAGGAGCGCCTGAACCATCTGAACATGTAATCAACTGGGGAATTGGTTCCGAAGGCCTTGGTTGTATTATCTCTGGTTTAATGGGCGGTGTAGGAAGCACAAGTTATACCGAAAACATCGGTGTTATTGCACTTACTGGTATTGCATCCAACCGTGTTATTAGAGCTGGCGCAACTGTACTAATTATTATGGGATTCTTCTGGAAATTCGGAACCCTTATTGCAACAATTCCTCAACCAGTTATTGGCGGTGCATACATCGCACTATTTGGTATTATAGGTGGATTAGGAATCCAGGTTCTTTCCAGAGCGGACCTTTCCTCAATGAGAAACATTATGATCGTTGCATTTGCGTTTCTTATTGGCTTAGGGCTTCCTGGTTGGATGCAGTCACATCCAATTACTACAAGTAGTCATGCTTGGAAGTGGCTTATTGACATCTTGAACGGTATCCTTGGAACTGGAATGGCAGTTGGAGGACTCTCTGCTGCAATCCTTGACAACATCATCCCTGGTACGGATGTCGAAAGGGGTATTAAGGTTAAGGCAATTAATTCTCCACGCTAACTCTAATAGGTTGTTAATTACTTTTACGCGGGGCTTTTACCCCGCGTTTTTATTTGACAGATCTCCATCGTGTGGTATAATTTTCACGAATATATGAAACAAATAATGGAGGTTTACTTTATGAGAAAGTACTTCGTTTCTATTATGATAATTGTATTGTTGATACTTTCTTTTACGACATCCGAAGTCAGGGGTGACTCAAAAACTACAAAAGTAGCAACTTTTCCTTACGGCATTACGACCATTTTTTCTTCTGGAAAGGATGTTTTTGTGGGAACAAAACAGGGCTTTTTCGTGTCCGAAAATTATGGCAAAACTTTTGTAGAACGAGATAGAGGATTAGCCAGTTTAAAAATAACTTCGGTTGTTTTTGTTAAGGGAATTATTTTTTTGGGAACCAGTGACTCTGGTCTGTATGTCTCTAAAGATATGGGAAAGACATGGCAATCGCTTATGGACAAACTCAATTGTCCTACTGTTTCTTCTATAAAAACTAATGGGAAAAGAATTTTCGTAACTTCTTTTTGCTCTGGTTTTCACTTCTCTGACGATCTTGGGAATACTTGGGAAGATAGAAATGGTGGTCTTCCTACATTAAAGACTACTACTTTTCTTGAGACTCCGCAGGGAAGATGTTTTTTAGGAACGGATCAATATGGATTGTTTTATTCCAATACATTGGATAAGAGTTGCAGTTGGACAAAAATTTTGAAAGGGCGCTCTGTAATAACACTCTCTTATATAGGGAATACTTTACTTGTTGGGACAAACTCAGGTATATTTGCGGTAGATATAAAATCTAATAATATTAAAAAGATTGATTTTATAGGAGGAAATCCTTATATTAGTCGATTAATTAGAGTGAACGGAAGCGTTGTTGCCGTAGTCCAGAATTTTGGATTATTCGCAACTAACGATGGCAAACACTTCGTCAGGATGAATTGTTGTGATTTTGAAAATATTAGCGCAATGTACTGTTCTAAGGACGATGGTAAATTGTACATAGGGAATGGTCGGGGAGAATTATATTTTATAAATCTTTCGCAGCCATTCCTAGTTGCGGAAAATTCTCTAAATCTCGGCTCCACACAAAGAGGCGAAAAGATTTCTGGAAAAATAAGTGTAGTTAATCTTGGAATGGGGGACTTGAAAGTCTTTGTAAGTGCACCTTATTTTATTAACTTTAAACAGTCTAGCTTTACAAATCCGGCCGTGCTTCCTTTTAGTATCGACACGACTGATTTATCAATTGGAAGTTATACGGAAACTGTCAAAATAAAATCTGGCTCAGACACTATGAATTGCTTTATATCTTTCAAAGTTGAACCTTCTTCATCTATCGTTCTTAAATTAAAAGTTGGCTCAAATATAGCATACATTAATAGTAGAAAAGTAAGTTTAGATGTCACACCTTTTATAGATTCTGAATCTAACCGAACGCTTGTCCCCGTTCGTTTCATAAGCGAAGCGTTTGGCGCTAAAGTAGAGTGGGATCCTAAAGAAAGGAAAGTTTCTATTAAAAAAGGTCCAAGCGAACACCATGATCCAGTTTTAATTGAGCTCTGGATTGGAAGCAAAAAAACATCGGTAAATCTTAAAAGTGTAGTTATTGATGTTGCACCTAAGATAGTGCCACCTGGGAGGACAGTGGTCCCACTTCGTTTTATAGCAGAAACACTTGGAAGTACTGTAAAGTGGAACCCAATAACCAGAGAGATTACTATGATATACAATCCGTAGATCGTGTTTTTCAGAAGTTTATTAGCGTTCTCTTACGAGTTCTGCTATATCTTTGCTGAATTTAAATCTATGAAATCAATTTTTGGGCCCGCGTTAACTATTCGAGGAGGAACTCTATTAATAAATCGTTCAAAATTTTTATTAAATTCTTCAATAAGTTTTTTTGCGGTTTCTATATAACTCGATTTATCTGCCCAAGTTTTTTCTGGCAGCAGAATATCTTTAGGTATGTCAGTTCTGGGAATTACAGTGGGAACGCTTAGTCCAAAATACGGTTCTTTGACAAATGTAACTTCGTCTAATCTTCCGTCGAGTGCGGCCCTGATCATTGACCGCGTATAGCGAAGTTTTATTCTCTTTCCGTCTCCATACGAGCCACCGCTCCATCCTGTATTTATTAAATACACCTTCACATCGTGTTCTTCTATACGCTCTCCAAGCATTTTCGCATACTCGGCAGGGTGTCTCATCATAAATGGTGCACCAAAGCATGCAGAAAATACAGGAACAGGTTCGTTTATTCCGGTCTCTGTGCCAGCTATTTTTGCAGTATACCCGCTTATGAAGTAATACATTGCTTGTTCTGTCGTAAGTTTTGCGATTGGAGGAAGCACACCAAAAGCGTCGGCTGATAGGAAAAAAATTGTTTGTGGGATTCCAGCAACGGCGTCTCGCTTAACATTTGGAATAAATTCAAGGGGGATTGCAGCACGCGTATTTTCTGTATATCTTTTACTGTTAAAGTCAGGGGTTCTGTCTTCTTTTACATCTACATTTTCCAACAATGTTCCAAACTTAACGCCTTGATAAATTTCCGGGTCACTTTCAGGATTAATACCTATGACTTTGGCATAGCATCCACCTTCTATGTTAAAAATTCCTTTATCTGTCCATCCATGTTCATCATCACCTATGAGAATCCGAGTAGGATCAGTGGAAAGGGTCGTTTTGCCAGTTCCGGATAATCCAAAGAACAAAGCTGTATCACCTTTGTCACCCATATTTGCTGAGCAGTGCATTGGAAATACATTCTTCTCAGGAAGGATAAAATTCATTATGGAAAACATTACTTTTTTAACTTCGCCGCCGTACCATGTTCCCATCACGATTGCTATTTTACGGTCAAAGTTAAATAAAATTGCAATATTACTTCTCGTTCCGTCAACTTCTGGTACTGCCTTGCACCAGGGAACGGCAATAATTGTAAAGTCTGGATTTTCCCAGATAGATGGGTCTTTTCCTCTTCCTGAAACAAACATATTTTCTGAAAGCAGCGCTGTAGTTGCAAGATTTGTTATTACTCTTAAGGAAAGTGCGTACTTTGGATCGTGTCCTGCAAAACCGTCGTAAACAAATATGTCTTTCCCCTGAAGGTATGATGTTGCTCGTATAAAGACTTTTTCGAACACTTCTTCTGTTGTGGGTTTATTAATATTATTCCAGTCAATCTTCTCGTGAATAGATTTTAGATCTACTATAAAACGATCTTTTGGAGATCTACCTGTATTTTTCCCAGTAAGTACATTTATAGCTCCAGATGTCGTAAATATACCCTCTCCGCGTTTTGCTGCAAGTTCGACAAGTTCGGTTCTCGTAAGATTACGATAAATATTATGTGCATTAACAATACCATACTGACTTATTTGACTTTCGATTGATTTTTTACCCATTTTTGTGCCCCTTTCTCTGTTCATGCCAACTGAATTCTATTACAAAAGAAATTTTTGTCAATAATGTAAATAGTATTTCTTTGAGGTATTTTGTTGGGTATAAATATTGCTATTTGCTTTGTTATCTGTGACTTTGGTATATGTGATTGAGAGATTTTATCTAATAAAGTATTTTAGGTGGTGCCGGGGACCGGAATCGAACCGGTACGGTATCACTACCGCGGGATTTTAAGTCCCGTGCGTCTGCCTGTTCCGCCACCCCGGCGAAAAAGTTGGAGGCACCGGTCGGACTCGAACCGACGATGAGGGTTTTGCAGACCCTTGCCTTACCTCTTGGCGACGGCGCCCCATTTATGGAGCGGAAGACGGGATTTGAACCCGCGACAACTGGCTTGGGAAGCCAGCGCTCTACCCCTGAGCTACTCCCGCTTTCCGATACATTATATTTTTATTTCATCTTTAGTCAATTGTTTTTTTAACAAACTATTGAACATCTCTATTGTTCTTGGATGTATCGGAACTCTTGCAACCATAAGATATGCTACATTTAAAATTGTTTCCTGTATTACGGCTTCTTTTAAGTCGGTAAAAGCTATCTTCCTTACTTTTTTAGCATCTTCAAAATCTCTACCCGGTTCAATAAAGTCTGCAAGGTATATGATTGCTTCGTTTAGTGTTATGCTCGCCCGTCCAGTAGTGTGGTACTTTATGCAATTTAGAATGTTTTTATCGGTTATGCCGAAGTCCTTCTCAGCAATTATTGCTCCAATGGGTGCGTGGAGGATAATCGGATTTTCTGCTTCTATTTTGTCTATGCGATAACCGTTTTTTTCTGCAATTTCGATAAGTTTTTCAATAGGTAAATCTCTTGCAATGTCGTGCAAAAGTGCTGCATACACGAGAACTTGCTTATTGCCTCCCCATAATTTGTACAATTGCAACGCAGTTTCTTTTACGCGTATTGAGTGTTCAATTCTTTTCTGTGTTTCGTACTTTGGCAGCCTCTCTATAATTTCACTTATAGTAACCATTTTTTACGATTTCCTTTTCTATTGTTTCTGGGACCAAAAATGAAATACTTTTTCCGTCTTTAATGCGTTCTCGAATAAGTGTTGAGGATAGTGGATATAAAGGGTGGTCTAAAAACGATAATTTTTCTTCAAAACTACTGAAGTATTTTTTAATGTATTCTTTTGTTCTGGTAAAGTTCCCTTCGAAGCGTTTTGCAATTATAAGATGTGTTTTTGATAAAATTTCCTCTGGTGCTTTCCACTCGTGAAAATTTAGAAATGCATCTTCACCAAGTATCGAAAATATTTCACTATCAGGATGTAAGTCTATTATGTGTTTAAGGGTATATATAAAATAGGATGTACTTTCTCTCTTTATTTCGAAGTCATCAACCATAAAGTAATTTATCGTCTTTGTTGCTTCTTTAACCATGTGAAAGCGTATGTGCTTATCTAACAAGTCTTCTTTTTTAAATGCAGGATTTCCGGTAGGTACAAAAATAATCTTTTTAAGTTGAAATGCATTTAGAGATTCTGCTGCGATAAATAAGTGGCCATAATGGATTGGGTTAAAGGCGCCGCCAAATATGCCAATTTTTTCCATATCGTATTATTTTTCTTTTTTATTCTTGTGGAATATAAAGCTTTTATTGCCGATAATTATCCTGTCACCCTCTTGAACGCCAGCTTGCTGTAATTTATTGTCAATATTTATTCTTTCAAAGTATCTCGTAAGCTCAGCTACGCTTCCCATTCGATTAAAGTCGGTTAATTCAACGCGCCTTTCAATTTCTTCCTGCTTTACTCTAAAAGTGTGCTCGTCAACTTTCTCAATTTTTAGAAATCTATCAAGATCTTCTTTTGTTAGGGTTATCGTCTGTTCGGGTGCCTCGATTTCGATTTGGTTTTCTTTAGTACTCGATACCAATCTGTATAATTCTTCAAGTAATTCTTTAACACCTTCTCCTGTTGCCGCAGATATAAAGTATACTTCTTCTCCAAGTGCCTCAAACTTTTCTTTGAGTTCTTTCTTCCTTTTAACCTTCCATTGATCAATTTTATTGATTGCAATAACGCGTTTTTTGCTGGCAAGTTTACTGCTGTATTCTTTTATCTCGTTTAGTAAAGTGTAATAGTATGTAAAAATATTTTTTCTGTTGCTTCCGTCTATTAGTATAAGCAGTACTTTTGTTCTTTCTACATGAGAAAGAAACTCATTTCCCATTCCTTTACCTTTGCTTGCGCCCTGAATAATGCCTGGTATCTCTGCCATTACGAATTGTTTTCCGGGTGCTAACTTCACTACCCCGATTTTAGGTGATAGCGTAGTAAAAGCATACGAGCCTATTGTAGGTCTCGCGTTTGTAACTTTTGAAAGCAAAGTGGACTTTCCAGCATTTGGGAAACCTATAATGCCTACATCTGACAGTATTTTTAAGCGTAACTCAAGGTTTCTTTCTTCACCGCTTTTCCCTTTCTCACTGTAGTGGGGTGAACGCTCTGTAGATGTAGCAAAGCTCTTATTCCCCCTACCACCTTTTCCGCCTTTGGCAACGACTACACTTTTTCCATCTTCATTTAGGTCGGCTATAACTTTTCCTGTACTTCTATCTATTACGATAGTTCCTACTGGTACTTCGATTAGGACATCTTTTCCATTTTTTCCGTGTCTGTTTGAAGATTTGCCGTTTTCCCCGTTTTCGGCGAAGAAGTGATGATGGTGGATGAAGAAGTTTAGCGTGTCAATTTTTTTATTTGCCCTTATGACGACATCTCCACCTTTGCCACCGTCGCCACCGTCAGGACCTCCTTTCGGCATGGAGCGGGTGTGCCTGAAGCTGACTGCTCCATCACCACCCTTTCCACTCCGAACGGTAATAAATGTGCGATCTACAAATGATTTGTTTCCCGTAGCAGGTCTACTCCTCCACTATGTGTACGAGCGTTAATCTGCGTTTTTTCTCGAACTTTACTATCCCGTCTTTTAAGGCAAAAAGCGTGTAATCTTTACCTTCACCAACATTTTTTCCGGGTTTAATTCGTTCACCTATTTGCCTTACAATAATACTTCCTGCTTTTGCTTTTTGGCCGTCAAACAACTTCACGCCAAGATACTTTGGGTTACTATCTCTACCGTTTGTACGAGATTTTTTCCTAGCCATTATCCTTCACCTCGCTTACAATTCTTTCGATCTTTACCTTAGTAAAAGGTTGTCTATGGCCGTTCTTTTTGCGGTTCCTCGTCTTGTTTCTGTAGAAGAAAACGATAACCTTTTTTTCTCTACTTTGTTCTACAATTTTTCCTTCCACAACGGCTCCGTCTAATGTAGGAGTACCTACTTTTACACTTTCTCCATCTTTAATTAACAGCACTTGATCAAACTTTACCGTGTCTCCTACACTACCTTCAAGTTTCTGTACCTTAATTACATCGCCGTCTTTGACGCGATACTGATGCCCGCCAGTTTTAATAATTGCTTCCATTATTTAACCTCCTTCCACTATAAAAGGTACTGGTTCACCTTTTATAAGTGATAATTTAACCTTTAAAGTTTATTAAAAATAGGCTTTTTGTCAAGCGTTGCTTTATTTGTTATTTGTGAATCGCTTATACAATTTTGGATTGAATACCATAAGAGCATTTTTTATAATTATGAACGAAGGAACGGCTATAATTATTCCCAGTACACCAGCGATTGCTCCACCCAGAATTATTAAAAGTATTACTGCAATTGGTGGCAGATTTATTTTCCTGCCGGCAAAGTGAGGGATTACGATCTGAGACTGGATTGCTTCTATTGTAAAGAAAAAAATAGTGAACAATAAAAAGGTGTCGAGGGATTTAAATATAGCAAATATCCCACCAGTCGTAAATACTATTGTAGGCCCTATATATGGAAGGAGTTCAAGTACCGCATCCATAGCGCCAATAAGTAAGTAGTAGGGTACGCCTACGAGGTAACTCATAAATCCCATTATTATTCCAGTAAATAGTGCTACGAGCAAAAGCAGGCTGTAGTAGTCGCGAACTTCACGGTTCGTTTTTTCCAGAAATATTTCCCACTTTTTGTTGTTTTCTTCTTTGTAGATTCTTTTGGTAATTCTGTAAAACATTGGAGAATCTTTCATAAAAAAGAACGCAAGCACAAGGGATAAAAACACACTCGGTATAAGCGAGACTTTTTTAAGTATTATAGTAGTTCCCTGTTTTACTGCAATTGAAAGGGCTGATTCAATGTTTGACGACAAGTTTTGAACAAATGCGTCTACTGAAGAAGGATTATTTTTTGTGGGAATAAGATTTGAAATACCGTTTATATAGTCTTTTATGGAATTTGCTATATTGGGCACTTTTTGAACGAATTCTGTAAACTGCTTCGTGATCTGAGGAAATATTAGATAACCAAGGAGTGTAAAAATAATCACGAATATAAGTATAGACAAGAAAGATGCCAGAAATCGTGGCATCTTTCTTGAAAAGAAGTTCGTTATTGGAAGTAAGAGATATGCAATAAAAATGGCGTAGAGAATAGGGGGGATAATCGCTCTGATTTTCAAAAGCAGAAGAACGGAAAAGATTATCCCGAGAACTGTTAGTGTTACTACTGTGGTTAGCTTTGCATATTCTTTATACTTTTCTTTCATCGTTGGAATTAATCGCGTCTACTGAGGCAACCGTATCGTTTGGATTTTTAAACCTAACGACTTTTACGCCTCTTGCGTATCTGCTGTATGTAGAAACGCCTTTTGCAGAAATTTTAATTGCATTGCCGTCTTTGGTAAAAATAATTATTTTATCGTTTTCTTCCACCAGCAAAATTGCTTTTACTTTTCCAGTTTTTTCGTCAATCCTTATGCACTTTACACCTTTGCCGCCTCTCTTAATTTTTCTTACTTCGTCCCATCTGATTTGTTTTCCATATCCTTTTTCCGTAATTATAAATATGTTTTTTTCAGGATGCAGTGATACTGCACCTATCACGAAGTCGTCGATGCCAAGACGAATTAATCGAACACCCATTGCCGCCCTACCCATCGAGCGTACCTCTGTAGATGAACTCCGTATTCCAAGACCATGAGAAGTAATAATCACATACTCTCCTTCGTCGTTAAGTGGCACGATAGAGACGAGTTCATCGTTTTCTGCGAGTTTTATTGCTATTTTTCCGGACTTCATTACATTTTCAAATTGCTCCATTGTAACTCGTTTCCCTTTGCCGCGTTTCGTTACGAACAAAAGATACTTAATTTCGTTATTTTGTAATAGTGGTATTGCAGCTGTAACAAACTCGTTGCTGTCCAATCTTAATAGTCTATAAATCGAAGTTCCTTTAGATTCTCTACGCGATTCTGGAATTTCGTATACTTTTAAGCTATAAACTTTTCCTTTATTGGTGAAGAATAAAACCTTGCTTTTTGTCGTAGCGGTAAACATATTCAGCAGTACATCGTCTTTGCTACTCGGCTGCCCTATTATTCCTTTACCGCCCCGATTTTGAACTCTGAAAGTATCCGCTGGCATTATCTTTATGTATCCTTCTTTCGTCATCGAAACGATTACTGGTTTGTCTGCAATAAGGTCTTCTACTTCTATTTTGCCTTCTTCATTTACTATTTCCGTTCTTCTCTTGTCTCCGTACTTATTCTTGATGCGGATTAAGTCCTCTTTTATTTTATTCCATCGGTATGTATCATCGTTTAGAATTCTTTCCAACTCATTAATCTTATCTTTTGTAGATTCTATATCAGAAAGTAGCTTTTCACGCTCTAATCCAGTAAGCCTTGAGAGTTTCATGTCTAAAATCGCTTTTACCTGATCGTCTGATATACTTAAAAGTGACTTTAACTTGGATGCTGCAACCTGGGTATCTTTTGAACCTCTTATGATTTTTATTACTTCGTCTATGTGTTCTATCGCTGCTTTAAGCCCCAATAAAATTTCAAGGTATTTTTCAGCTTTTTTAAGTTGATAATTCGCAATCCTGATGACTACCTGATTTCGGAATTTAAGGAATTCGTCAAGCAGCCCTTTCATCGTAAACACTTTTGGAATGTTGTTTAAAATTCCGAGCAGGATAACGCCGTATCTTTTTTCAAAGTTGGTGGCAAGCCTTAGTTTCTTTTCAAACACATTAACATTCACGCTTTGGTTTAGCCTTATTACAATCCGGATACCGTCTTTATCTGACTCGTCCCTAATGTCTTCTACCCCTGTCAGTTTTTTGGCTTTTACGAGGTTTGCTATCTTTTCAACGAGATTGGCTTTGTTAACCTCATAAGGCAACTCTGTTATTACAAAGTTGAGTTTTTTACTCTTTTTTAACTTTTCAATGTGAGCTTTACCCCTTATTGTGATTGTTCCTCTACCTGTTGTAAAGTATTCTTTTATACCGCTTTTTCCCACGATAGTGCCAGCAGTAGGAAAATCAGGCCCCTTTATAAATCGGAATAATTCTTCGGTTTCTACTTTCTCGTTAGTAATTTTTTCTTTCTCTATAATGTACACGAGAGTGTCTATTAGCTCAATAAGGTTGTGGGGCGGGATATTGGTGGCCATACCTACGGCAATACCTGACGAACCGTTTGCAAGCAGGTTGGGGAATTTTGCGGGAAGTACGACAGGTTCTCTTAGCGTATTGTCGAAGTTGGGCACAAAGTCAACTGCATCTTCGTTAAGTCCGTCTAAAAGTTCCATTGAAATTTTAGAAAGTCTTGCCTCTGTGTATCGCATTGCAGCAGGGGCATCACCGTCTATCGAGCCAAAGTTTCCGTGCCCGTCTATTAATGGATAACGCAACGAAAACGGCTGTGCCATCCTTACAAGTGCGTCGTACAACGCAATGTCGCCGTGTGGGTGGAATTTACCCAATACCTCTCCTACGACTCTTGCACTCTTTTTGTATGGTTTGTTGGGAAGGCAGCCCATTTCGTTCATAGCAAATAGAATTCTTCTGTGTACGGGTTTAAGTCCGTCACGAATATCTGGAAGCGCCCTTCCTACTATGACGCTCATAGAATAATCTAAATAAGATTTTGTAATTTCGTCCTCTACTGGAACATTTATTACTTTTTCACCAAACAAGTCAGCCATATATCACCTCTAAATATCCAAGTTCATTACTTCGTTTGCATGCTCTTCTATGAATTTTCTTCTTGGTGCAACTTTATCACCCATTAACAGATTAAATAGCCGATCTGCCTCTTCTGCTTCTCTTATCGTTACTCTCAAAATTACTCTTCTTGAAGGATCCATTGTCGTTTCCCATAACTGCTGGGGGTCCATTTCCCCAAGCCCTTTATAACGCTGTACTTCTATTTTTGAACCTTCTCCTATTTGGTCGATTATTTTCTTTAGTTCGTCGTCAGAAAATGCATACCACACCTTTTTACCGCTTTTAATCCTGTATAAAGGTGGTTGGGCTATGTATAAGTACCCGCCTTCTATAAGCCCTCTCATAAATCTAAAGAAGAAAGTAAGGAGTAATGTTCTTATGTGTGCGCCATCTACATCTGCATCTGTCATTATAATCACTTTTGAGTAGCGAAGTTTTTCCGGGTTAAAGTCCTCGTTTATGCCACAGCCCAACGATGTAATCAAATTTTTGATTTCTTGATTTGAAAGTGTATTATGAATGTTTGCTCTTTCTACATTTAATATTTTACCCCTTAACGGTAGAATTGCCTGGAACTTTCTGTCTCTTCCTTGCTTTGCACTTCCGCCTGCAGATTCTCCCTCCACTATGTAGAGCTCCGCTTCGGCAGGATTGTTTGTGGAACAGTCGGCAAGTTTGCCCGGAAGCCTTCCACTAAAGTCAAGGCTGTTTTTCCTTCTTACGAGTTCCCGTGCTTTTCTTGCTGCAAGGCGTGCGTTTTGCGCAACGATTGCTTTTTTTACAATATTCTTTAAGTCGTCTACATGCTTGTCAAAGTACTTCGTAAGTTCTTCTTTCACTGCATTGTACACTTCAATTTTTACATCGGCGTTCCCTAATCGGGTCTTTGTTTGCCCTTCAAACTGCGGATTTACTATTCTTAAATTTATAATAGCAGTTAAGCCCTCTTTAATGTCGTCAGCCGTGAGATTTTGATTGTCACGAATTAATTTTAGCTGATGTGCTTGAGTGTTCAGCACACGAGAAAGTGCATTTTTAAAACCCGTTTCGTGTGTTCCGCCGTCTATTGTGCGAATATTGTTAACAAATGAACGAATATCTGTTGTGAATCCGCTGTTATACTGCAAGGCTACTTCAAGGAAAAAATTTTCTTTCACGGATTTTATGTAGATTGGCTCTGGCGGTAGCACTTGCTGGTCTTTATGGATGTCTTTTACAAACTCGACGATGCCATTTTCAGTGTAGTATTCTTCGCTCAAGCCCGTTTTTTCATTTATAAACTTAATTCTTAAACCTGCATTCAAGTATGCAAGTTCTCTAAGTTTCGGCTTTATAATAGATTCCTTAATTTCAACAGTTTCAAAAATTTCTTCGTCTGGTAAAAATGTTATTTCAGTTCCGCTTTTTATCGTTTCACTCTTACCAACTCTTTTGAGAGGGTATAGTGGTTTACCACGCTCAAATTCTTGCTGATAAATCGTATAATCCCGAATGACTTTTACGGTAAGGCGTTTAGAAAGAGCGTTTACTACAGAAACACCTACTCCGTGCAGACCACCTGAAACATGGTATACTTTATTGTCAAACTTGCCGCCTGCATTTAACTTTGTGAGCGCCACCTCTACACCAGAAATGCCTAATGTTGGGTGGATGTCTGTTGGAATTCCCCTTCCGTTGTCTATTACGGTTACGCTATTGTCTTTATGGATAATGACTGTGATGCTATTGCAAAAACCGGCCATAGCCTCGTCTATACTATTATCGACAACTTCAAATACGAGGTGGTGCAACCCTCTTTCGTTAGTAGAACCAATGTACATTGAGGGTCTTTTTCTAACATGCTCCAAGCCCTCAAGGACTTTTATACTTTTTGCTGTGTACTTTTCTTCTGCCATCTATTATACCTCCATTTCATTCCGTCATATTTTATCAGAAATATTAAAATTGTAAACTTGATGTGTATTTAACAAGAATTCTCGAAGGTAGTTGACCTTTTTTGCAATATCTTTACAATATAAGCAAGGAGATGAGAGTATGAATTGGAATAATTTAACAGAAAGGGCTCAAAAGGCTATATGGATTGCGCAGGAAGAGGCCCATTCTTTAAATAATGATTATTTAGGAACCGAGCACATTTTGCTTGGATTGGTAAAGTTAGGTGAAGGCATTGCCTTTAATGCGCTGGTAAATGTTGGAATAGATCCTTCAGAACTCGTAAGTAGAATTGAGTCTCTTATAAGAGAAAGCAAGCCTTCTTATACACCTGACTATTCCTCTGATGTTATTTTAACCCCTCGTGCAAAAAGGGTACTTGAGATGGCTGAACGAGAGGCGAATAATCTTGGTGATACATATGTGAGTACTGAACATCTTTTGCTCGCAATAATACACGAAGGTGGAGGAGTTGCAGTAAAGATACTCAAGGAAATGGGTGTTGGCCTCGTACAGATTGAAGAAACGATCTATTCTATGCTTGGTGATACGAAAAAGAACAGCAACAAAAGATATCAGGTCAGAAGGGAAAGCAAGACTCCCACACTTGACCAATACAGTAGGGACTTTACCCTTCTTGCAAGAAATAACGAACTCGACCCCGTAATCGGACGAGAAAAAGAAATTGAACGAGTAATTGAGATTTTAATGCGAAGAAAGAAAAATAATCCAGCGATAGTTGGAGATCCTGGTGTTGGAAAAACGGCAATCGTTGAAGGACTTGCTCAAAAAATCGTAGAGGGCGATGTACCGGAACAGCTTTTAAACAAACGGCTTGTGGCGTTAGATTTATCTTCAGTTATTGCAGGAACGAAGTATAGAGGCGAATTTGAAGATAGAATGAAACGCATCCTCAAAGAGGTTACTAAAGCAAATAAGGAAGTTATATTGTTCATAGACGAATTACACACGATAGTTGGTGCTGGTGCGGCAGAGGGGGCAATTGACGCTTCAAATATCTTAAAGCCTCCGCTTGCGCGAGGAGAAATTCAGATAATTGGTGCAACGACTTTAAAAGAATACAGAAAGTACATAGAAAAAGATGCTGCTCTTGAAAGAAGATTTCAGCCAATTTTCGTTCAGGAACCTTCTGTTCAAGAAAGTATTGAAATTCTTAATGGATTAAGGAGCAGATACGAAGACTTCCACCATGTTCGTATAACGAATGGTGCTATCCGTTCTGCCGTAGAACTTTCGGTAAAGTACATTACGGACAGATTTTTACCTGACAAGGCAATAGATGTAATTGACGAAGCATCTGCTCGTTTACGGTTGCACCTATCAAAAAATTCCGACATTAAACGCATAGAAAAGGAACTTAGAGAAGTAAGAGAGAAAAAACTGCGGGCAGTCCGGGAGCAGAACATAGTAGAAGCGGACAAACTCAGAAAAAAAGAAAAGGATCTGCTGAATAATCTTCGTGCGTTAATTTCCACATCAAGTGAAAGTAAAACTTTGCCGAAAGTTACGGAGAATCACATAAGGCGCGTTGTTTCCATGTGGACGAACATACCTGTTGAAAAACTCGTAACCGCAGAAAAAAACAGGCTAATTCACATGGAAGAAAACCTTCACAGGCGTATCGTTGGGCAGGAGCAGGCAATAAAAAGTGTGTCAAACGCAATAAGGCGTGCGCGTGCCGGCCTTAAAAATCCGAACAAACCTATTGGGACATTCTTATTTTTGGGTCCTACTGGTGTTGGAAAGACAGAACTTGCCAAGGCACTTGCTGAATTTTTGTTTGGGAACGAAAACGCACTTATCCGATTTGATATGTCTGAATACATGGAAAAGTTTGCCGTATCGCGAATGATAGGCTCTCCTCCTGGTTATGTTGGATACGAAGAAGGTGGACAGCTTACCGAAGCAGTTCGCAGAAAGCCATATTCCGTTGTTCTTTTTGACGAAATAGAGAAAGCACATCCGGATATTTTTGACATCCTTTTGCAAATTATGGACGAAGGTAGAGTTACTGATTCGCAGGGTCATACCGTAAACTTCAAGAACACAGTGATTATTTTGACATCAAACTTCGGAACGGCAAAGTTTAAGGAAAAATCGCTTGGTTTTAACCTATCTGAGGTTGAAGGTGACTTTGAGTCCAAGAAGAAAAAATTACTAGGCTCGTTAAAGAATATTTTTAAACCAGAATTTTTAAATAGGTTGGACGACATTATCGTATTTTATCCTCTTACCTACGGTGAGGTAAAGCAAATTATTGAAATTCTCGTTCGCAAAATGGAGCAGAGGCTGAATGAGAATAAACTAAGAATTTATCTTACCGATTCTGCTAAAGACTACCTTGCAAGAGAAGGCTACAACGAGGAATACGGAGCACGACCTCTGCAACGCGTAATTGAAAAGGAAATTGAAAATGTAATTGCAATGAAAATATTACAAGGAGAATTTAAGAGTGGTGATAATATATTAGTAGACTATTCTAAGAAGTCTAACTCCCTCGTTTTCAAGCGCAATAAGGTGAAGGTTAGTGTATAGGAAAAGAATACGAAACTTTTCAATTATAGCTCACATAGATCACGGAAAGTCCACTCTTGCTGACAGGTTGCTTGAAAAGGCAGGGCTAATTGATAAGAGAAAACAGGAAGATCAGATACTTGATAGTATGTCTCTTGAAAGAGAGAGAGGCATTACTATAAGAGCTCATCCGGTTAGAATTGAGCTGAATGTAAAAGGTAACCCGTACATTTTTAATCTAATTGATACTCCTGGCCATGTAGATTTTAATTACGAAGTTTCAAGAAGTCTGAAGGCGTGTGAAGGTGCTGTTTTATTGGTTGACGCAACTCAGGGCGTAGAGGCTCAAACAATTGCAAATACCTACCTTGCGCTGGAAAACGACCTCACGATTATACCCGTCGTGAATAAAATCGATGTTTCAAGTGCGGACATAGAGGGTACCGTCGAAGAAATTGAAGACTTTCTTGGAATTCCTGAAGAGGAAGTATTGAAAATAAGTGCAAAGGTAGGTACCGGCGTAGACAAACTAATTGAGGCAATTATTGAACGCATTCCCCCGCCTGAAGGAGAAGTTGATGCACCACTTAAAGCGTTGATATTTGATTCGCACTTTGACACTTATAAGGGTGTAGTGGTATACATTCGTATTTTCGACGGAACTATAAAGCCGGGGGATAAAATTAAATTTATGTCCACCCAAAAAGAGTTTGAAGTAGAAGAAGTAGGCATTTTCAAGTTGAAGATGGAAAAAACAGACAAATTGTCTGCTGGAGAGGTTGGATACTTTACGGCCGTTATTCGTGATCCACTGGATGTAAAAATAGGTGATACTGTAACTAATGCAGAAAATGGTGCATCTTCGCCAATTCCTGGCTTTAGAAAAAACTTGCCAATGGTTTTTGCGGGTATTTATCCTCTAAATACGAATGAGTTTGAGTTGCTCAAAAAAGCACTCGAAAAGTTACACCTGAACGATTCAGCCTTTACATACGCACCTGAAAATTCTCAAGCGTTGGGATTCGGTTTCAGGTGTGGTTTCTCAGGTTTGCTACACCTTGAAATTACCATAGAGCGACTAAAACGCGAATTTGGCAGAGAGATTATTGCAACGGTTCCGAATGTTGAATACGAAATCGTATTAAAAGACGGAAAGACGATAAAAATTGATAACCCCGGAGAATTTCCAGATCCTTCAAAAATAGAGGAAATAAGGGAGCCAGTCGTTGAAGCTTCTATTATGACACCTCCTGACTATATAGGCAATGTAATGGAACTTTTAAAGTCAAGGCGGGCAGTATTTAAGGACATGGCTTATCCAGAATCTAAAAGGACGATTTTGCGCTACGATGTGCCATTGCAGGAAATTGTAACTGACTTCTTTGACAAGTTGAAGTCTGTTACGAGAGGATACGGAACACTGGATTACGAATTTAAGGGATTTGTCAAAGCCGACATAGTTAAAGTTGACATATTAATAAACAAAAATCCAGTGGATGCACTTTCCTTTATGGCACATAGAGAAAAAGCAGTGTACATTGCACGAGAACTCTTGCAGAAAATGAGAAAAGTAATTCCCAGGCAGATGTTTGAAGTAAAATTGCAGGCAGCTATAGGCAGTAAAATTATTGCAAAAGAGCGAATTGTTCCCTATAGAAAGGATGTTCTTGCTAAGTGTTACGGGGGCGATGTAACGAGAAAGAGAAAACTTCTTGAAAAGCAAAAGGAAGGCAAGAAGAAGATGAAACAGATTGGTAATGTATCTATACCTAAAGAAGCCTTCTTTACTATTCTCTCCGTAAAAGGTGAAAGTAAAAAGTAATCCCGCCATTACTGAACAGTTTTCTATTTACATTCACTTTCCGTTTTGTATTAAAAAGTGCAATTATTGTGACTTCGTTTCTTATAAATTTGCTTCCCACAACACAGAACAATATGTGGACTGCCTGACCAGGGAAATTGAACTATTTGCAGAAAAGAACCTTGTAAAGAGCGTAAAGATTGTTTCTATTTTTTTGGGAGGTGGGACGCCTTCCCTGATTTCCGTAAAACAACTTGCCAGAGTTTTTGAAACGCTAAATTCTGTTTTTAATTTAAGTTCTGTTAAAGAGGTTACGCTTGAAGCAAATCCCGAAACAGTAAGCGAGGCAAAGTTTAGTGAATTCAAAAAATTGGGTATAAACAGGATAAGTATGGGAGCTCAATCGTTCAACGATAAGACGCTTGAGATTCTTGGACGAGTCCATGATTCTAAAAAAATCTACGAGGCTTATTCCATTCTCAGAAAAGTTGGCTTCTTTAATGTAAATCTCGACCTAATGTTTTCGTTACCAGAAGAAAGTATAGAAGATACGATTAGCTCCTTGAAAAAAGCAATTGCACTTAGACCGGAACACATATCTTACTATTCGCTAACGATTGAGAAGGGAACCAATTTTTACAGAAACAGGTATAATCTAAACTTACCTAACGAGAGAGAAGAATACCTCCAATTCAGCAAAGGAATAAAATTGCTTGAAAGCGAGGGCTATGGGAGATACGAAATATCAAACTTTGCTCTCAATGGATTTAAATCTGTTCATAACATCCATTATTGGAAGAACCTTTCGTACTTTGGCTTTGGTGTTTCTGCTGCTTCCTTTTTGAAGCGTAGAAGAAGTCAGAATTACTTTCGTATATCCTCGTATTGTGACGCCGTCTTAAAGCGAACTCTTCCCGAACGGTTTACTGAACACTTAACCGGTCTGGATGCAAAAGCAGAACACATGATGCTTGGTTTGAGAATGATTAAAGGTGTAAATAAAAATTTATACTATTATAGATTTGGTTCTCTACCTCATTACGACTTTGGCGAAAAAATAGACTTTTTCAAAAAAAGACATCTAATGAAAGAAAATACTAACTACATTGCTTTAACTAAAAAAGGTTCTTTTATAGCTAACAGTATATTTGAAGAGTTTTTGCCTTAATTTAGAATTTAGGCTTTGCTATGCGGTTAAGTTCTGAAAGTCTTTGTATACTTTCTTTAACTTTCCGCGGGGATGCATTGAGTATTTTTGCAATTTCTGCAACAGTCTTCTTATTATCGATGAGATCAAACACCTTTTTGTCAAAAGTGTCTTCTATGTCTTTCGGTCGTGTAAAAGTAAGCCCACGAATTTTTTGTGGCACATAATTCAGTATTTCCTCTGATACCGGTTTGACTGCCTCCACTATAATTACCCCTTTTTCTTTAAGTTCTTTTAATGTTTCGAGAAGCGTTAGTTCGCCAAGATTTGTTATACTCATAAGTTCTTTAATACTTTTGCCGTTTCCAATGTGTGAAATGACCAACCATTCATTTTTTGAGAGGTCAAGTTTTTCTGGGCCACTTTCTGTAAGTTTAATGAATGCGTTCAAAGAAGGAAAAGATTCCCTTAGAGGTTTCCACTTTTGGATTATTTCCTGAAGTTTTTTCTTAAATTCTGCATATTGATACTTTTTAAACTCTTCATCTTGAATGTCAACTTCACCAGGAATAAACACAAAACTTCCATTGAAAAGTTTAGCAGCAGTTTCTATTACGGGAAAACCCTTATTAGTGGCTGAAGTCGCATAAACTACCTCGCCATTTTTAAAAAAGATAGATAACTTTTCTTTTATTCCGTCCTCGTTTTCAAATTCTATTTCAAGAGCACCACTCTTTTTCCCGGCATTAATCAGGTCGAGAATTTCTTCTAAAGGAAAATCTTTAAACTCTCCTTGCAGAGGCATTTCATACTCCCTTCGGCGGTTCTACTTTATCGTTCTTCAAGAGGTAATCGAATATTTCTTTTGCTTCTTTTAACGAAATACCCATTTCTTTTGCTATCTGGCCAAGAGTTTTTTTGTCGTCTATTCTTCTGTAAAACTCAATTGCTTTTATGCCTTCAATTGGGCTTCTCATTGCCCAGTATCCCAGATTCCTTACTGGAATGATGTTTGCTACCTTTTCGTCTACTTCTTGCTCTGTTTCTACTTCACCAGAAAGCTCAATTAATTTTTTCTTTATAAGTGACGAGAGAACTTTTAGTGTTTCGAAAGCACCTATGTTAAGTCGCTTTTCAATTTCTAAAATAGACATAGGCCCTTTTAGCATTGCTATAACCTTCCACTCGTTGCCTGACAGTTCAATCTGTTCTGCACTTTCGTCCGACAACTTTACAATATACTGCTCGGATGGAATAAGGCTTTTTATTTTTTCCCATTCACTCTTGATTTTATCAAAGTCGTCCAAAATTTTTTCCAGATCTTTTGAATCTTTCAAAGGATTTACGCTATCAGTCTTGTCAAACTCAAACTCGCCGTCTTCCATTATTATTGCTAATTTTACGGAGTCTGGGGGAGTTTTATCGCCACTTGCATTCACGATTTTGCCGTTTTGAAATTGTAATTGTAGGTTATGTACTCCATTGCTTAAGTTTAAGATTCCTGTTCCTTTTGTTTCACTAATGATTTTAAATACCTCTTTGACTGGTATATCAGACAATTCTCCTTTTAAAGCCATCTAAACACCTCCTATGCATAACATTTATACAAGAATTGTAAAAAAAAGTCAATAGAATTATAATATTTATATGGATGAAAAAATAAACATCGTAATTATTACTGGCTTTAGTGGAGCAGGCAAAACAAAAGCAATAGGAATACTTGAAGATCTGGGATACTTCTGCGTGGACAATCTACCGCCGAACTTAATTGAGGACTTTATAGAACTCGTAACTAAGACAGGAGGAAGAATTAATAAGATTGGAATTGTCGTAGACATTAGAAGTCGCGAGTTTCTCAAAAACATACCCACGATGATCGATAAGCTTCGCCGTGACAAACGATTTTCCGTAAAGGTAATATTTTTAGAAGCAAATACGGAAACGCTTGTGAAAAGGTTTTCTGAAACAAGGAGAAAGCATCCTGTAGAGGAAGGAACGAGTTTGCAGGAAAAAATTGAAATTGAATCTAATTTGCTTGCAGAGATTCGTAGCAGTGCAGACTTTATAATAGATACCACCAACTTCGCCTTAAAAGATCTGAAAGCACGCATTATGTCAATAGTGCTTGGCTCAAATACGAGCAATATGGAAATTTTAGTTGAATCTTTCGGATACAAGTACGGTTTACCCCTTCAGGCAGACATCGTAATGGATGTGCGGTTTATCCCTAACCCTTTTTATGTAAGGGGGTTGGGAGAAGAAACAGGTAAGAGCGAATCTATAAAGAAGTATGTTCTTAGTTTTGAAGAAACGAGGATTTTTCTTAACAAATTTGAATCTCTTTTGCTATTTCTTATACCGAAGTACATAAACGAGGGTAAGTCTTACCTGACTATTGCCCTTGGTTGTACGGGCGGAAGGCATAGGTCGGTTGCAATTGGAGAAATCCTTGCAGATTTCCTTAAAAACAAAGGCTACTCTGTAAAAATTCAGCATCGGGACATCGATAAATGAAGTTCGTAAGGCACCCTTTTTTGCGCTGGCTACTCCCTGGCATAAAGATTAAAAGGTATCTGTTTTCTATTTTTCTTGGCATATTACTGCTGCTATATTCAGTTGCGGTAGTCTACTTCAGGTTTTCAACGGGTTCAAAAACTGCTTTCTTTAAAAAAGTATTTCTTATTTCTATAGCAAGAAAAATACCTTTCGGCAGTTCTGTTATCGTTATCGTAGGCTTTATCACTTTGTTTTTTGCAATTTCGCTCGTCATTTTAGGCCTCAGGGAATTGGTGGGCTCCATTTCTTCGGCATTGCTTCCGGAAAAAAATCAGAAAGAAATAATGAACATCGTATTTGAACGACGGAAGGAAGACCTTAAAAAGCGCATTGTTATAATTGGTGGAGGAACCGGTGTTTCTACTATATTGGAAGGCTTAAGAGATAAGTTTGTAAAAGTTTCTGCAATTGTAACAGTTGCAGATTCAGGAGGAAGTTCTGGAAGGTTACGAAAAGAAATGGGAATCTTACCTCCAGGGGACTTAAGAAACTGCTTAGTTGCACTTGCAGGCCAAAACTCCAAAATAGGAAAATTACTTTCGTTCCGTTTTAGAGAAAAAAATTCTTGTCTTAATGGGCATAGTATGGGGAATCTTATGATTGCGGCTTTAACGAGAATGTACGGTGACTTCGGAGACGCCGTTATTGAGCTCGGCAAAATGCTCAACATAAAAGGCGAAGCTATGCCTTTTACTACAGATGAAATTACGCTTTGCGCTGAATTTGAAGACGGAAGTATCGTAAAAGGAGAAGCAGAAATTACAGAACACAAAGGAAGAATTAAACGAGTATTTATAGAACCAGATACAGTTAAGCCGTACATACTTGCATTAAAAAGAATTTCCGAGGCGGATGTTATCCTGCTGGGTCCTGGCAGTCTATATACGAGTGTGATTCCACCATTACTTCTCGCATCTTTGACTGACACACTAATAAGAAGCAAGGCGGTAAAAGTTTACATCTGCAACATTATGACGGAGCCGGGAGAAACAGATCACTTTACTGCTTTTGATCATGTCCGTGTGTTAGAGGACATTATAGGTAAGAATGTACTCGACTATGTGCTGGTAAACAACGGACAGATTAGCAACTATTACATTCGAAAGTACGAAGCATCTGGTTCGGAGCCCGTAATTTTTGACACTGCAAATTTTGAGAAAAATAGTGTAAAATACATCGTAGATAATTTTGTTTCAGAAAGGGGGGAAGTTGTACGACACAACTCAGAAAGGATCGCAGCAGCCATTATGGAAGTATTGGGAAGTCTTCGCTAAATGTGCTTTGTAAAGACGAGCTTTCTCGTAAGTTCGACGATCTCGTTGCTGAATTCTACGGATTTTTGGTTTCCGTCGGTAGAATAGTTTACCTAGGCAAGGAAAGAGGGTTGTCTTTTTCTCTTTCTCACATAAACATCGTACGCAAAGTCGTAAGGATAATGGACCAATTAGGAATAAAACGCGACAAAGACATCCTGCAGAGCGAAAATAATAGGCGAATACTTATCTCAACTGGTATTAATCGTGAATACTCGTTTGAAAAAATTGAGAAATTTGTTTCTACTTTATCGGTAGAAGGAATCTATGCTTTTCTTCGAGGCATTTTTCTTGGATGCGGTATATTGTCTTCCCCACCATCCTACCATTTGGAGTTGCGTTTCGTAGACGGAAAAGCTGCACGACTCGTTTTTAGTTTGCTGCAGAAAATTAATGTAAAAAGTTTGCAAAGAGGAAGTATCTTGTACATTAAGGGAAGAGCCAACATAGAGACTTTCTTGTATGGTGTTGGCGCTATGAACACATACTTGTTTATGGAGCAAGACGCGGTAAATAAAAATCTCATAAACAGTGCAAACCGAAAAGCAAATTGTGAATATGCAAACATAAAAAGGCAATCTGATGCCTCAACTGAGCAAATAAGTATACTTAAGAAAATGAAAGACGAAGGTTTGTTAAATAAACTTCCTGTTAAATACCGAGAAGTGGTAGATCTAAGGCTAAATTATCCATTTTTATCCTTCAGTGAGCTGTCGCAGAAAACAAATGGAAAACTATCAAAGCAAACGATCTACTATAGACTGAGAAGAGTTATAGATTCTTACAAAGGTGATAAATAAAGATGGTAAAAAATAAACAAAAACCTTCAGTAAAGTTAAAGTTCGTTCCTTATATGGCTCTGCGTGCTAGAGTTTTAGAAATGAATTTGCTTGAATTGAACGAATTCGTAAATCAATTAGTAGTTTCTAATCCATTTATTGAGGAAGCACGCTATGCGCCGGAAACGATTCAGCCCAACGACTTTGAGAAGTACATTGCGAGAAGCGAAGATATGTACGAAAACCTTTTGCATCAGTTTCGTATGCTTGATCTGGACGAAACGACCAAAAGAATCGGAGAGTTTATCATAAAGGGACTGAATGAAGACGGATACTTTACTATGCCGTTAGGTAGCGTTTCAAAGCGGCTCAATGTTTCGCTAAAAGATGTGGAAAAAGCATTGAAAATTGTGCAAAGCCTGGATCCACCTGGCATAGCTGCACGCAATCTTCCTGAATGCCTTCTTTTACAACTTGAATCCGAAGAAAAGGTAAGCCCAAAGATAAAACACATTATTTTGAACCACTTGAAGGATCTCGGCGACGAAAATTACTACACCCTTTCAAAGAAAACTGGCCTTAAAGTCGAGACTTTAAAGACACTCAGGGAAAAAATTTCTCACTTTACAGTGTCGCCAGGACTTGCCTTTAAAGAAAGCTGTACAAAAAAAATTATAGTACCGGACCTTTATATTATACAGACAGAAAGTGGCTATGAAGCACACTTAAACGATAAATTTATGCGGAAGTTTTTTATTAACGATAATTATTTGAAAATTTTAAAGAATAATAAAAAGAATGCTGATAGTGAATTTGTAAAAATGGCTGAGCAGGCAAAGTGGACTTTGCAGAGCTTTTTAGAAAGGCGAAAAATGTTGCTCGAGATTGGTAATTTTATTGCTGAAAAAGAGGAAAGGTTTCTTGGCGGCATAATGTCATTTCCTTTAAAGCATACAATTGACGAAGTTGCACAATATCTGAGAACTGACGAAAGTTCCGTTTCTCGACTTGTACAAAATAAATACATTGAAACGCCCGTAGGCATATTCCCTATCAGATACTTTTTGCAGCATAAGTCCAAACCGTATAACGACGAAGAGTTGAAAATAAAAATAAAAGAACTCGTAAGTAGTGAGGACAAAACCCATCCTTTGACTGATGAGCAAATTGCAAAAATTCTTTCAAAAAGTGGGTTAAAAATAAAGAGAAGAACTGTAGTAAAGTATCGAAAACTACTTAAAATACCTTCAAGCAGCAAACGAAGGTTGACTAATCACTGAAATACTGTAAAATATTCCTAAAAACAAAATAATATTGAGGAGGTAGTAATATGGCAAAAGTAGCTATTAATGGTTTAGGCAGAGTAGGCAGACAGGTTTTTAAAAGGATGTTTGACACTTATCCGGAATTAGAGATTGTTGCAACGAACGATTTATTTCCAAACGACCAACTTGCATTTCTCTTAAAGCACGACTCGAACTATGGAGCGTGGAAAAGAGACATACAGGTTGGTGACGGATACATCACGATTGACGGCAAAAAAGTAATAATGCTTACAGAGAGAGACCCAGAAAAGTTACCCTGGGGAGATCTTGGCGTAGACATCGTTATTGAAGCAACAGGTGTTTTCAGAGAAAGAGAAAAAGCAGAAATGCACCTGAAGGCAGGCGCAAAAAAAGTAATTATTACTGCTCCTGCAAAAGGTGAGGACATTACAATAGTACTTGGCGTAAATGATAAACTGTTAGACCCTTCAAAGCACACGATAATATCAAATGCTTCCTGCACGACAAACAGTATTGCGCCGGTAATAAAAGTATTGCAGGATAAAATAGGTATCGAGACGGGTTATCTTTCTACAGTGCACTCTTACACGGTTGACCAGAAATTACTGGATGCCCCACACAAGAAGGATTGGAGAAGGGCGAGAGCCGCAGCGATAAATATCGTTCCTACGACGACGGGTGCAGCACAGGCAGTTACCCTCGTTATTCCTGAATTGAAAGGTAGACTTGACGGCATGGCAATTCGTGTGCCCACTTCTACAGTTTCTATTACGGTATTTGACGCAGTAATGACTAGGAAGACTTCTGCAGAGGAAGTAAATGCAATAATGAAAGAAGCTCACGAAACTTACATGAAAGGCATTCTTGGTTATTCTGAAGAACCGCTCGTTTCTAGTGACTACAAAGGCACTACTTATTCTGGTATCGTAGATGCTCTGACGACAAAAGTAATTGATAACTTCGTGCATGTCGTAAGTTGGTACGACAACGAGTGGGGTTACTCCTGCAGAGTTGTAGATCTTGCAAAGTTACTTTCTGAAAAAGCTGGATTTTAAAAAATAACGGGGAGGGTGCAGATGAGCAAGAAAACGGTAAGAGACATAGATGTTTCTCATAAAAGGGTTCTGGTAAGAGTAGACTTCAATGTTCCTCTTAGCCCTGACGGTAAAGTATTGGACGACTTTAGAATAAGGGCTGCGTTACCTACGATCAATTACTTAATTGAAAATAATGCAAAAGTAATTCTTATGACTCATCTGGGGCGTCCTAAAGGCAGAGTTGTTCCTAACTTGCGGTTGGACCCAGTTGCTAAAGTCCTTTCTGAATTAATTAATCGCCCCGTGAAGAAGTTAAACGATTGTATTGGAGAGGAAGTTAAGAAAGAAGTCTTCAGTATGAAAGACGGAGACATTATTTTACTTGAGAATCTTCGTTTCCACAAAGAGGAAAAAGAAAATAACCCTGAGTTTGCAAGGGAACTTGCGTCTCTTGGTGAAGTCTATGTTGACGATGCTTTTGCAACTGCTCATAGAATTGCAGCTTCAACAGTTGGCATTGCGTCTTACCTTCCAGCAGTTGCAGGCCTTTTAATGGAAAAAGAGATCAATGTTTTAACTAAAGTGCTCACTGCACCCGAACATCCATTTGTTGCAGTACTCGGTGGTGCCAAAGTTTCCGATAAGATTGGTGTTATACAAAACTTAATGAATAAAGTTGACGCATTTCTTATTGGTGGTGGGATGTGCTTTACATTTTTGAAAGCAAAAGGATACAAAATTGGATACTCTCTATGCGAAGACGAAAAACTTTCGTTTGCTCAGGAGTTAATGAAAGAAGCAAAAGAAAAGGGAATTAAGGTTATTCTTCCCGCAGATGTCGTCGTTACACCAGAAATAAAAGAAGGTGCGCCTTCCAAAGTCGTAGACATAGAAGAGATTCCAGGAGACGAGATAGGCGTGGACATAGGGCCAAAGACTGTCGAGATTTTTAAAGACGAACTTTCTAAAGCAAAAACTATCGTCTGGAACGGCCCACTTGGAGTTTTTGAAATTAAACAATTTGCAAAAGGTACTTACGACATTGCTGAGTTTATTGGTACGCTTGAAGGTGTAACTGCCGTTGCTGGCGGAGGAGAAACTGCTGCTGCGTTGAGAAGATTTGGTGCAGATAAGAAAATTACCCATGTTTCTACTGGTGGGGGTGCTTTTTTAAAGTTCCTTGAAGGCCATTCTCTTCCCGCTATAGATGTACTTGAAGAAAAGTAAAAAATGTTTATCAAAAGTCTTGAAATAAAAACCCAAATCCGTATAATATGAGCGTGAGCGAGGTAAAGATAAGATGACGACAGGAGCAATTATAGTAATTACATTAGATTTGATTTTTGCGTTGGGCGCGACATTGGCAATTTTGTTTATGAGCCCAAAAGGTGCTGGCCTTGGAGCAATATCTGGCGGAGCAACGGTATTTCACTCAAAGAGCCCCAAGGATAAACTCCTCGACAGGCTAGCAACTATTTTCTCAATTGCATTTGTATTAACTTCAATATATCTGGCTGTATTTAAAGTATTTTAGTGTGTTAAGGTAAAGTGCCGGGATGGCGGAATTGGCAGACGCGTGCGTTTAAGGGGCGCATGTGGAGACACGTGTGGGTTCAAGTCCCACTCCCGGCACCACTTTTATGGGCGGATAGTTCAGCGGTAGAACGCTTGCCTTACACGCAAGAAGTCAGAGGTTCGAATCCTCTTTCGCCCACCACTCTTTGCCGAGGTAGCTCAGTCGGTAGAGCAGGGGACTGAAAATCCCCGTGTCGGCGGTTCAATTCCGTCCCTCGGCACCACTGTTTGTCGATAAATTTAATGAATTTTCTGCTGTAAATAGTAATTTTTAAGATTAAAAAAACCTCATCTTAATAATTTTCACTTAAGTTTTTTATGTTTGATCTATCAGTTTTTGCGGGAAAATAATACTGTTTATATTAGCAACCTAACAAAAGTCGTTTACGAATGACGAAACTTCACGAGTTATACACCTGTCTCCGCAATACCCATAACCTGGAATCCTACACATTTATCGCTATAGTTATAAATCTCTGGGATTTTTCAGCTGTAAGATTACAATAAATGATTAAACAGTAGATAATTCCTGGCGTAATACAATATTTTTCTATAGCGAACAATTTTTCGCTTTTCGGACGAATTTTGCCTGTTTTTGACCATTAAGAAAGCCTCTATTTATGCGGGCTTCTATTTTAGGGAATTTTATTCAAATTGATAATTTTAAGGTAATTTTCAAGAAATGCCGATAAATACAGGCTTTATTGCAATTTTCTTATGCCCTAAAATAAGGCCGTTTAACGCGTTTTGCAGGTATAATTACCCGATTTTTCTCAAGATTTGCGTCTATGGGCCTTAAATTAGCGATTTTGAAACGAAGGCTGATAAATACAAAGTTTGTTTGTAGTGATTTTGTCGTTCTGAGCCGTTTTTGACAAAACAGTCTGTAAGTAATCTTTAATAGCAACGAAGTGCATTGTCATTAGGGCAGAGACCGCTCAGAGTGACGGAATGGAGTCGTCCTCGAGCCGTCCTTGCGGAGGACCTCATAAGAAATTGGCGTGCAATTTGAATTTTTAATGTAAACAAATGTAAGGTTCAGACAAAGGTATTGCCGTTAAGGTAGAAACTCTTTACTTGACTTGCCTGTGTAAAGCAGAGATTCTTCGCTCGCAATCTCCTTCAGAATGAATTTTTTCCAATCTTAAAGTTGCTTTTAAGAAAGATTCTTATTCTTTTCCTTATTTTCGACTAAACATTTTCTTCTCCTGCAATTATCGAGCAAACTCATTTTTCTCTTCGCCGTTTTGAGGTGCACTTTTAAAACACTCCATAAGTATTGGTTGTGGTACAGCGTGAAGTTCTTTTATGCAGACAAAGAACTTATGATAATTTGTTTTTAAAGAAAATCCATGTTTGCAGAATACCTGTTCTTTATTCTTAGGACTGTTTCGAAGACTTTGACGAAGCCCTTTAATGTTACTTTAGCCTATTTCGTTGACAAAAAATATTTACTTTCTATAATACAAAAAAGAAAGGAGATGTTAATGGCTAAAACAGTTGCAAACAAACATTCTGATTTGAAGTCTTCAATTATTCCTTGGCTCTTAATTCTTCCTACATTTATCGTAGTTTTAATGTTCACTGCCTGGCCAACAGTACTCTCAATCTATCAAAGCTTCTTTCGTCTGAAACTAAATGTGCCGCGATTTAGAGTTCCTACTTTTATTGGGCTGCAGAACTATGTAGAACTCTTTAAGTCACCTACATTCCATCAGGTTTTATGGAATACGATCATCTATGTTGCGGGTGTCGTCCCGATTAGTGTTATTCTGGCATTTTTATTTGCTCTCCTCGTAAATAGGGCAATAAAAGGAATTGGCTTTATTCGATTGGGATTTTTTTATCCTACGATTCTTCCAATGGTTAGTGCTGCTACAGTGTGGATGTACTTCTTTACACCAAATTACGGATTATTTAACCTTTTTCTTCAGTGGTTTGGGTACCACGGGCCGCAAAATTGGACGGGAAATCCTCACCTTGCACTTTTAGCCGTAATGATAGTTGCTATATGGAAGAGCGCTGGATACTTTATGATTTTTTATCTTGCGGGTTTGCAAAATCTTCCTACAGATGTATTCGAAGCTGCTGATATTGATGGAGTAAACTACTTACAACGCTTGCGGTACATTACATTTCCATTGCTTCGTCGCACTACACTTTTCGTTACTACAATCGCCTTTATTGACGGTTTCCAAATAATCGATCACATTTTCGTTTTGACACAGGGCGGGCCAAGTGATGCGAGTAATGTACTGTTGTATTACTTGTGGGAAATGAGATTTAACTATCAAGATGTAGGAAAGTCTGCTGCACTTACCGTCATTCTCGTTGCATTTATTTTAATATTCACTATTGGTAACTTTGCTCTCTCTGAGAGAAAGGAGGACAGGCGTGTCGCATAACTCTATTCCAAAAACGAAGCACATAAAGAAAAAAATAAATAGTTTTGTAATTGCGCTTATAGCAGCCGTATTGAGTTTACTCTGGGCATCAGTAATTCTGTGGGCAATAGCTGCATCGTTCAGGCCGCCTAATTCCCCAATTGGTCCAGGAAGTATCTGGTTTGGTGGCTCTTTTTCTTTTGCTAATTACATTCGTGCCTGGCACATGGCACCTTTCCTGCTTTATTACAAAAATACGATTATAGTTGTTTCACTTATTCTCGGAGTTCAAATAGTTACTGCAGTATTTGCAGGTTTTGCTTTTGCAAATTACGAATTCGTTGGAAAGCGCTGGCTATTATTCTTTATTTTGTTGCAACTTATGATTCCTACGACGGCACTTCTCGTTCCAAACTTTGCAACGATAAGAGAGTTAGGATTATACGATACTTTACTTGCAATTGCATTGCCGTACTTTGGTTCAGCATTTGGCACTTTTCTAATGCGGCAAGCATTTCTTGAGGTTCCATATGAACTCGTTGAGGCAGGTATAATTGATGGTTGCAATTGGTGGCAACTTATAATGCATGTTTATCTTCCTCCTGCTATTCCAACACTTCTTGCCTTTGCTATCTCTTCAGTTACATGGCACTGGAATGAATTCTTGTGGCCTCTCGTCGTTACCTCGAGTAATAAGGCACGCGTTCTTACCGTAGGACTCGTGCGTTTTACACAACTTGGCGAAATCGGCGCGCAGTGGCCTCTACTTGCTGCTGCTACGCTTATTGTCGTTGCACCGCTGCTTATTGCATTTGTTGTTTTCCAGAAGCGCTTTATTAATAGTTTTCTTTATTCTGGTATAAAGTAAAAAGGGGGGTGGTTAAAGATAACTAAAACGCATGAAAAGTTATAAATACAAATTATATAACTTCAAAGGAGGTAGTGTTTTATGAAAATTTTTTCTAAAAAACTTCTGCTCGTGCTGCTCGTATTTGTAGTGTCATTTTCTATCGTTTTTGCAGGATGTGCACCCAAAAAAGCACCACAGCAGAACAACAACCAAAACAGTCAACAAAACCAGCAACAAAATACACAAAAAGAAGTAACGATTCAAATTTACTTCCCAGTGTCTACTCTTGCACCAGAGGCAAAATTGCTTGATAGTTATGCAGCAGCATTCCACAAAGAATATCCAAACATCACGGTAAAACCTGTTTATTCAGGTGGATATACTGATGTTGAGAAAGCAATTAAAACTGTTATTAACGGTGGAGGAGAACCACCTGCACTTGCAATTATGCTTGCAACAGATCTTTACGACTTAATTGACGCAGGTTACATCGTTCCACTTGACAGTTACATCAACAGTATGCCTAATGGACAGGCCTATTTAAACGACTTCTTCCCTCAGTTCCTTGCAAACTCCAAGTACGACGGCAAGATCTGGAGTATTCCTTTTCAGAGAAGTATTGCACTGATGTATTACAATGCCGACCTTCTTAAGGAAAATAACCTTCCAGTACCTGACAGCTGGCAGTCACTTGCAGAAGTTACATCAAAATTGACGAAAAGAGATAAAGATGGAAAAGTAGTGCGCTGGGGGATTGAATGGCCATCGGGCTGGCCTTATTGGTTATTCCAGCCACTTGCAATTGGTAATGGAACGAACATCTTCAAGGGTCCTGCGCAGATGAACTTTAACGATCCACGCGTAATTGAGGCTATACAATACTACATAGACCTTTCCCATAAGTATCACGCAATGCCGGAGGGCGTTCAGAAGAACTGGAATACGGCAGTGCCAGACTTTGAAAATGGCAGAGCTGCATTTATTCTTCATTCAACATCAGGTCTTAACGGAATACTTCAGGGCTCTAAATTTAATGTAGGCGTTATGGCGGTCCCTGGCAAAAAGAAAGGAACTTATGCAACGGTAACCGGTGGCGGAAACATCTACATGTTTAAGAATGTACCAAAAGAAAAACAGGATGCTGCATGGAAGTTTATCGAATTCGTTACACAACCAAAGTATGTTGCAGACTTTAGTATTAATACTGGATACATTGCAACGAGGAAGAGTGCGTACGATCTTGATGTTATGAAACAGCATCTCAAAGAAGTTCCGCAAGCAGCTAAAGTAAAAGAACTTTTGAAGTATGCAGGCCCGGAATTCTCTTGTCACGATCTTGCACAGGTGAGGAACATTTTCCACAAGTATCTACAGGCTGCATACAACGGACAGATGACTCCAAAAGCTGCAATGGACGAAGCTCAGAAAGAAGCACAAGCAATTCTTAAAGACTTCCAGAATCCGTAAAAAGTACGCCTAATTTTGTAGGCTCGCACATGAATTTAAAAGGGTACCTCTTCTGGTAGGTGCCCTTTTAATGTTATTAAATTCAGGATAATTCTTTTTTGTAATTTTAATTTTGAACTCCTCTTGTGATTCCACTCTGAATGCAAGGTATTTTGTTGTGCTTAATTTATATACTCCAACTACTCTACAAAGCCATTTATTTAATAATTAAAAGTACAAGGAGTGAAGTTGCTAACATAAGCAAAACATTTTTTATGAGCAACCTATATGTCTTTTCCAACTCTGCATTAAAGTATTCTATCGTAAGTGAGAGACAGAGATGTGTCGGCGTTAGCATGAGCGCCGTCCATCCACCTAAAAAAGCAATGTACAAGTGGACGGGATTAAGAGTAGGAGACTTGATAAGAGAAATTAGCATTGGATACGACACGCCTACCATTGCCGTTCCCGCCCCACTCAAAATTCCTACGATAAATGGTACGAAGAACAAGATTAGAAAGTCTGGAATACCCTTTTGCGTTAAGTAAGTATACACAGAAGAAATAAGCGTTCCGTGCATTGCAATGTGTTTCAGGTATAGTATTGCAAACATCAGAAATGCAAGTTTTAACAGCAAAGTATAGTTTATTGATGCTTTTAAAATTTTAAGCGAAGTTCTTTTAACGATAACGATGTAGACTATTCCGATCAGCGTAGATACGACGACAGAAACCCTAAGGGCAAGAATCAGCAAAATTACTACGATAATCGGCATTAAACTGGTAAGCATAGTCCAGGCACTTATGTCTGTTTTATTTTTTGTTCTGCCCCTCGTTTTAATTAGAGGAAGCAAAAACAAAGCGCCGCTCACAAACATCGCGATTGATATGGGATATTGTATTCTAATAATTTGCATTATGGGGACTGATAGTATAATGGATGCCAGAATCATCTCTGGATAAAGGGGGGAGGATGGCTCCCAGATATGCCTGAACCAAAAATTTATTACGGCTTTTTCTTCTCTATCCAGATTTGACTCGCTGCTGCCTTTTTCCACGAGTGGAGCAGAAACAAGTGCTCCCCCAGGCATAGGCAGCGCACCTATTATAAACGCAAATAAAGGAATAAACACTTTTGACGGCAAAAATGTAGAATAACTTTTAACGATGTCTTCCAAAAATCCAGAGTGTTTCAGCAGGTCAGCAAAGTATGTAATTGTGACTACAATAAGAATTAAGTTCCAGGTTTCTGACTTTTTAACTACAGTAAATAAAGAGGTGATAGTAGAAGTTAAATTAAACCCTCCGGAGATAGCAAGTAAAAATGCTGCAATAAGTATTGATAAACCAATATTTACTTTTAGTTTCGTTAGAATTCCTATTAAAACGAGAACTACAGAAAGTATTATTAAACTTAGCATGAAAACATTATAGAATAGAGTGCAATTTTATAAAGAGTTTTTTTGTTATATAATAAACTATGCTGATTTTTGAAAAATTATTGCCAGAAATAAACAGCATCGTTAAGGAAAAAGTAGGACTCAAGCACATAAAAGAATCGATCGTAAAAGAGGCCGCCGACATTCTCGTTAAAGTGGAGAAAGAAAAAATCTCTACCATTGATGTGAATGCTTTTCCTTACTTTGTTGCCTTTCCAGAAGAAGAACCTTCTAACAAATTTTTTCTAGAAAGTGATACTTCTGATTATGTGGTAGCTGCTACGGATGGATCGGAAATTCCCATAGACCCAGACTTTATTTTTCCTTACTATCTTATAAACATTGGTATTGCTGCAATTGGTTATGGACAGAATGCTTTTTTCTACTCTGACTCGAGACCAAAAATTTACTACAAGGATAACGACCTTTACGAAGAGGTAAACGGCAGAAAACTCGTTGTTCGAGGCGAACTTTTAGAAGCAAAAATGCTTCTTGGCGAAAGCATAGCACTTGCAAAAGTAATTGAAGAATTCTATAGAGATAACTTACCGATGCTTTCTTTAATTGACGGAACGCTGATCCAGTGGGAGATTAAAAATAGAAGCGACGACTTTAAAAAACTTTTTGTAAAACGCTTCGAAAATTTATTCAAAAAGAGCAAGGAAAAGAACTTGCCAATCGCAGGGTATGTAAGCGGTAGCCATTCAAAAGATGTTATAGGGCTTATAAAAGTTGCTGCTTTAACGATTTTTAAGTACCCCAAAAAAGAAGTTGAAAAATTTGACCAACTCGAAGATGTAGATGTATTTGAATATCTTCTTAAAAGTGGAGAAAGGTCCGCAGTTTTTAAAAGCAATGTACCAATTCTGCAATTCTACAAAAATCCTGTTTACTTTTTCTACTTAAAGCAAAGAGAAGTAGTACGCATAGAAATCCCTAGTTTTGTATTCGAAAATAAAGAAGTGCTCAAAATAACGCACAAGCTTTTGCTTAGTCAGATGGAGAAGGGCAACGGGTATCCAGTCGTTTTGAGGGAGGCGCACGAGCAGGCCGTGGTAACGAACAGTGACAAAAGCGGGCTGGACAGACTTTTCTGTGAGATGTTTGCCAAAAGCGGTGAAGAGTGCGCAGAAAACCTGAAAGCCCTGTCAAAAAGAAAGAGAGGAATTTAATAATGGATGTAATTCTTTGTAGATTTGGCGAAATAGGGACTAAAGGCAGAAGAGCGCAGATAAAATTAAAAACGAACCTTAAAGAGCACATAGAAAAGGTGCTGCCAGGAAGTAGCGTGCAGGTATACGGCGGCAGAATTATCGTAGAAGGAAACGATTTGGACTACAAAAGACTGCAATTTGTGCCTGGCGTCGTTTCTTTCAGCCCTGCGATAAAAGCTGAAAAACACATCGAAAAGTTAAAAGCAGCTGCGGTAAACTTTACACTCAATAAGGTAAAGGAAAAGCCTAAAATCAAAACATTTGCCGTCCGCGTAAAAAGACTTGACCAGAAGTATCCTATAAAAAGTCCTGATGTCGAACGCGTAGTGGGAGGTGTCGTAAAAGAGGCAACCGGGCTTTCAGTAAATCTGAATCGTCCCGACCTATTTATAGGTATTGAAATTTTACCAGATAGTGCTTACATCTATTCAGAAAAATTTCAGGGCGCTGGAGGCTTGCCACTTGGGGAACAGGGCAAAGTAGTAGCACTTCTTTCTGGCGGGATTGACTCTCCTGTTGCTGCTTTTCAAATGATGCGCCGCGGTGCACGAATCGTATTTGTACACTTTAAGAAAACTGAAGAAGAATTAAAAATCGTAGAAAAGTTAGTAGAACACTTCACCCTCTTTGATCCAAAAGTGCGCCTGATAGTGGTAGATCACAAAGAATTTTTACAGAAAGCATCAGAAATACTGAGAGAGGAAAACAGGCTGAGGTATCTCTGTATTTTCTGCAAACATAGAATACTTACCGAAGGCGTAAGGATTGCAAAGAAAATAGGTGCAGAAGGCGTGGTAATGGGAGATTCACTTGGTCAGGTTGCAAGCCAGACTCTTCGAAACATTCGCATAATACAAAAAGGAGTGGACTTTCCCGTATATCGGCCTCTTATAGGAACTGACAAAATGGAAATTGAAAGAATAGCAAGGTGGATAGGCACTTACGAAATTTCTACAGAAGCACAAAATCCATGCGACTTTGTGCCTAGGCATCCTGTACTAAAGGCAAGAGAGGAAGAATTTGACAGACTTAGGGCAATTATTGAGTCGAGAATTACATCCTGACAAAAAGGGTACATACCTTCTACTTTTTTCTTTACGAAAACCCGTTAAAGTAAAGATCGGAAGATTGGGAAGCTTTAAATTCCTGCAGGGAGAATACTGTTACATAGGTAGTGCAAAAGCAGGATACAAGCGTAGAGTTCTGCGATACTTTTCAGAAATTAAGCACCTTCACTGGCACATCGACTACTTGCTTCAATTTGCTGAAGTGAAGGGTGTTTTCTTTTACGAAAATTACTTTGACGAAGAATGCGTTGCAAAGGAGTTTTTAAAGTATTATAAACCTGTAGTTAAGAAGTTCGGCTCTTCTGATAAAAAGTCATTTTCACACTTGTTTTTAATAAAAAGGAGGTAAAAATTTAATGAAAATTGCAATTGTGGTGATTATTTCTTATTTTATTGGTGCAATTCCTGCAGGATACATCGTAGGAAAAGTGTTTTATAAAACGGACATCACAAAAAAAGGAAGCGGGAACATTGGATTTGCAAATATAGCACAATACCTGGGTTTAAAAGCTGCTTTTACCGTCTTCTTACTTGACTTTGCAGAAGGTTTTTTTGCCGTTTTGCTTACTAAGTTGCTATTTAACGATCATTTGACTTCTGCTATTTCGGCGTTTGTTGTCGTTCTTGGACACGATTTTTCTGTTTTTATGAAGTTTAAAGGTGGCAAAGGTGCATCTACCACTTATGGGGCACTTGCAGCACTTGCACCCTTGCCTACTTTACTTGGCGCACTTACATTCTTTGCAGTTTTGTGGACTAAAAAGTATATTTCACTTTCCAATCTTGTCTCTATTGCTATGATCCCGATGTATATGATACTTTTTAATGCACCAATTTATTACACTATTTCGTCTATGCTTCTTGCCATACTACTTATTTACACACATAGGGTTAACATTGCAAACCTTTTCTCTGGGCAGGAGATAAAAATTACAGATTCAAACCCTATAAAAAAGAAATCAATATGAGACTTTTCTTGGAAGTTTTTTTGCTTGCTCCACCCACTTCTTAACCTGTTTTAAGTAAGGAAGTGCCCTCACGAGGTTCTTTTTCTTATTAGTTTTAATCATAGCGTTAAGTAAATTCTCAGGGTTTCTTTTGGAAAGTTCTACGACTGTGTCGACACCTGCTGCCTCCAAAAGTTCTGCGTATTGCTTTCCAATGCCTTTCACTCTGAACAGATCTGCATGATTTACCCATGTAAGGATTAACTTTTCAGACAAGCCGGTGAGTTTAGCAAGTTCACTGCGTCCTTTTTTGGTTGCTCCTTTTTCAAGCAAGTCTTCTACTGTTTTAATTCCTGCCTTTGCCAACTTTTTAGCGTACTTTTCTCCAATACCCTCAATTTCGTCGATTTTTACCATAAAAACCCTCCTTTGTAATTTTTTTAATTTTATCATAATTAAAAAAAAATAAAAATGATAAAATAATTTGCAAATTACGATTGACAGTTCTTACAGTTGCTGTATAATTAAAACGATTAAAGATAGGAGGTGTTTTATGAAAAAAATGACGGAAAAAAATTTATCAGACGCATTTGCGGGTGAGAGCCAGGCTCACATGAAGTATCTTGCATTTGCTGACAAAGCAGAACAGGAAGGATACAAAGATGTTGCAAGGCTTTTCAGAGCAATTGCTTATGCAGAACAGGTTCATGCAACAAATCACCTGAAAGAACTCGGCGGAGTAAATTCAACAGAAGAGAATCTTCAGGCAGCACGAGAAGGCGAAAATTTCGAAATTGAAGAAATGTATCCTGCCTATAAAGCAGTTGCGGAACTCCAGAAAGAAAGTGGTGCTTTGCGTTCAATTAACTTTGCACTTTCAGCAGAAAAACTTCACAGGGAACTTTACGACAGTGCAAAAAAGGAACTTACTGAGAAAAAAGAGGTAAAACTCGACAAGATATATATTTGCCCTGTTTGTGGATACACTGTGGTAGGCGAAGCGCCAGAAAAGTGCCCGGTCTGTGGTGCTCCAAAAGAAGTGTTTAAAGAGTTTTAAGAGGTTTTATATGAAAAAGTATCGCTGCACGATTTGTGGCTACATCTACGACCCAGAGCAGGGTGATGACACGCAGGGAATTAAACCGGGAACACCTTTTGAAAAACTACCTGAGGATTGGACCTGCCCTCTCTGCGGTGCAACTAAAGACCAGTTTGAAGAAGTTGAAGATTAAGTTTGCTTATTAAACTGAATTTTTGAGCCGCTTTTAAAAGCGGCTTTTTTATTTTTTGGTATGCTATTTCTTGTGAAAAAAACGATATTGAATAAGATATATTTATAAAGCAAGGAGGTGCTTGCACTATGGATAACTTCGTTTTTGATTTGCCTACAAAAATCGTATTTGGCAAAGGAGAGTTTTCAAAGTTAGGAAAAGAAGCGCGTCTGCTGGGAAAGAAGGCGTTGCTTATCACGGGCAGGCACTATGCAAAAAGTTCCGGCTTGCTGGACAAAGCCGAGAAAATGCTAAAGGAAAACGGCATTGAATTTATTGAATTTTGCAAAGTTGAGCCTAACCCCGAGAGTAATACGGTAAATGAAGGTGGCAGGTTAGCCAGGGAAAACAATGTAGACTTTCTCATCGGACTTGGCGGAGGCAGCGTTATAGATGCAACAAAAGGAATTTCAATTGTTGCTGTAACAGGTAGAGACATCTGGGACTTTTGTGAGAAACCTCCAAAGGCAAAGGTGCCCGACAAAACCCTTCCCATTCTTGCAGTGATTACTGTTGCAGCAACAGGTTCTGAGGCAGATTCCGGAGGAGTTATAACAAATTCAAAAACGAGAAGCAAGCGAGCAGTATTCGGAAAAGCACTTTTTCCTAAAACTTCTATTGTGGACCCATTACTCACTCTTTCTGTTCCGCAAAAACAGACTGTTGACGGCGTGATAGATATGATAACGCACATCTTTGAAAGTTACCTTTCTTCTCATGCAAGTGCACCTGTAAGCGATAGAGTTTCTGAATCTTTAATAAAAGAAGCAATGAAACAGGGAGAAGTAGTTTTTAACGATCTAAAGAATATTGAGGCAAGGGAATCGCTTTCCTGGATTTCTACACTGGCACTATCGGGTTTTCCGTCTGCAGGCAGGCGAGGACCTTTTCCAATGCACCGTCTTGAACACCCGATCTCTGGAGTCTACGGCATTGCACACGGCAGAGGGCTTGCTGCACTTATGCCAGCATTTCTTTACCATACAAAAGACATACATGCAGACAGGCTAAAGACATTTGGAAAAAATGTTTTATCAACCAATTCACCTACAAAAACAATTGAGCGGATAGTTCACTGGATGAAAAAAGTAAATGCTTTTGTTTCATTAAAAGAGTTAGGTGTAAAGTACGAAGATCTAGAAAAACTCGCCGATATGGCAATTGAAGACGATGGAAACACGGAAAACGGGTACATAATGGCAAGAGAGCCGTTAAGCAAAGAAAAAATAATGGAGATTTACAGAACGGCCTACAACTACAAGGAGTTGTTTAGAAGAGCATGAATAGAAAAGAACGAGTAGTTAGCCTTGGTCTTTTAATGAACATTGGGCTTGCGGTAGCAAAGTTTGCCGCAGGCTTTTTTAGTAACAGCGTCGGTCTTATTGCAGACGCAATCCATTCCTCGAGTGACATCGTTGCGTCTGTTGCACTACTTATAGGGGTAAAGATATCGAATAAAAAATCAAAAGCGTTTCCTTTTGGAATGTATAAACTCGAAAATCTTATCGAACTTTTTACATCGTTTGCAATTTTCTTTGCCGGGTATGAAATTCTCAGGAAAGTTTTGTTTGAGAAAAATCCATACGACCTAAAGCACATTTTTGTTGCAATTTCAGTGGAACTCTGCGCTATACTCGTCACTTTTTTGTTTTCTTCATACGAAATGAAAGTAGGAAAATATGAAGAATCTCCTGGGCTTATTGCAGATGCCCAGCATGTTCGCTCTGATATGCTTTCGTCGTTTGTTATTGTTTTAGGACTTGGTGCTTCGTTTTTTAAAATTTACTACGCAGATAAAGTTGCTGCGGTAATCGTAGCCGTCTTTATTTTCAAGGCTGGTTATGAAGTTGCAATGGATGCAATCAGAGTGTTGCTCGACGCATCGCTGGACTACCGTACTTTAGACAGTGCAAAGCAAATTATCTTGAGTTTTCCTATGGTTAAAAGCGTTAAAGATATTTCTGGAAGAAATTCAGGTAGCTATAAATTTATAGATGTCGTGGTAGAGTTAAAGACGAGAGATCTTGAAAAAGCGCACAAAATCGTTTCGGAAATAGAGAAGGCAATTAAAAAAGAAATTCCACATGTGGATTCTGTTATGATTCACTACGAGCCCGCAGAAAAGAAAGATTTTGTTGTTGCGCTGCCACTTTCTACTTTTAACGAAGTATCCGAAGAGTTTGGAGGCTCAGAATACTTTTACATTGCAACCTTTGAAGACGGAAAGCTCGTGAAAGCGGAGACAATTAAAAACCCATTTGCCCGTCTGGAAAAAGCCAAAGGCATTAAGACAGCTGAGTTCCTTGCAAAAAATGGAATCGACTTATTGATCTTAAAAAGAGATATTAAATCTCCAGGCCCCAGGTATGTATTCGACGATTACGGCGTTCAAGTGCTCGTAAATAAAGATGTTTCGTTAAACAATTTTTCAGATATAGTCTTGCAATACTTAAAGAACGACGATGAAAAAGAATAAAGACATCGTACTTGCATCGCTTCTATTTTCTCACTTTACGGTTGATTGGTACGCAGGAGTATTGAAACCGCTTCTGCCAATTCTTATGAGTGAGTTTGCGCTAACGCAGGGAGGTGCTGCACTCATTCCTTCGCTTTTGGGAGTAGCCATGGCATTTTTGCAACCGTTTGGCGCGTACCTTGGATATAAATTCGGGGAGCCTTTACTCGTAATTGTTAGCATCCTACTTTCGGTAATTTTTGTTCCTCTTATAGGTATAGCAAGCACAGTATTTTTGCTGATTGTGTTTCTTTCTATCGGAATGCTGGGCAATTCGCTTTTTCATCCCAATGCAGCAGTGCTCGTGCACGATGCAAATTTCGATAAAGCGCATACTGCAATGTCTGTGTTTTCTATAGGCGGAACATTTGGTTCCGCTCTTGCCCCCGTAATGATTCTCTACTTTGTTGCACGCTTTGGTATGAAGAAAATGCCTTACCTTTCTATTTTTGGAGTAATAGCGATTGCAATGATTGTATATTCCCTTTTCTATATCAATAAAAAGAAAGCGAAATTAGAAAAGGTTTCCAATAGTTTTGCGTTTCTGAAAGCACTAACAGAGCGGGGAGTGAAAATACTACTCTCTGTAAATATCTTAAGGAGTTTTGTCATTATTGGTTTGTCGACTTTCATTCCGTTATATCTCGTAGAGATAGGATACGCCCCAATCTGGGGTGGCTACTTCCTTACAGGCTCGCGAATAAGCGGAATGCTTGGGACTTACTTTGGAGCAATACTCTCCGATAAGTTTGATCCAAAAGTAGTTAACAATTTTTCGCTTTTGTTTGGCACTTTGTTTCTCGGGTTGTTCTTTACTGCAAAAAATATCTACTTTATGCTTCTCTGGTTTTTAATTGCGTTTTTATTCTTGTTTGCTACGATGGGAGCAAATGTCGTGTATATGCAGGACCTATTACCGGAGCAGAAAGGTACTGCATCAAGTTTAGGTATGGGCATCTCCTGGGGAGTTGCAAGTTTAATGCTTTCTGCGTTGAGCGCTTTCGTAAATAGAATTGGGCTTCTTACATCTATGGTAATTGTCTCAACTTTTGGTTTTGTAGCGTTTGTAATGTCGCTTTATCTCATTATACCCACTAAAAATCCTGATAAATAGATGGCTCGTTAAAAAATAGCTAATTTAAGGCGTTTTAAGCGTCATTTAGGTATTTTTATATGTGGAGAGGCCAAGATTTGCGTCTACGGGCCTTATTTTAGCGTGTTTGAAATAGGCCGCATTATTACAGGCTTCCTTGACCCAAATTTTTACGATTTTCCACAATTTTGCATACTCTGTGATTTCTAACTAAGCAATATGTATCTATTGCTTAGTTACTAAAATGGTAAATGTGCTTTGTATAATGGGCTTTATCGCTGTTTTCTGCTAAAAGTTCAAAATCCGCATATCTGTAAATTAACTATGGTTAATTTTGAGGTATATATCTACTTTTTAAATCCATAGTAAAGTAATAAAATAGTAAAAAAACATGCGGGAGGTGAACCAGGTGCTAAAATTGCTCGACATTCTCCAGATAAAAAGAGATGAGTTGTCTAAGTATAAGCTGCATTTAGCGATTGGGAGAAAGAACAAAAAGGAACCTCTTTATGAGTTGTTTAAAGGTACTTTTGAACCCTGGCAAGGATGGCAGAGTAAGAAAAATTTTGAGCGAGATTTTATTCTTGCAGTAATCTATTATGGACGCGACGAATGGATGTTTGGGGGAATCTACAAGAGAAAGGGTGTAAGATGGTTAGGGGATCATTTTGAATATGATACTGAACTACTTAACATTGGGAAGGATTTAATAGGTAGGGCAATCGTAAATTTTCATAGACCAGGTAGGCAGTCGTATCTCTACTTGGAAAAGTGGGGAGAGCAGTTAAAAGTTATAGAGATACAAAGAAAACCGTATTCTGTAAAAGAATTTCCTGGATACGAAAATGTGATTATAGACTTTGATCTTTTGAAAACCATTATAGAAAAAGAGGAGCCATCCTGGAAAACCGCTCTCTCTTCCGTAAAAGGAGTTTACATTATAACCGATAAAAGTAATGGCAAGATTTATGTAGGTTCTGCTTATGGTGAATCTTCTTTTTGGAGTAGATGGGCTTCCTATACTAAAGATGGACACGGTGGAAACAAAGAACTGAAAAGAATTATTGATAAAAATGGTTTAGAGTATGCATCGAATTTTCAATTTTCAATCTTAGAAATTAGGTCAAGTATTACAGATAACGAAGAGATAATAAGAAGGGAATCGTATTGGAAGGATGTCTTAAAGTCTATTGAATTTGGGTATAATGAAAATTAGCAAAATCTTCATGCTTAAGTATTCCACAAAGGCGGATAAAGGTATTGCTGGAAGCACTAAACAAAAATAAAGATATACTGTATAGAGAATAGCTAAATGGACGATACATTAAACGAGCAAAACTGTGCGGAGAGGATAAATTCATATACACAGGAGGATTGGCAACCTCTATTCAAGTTAATTCCCGAGATTGAGAAGACGACATCTTTCTGCAAAAGGACGCAAGGGAGTAATGAACACACTATACAAATTCCGTATTGCGAGCCAGCACCAATTGTTTTACGCTTTCTGAAAGTTGTCTATTCTATTCCTATTATTATATCTTTTGACTGGAGTTCGTGGAACGAGGGGAGAAAAATAGCAAGCGATCCGGATTTCAATTTTGATTCTGTCGATCTTGTAACAAAGTGCAAATTAATCACGGCAATCGTGAGAAACGACAGATTTTGCGAAGGATCTCTTGTGGCTGCCTTCGAATCTGGCCTTATTCTAAAAATCCTCAGGTCTATTCAAAAAGAAGTAAAGTGTAAAAAGTAAAGTCATACGCAAAAAGGTAAATTTATCCATTTACTGATTCTTACTTTTGAGAATTTGCAATAACAATATTGTCTCACATAAAAAAATTCATTGAAACTCGTTTATTGAAAAAAGTTTATTAAAAGAACCTCTAAATATTTATTATCAACCAAACAAATTCTAACTTCTTAACAAAATTATGGTAAGTTGTAAATATTTTTGAAAGTATTAAAATAAAAACAAGAAAAATAATTTTAATGAAATTAAGGGCAATGTGGTGACAAAATGATTTTAATTGGTAAGATTGTAATTGTGCGTACACAAAAGAGTTATTGATCTTTTTAAAAAGGAGGAAATACACTATGTTTACTGCTTCCATGCGTATAAAGGGAATTCTGCCGCCTTTCGACTTCAATCTTTTTATAGGATTGTATTCCAGTTATAAATTTAAAGAACTCGTAGATGTGGTAAATGACGACAAATATTATAGGGTAATTTACTTAAAAAACAACCTTCCTGTTTTATTGATAACGTCCTCATCTGGTTCTGTAGATTCTCCATTGTTAAACTTGAAGATCTATTCCGAATCAAAATTAACCAGAAAAGATTTGACTTATATACGCCAGAAAATAAAGTGGATGTTAGGACTGAATGACGAATTAAAAAAGTTTTATGAGCAAATGAAAAAATCTGACCCAGTGCTGTATCAAATTACACAAAAGTTAAGAGGACTTCGTGCGCCTGCTACACCAACAGTTTTTGAAGCCGTTATACATGCTTTGATTGAGCAACAAATTTCTTTTAACTTTGCAGGAAAAATTAAGAGTCGCTTAGTTAACAAATTTGGTGAAGTAATGAATGTTAACGGAGAGACTTACTATGCTTTTCCTACACCCCAAAATTTATCGCAAACTACACCAGAAGAGCTTAGAATGCTACAATTAAGCAGAAGAAAAGGAGAATACATTATTAATATTGCTTCTAAAGTGGCATCTGGGGAAGTTAACCTTGAATTACTTGTTCACGAATCTAAAGAAACAGTAGTGGAAAAACTTAGCAAATTTAGAGGGCTGGGAAAATGGACAGCAGAGATGGTAATGGTGCGGGGAATGCGGAAATTAGATGCCGTACCTGCCGATGACATAGCCTTGCAACGGCTTATATCACACTATTACTACAGCGACAGGAAAATATCAAAAGAAGATGCACTTAAAGTAACCGAAAATAGATGGGGAAAATATAGGGGTTATGCTGCATTTTACTTGATGTACTGGAGTAGGGTAACAGGTTTTTTGAAATAATTCTTTAAGCAATAAAGTCTCAAAACAAGCAATATAATCAAAAATGCAACTTTAAGGTCGTAGATTAGGGTCGTAGCTTGTAACTTGAAAGGGTAGTTTTTAGTTATTGATTATTAAGAAATTTGGAATATTAAAATACTTTAACTGTTTTTTCATCACATCAAAGGTTTAGGGTCTTCTAAATCAGATAAAGCTTGTTTCCTTTATTTGAAATTTTTTCTCAAATTTTCATTTTCTTCTATTTTTATTACAATATCCCAAATGGAAAGTAAAAAGATAAAATTCGGCTTTGCAGAGATGCTGACCTCTACTTTTATCTGGGGGTCTGTGCCCGTATTTGCAATATGGTGCGCACTCCCTTCGGCCGTTTTTGTGTTCTTCAGGGTGCTTTTCGCAACTCCTTTTGTGTTTGCCTATGCATACAAAAAGCTTGGAGCTAAGGAATTATTTTCTTTCGATAATTTTTTCTTTGTTATTGCTTCGGGCATAGCGCTTTCGCTAAACTGGATATTCTTGTTTCTTTCTTTTTACTATACGAGCGTTGCAAATGCCATAGTGCTTTACTATCTTGGCCCAATCTTTACCGTAGTCCTTGCCGTAATATTTTTAAAAGAGCCATTTAACAAATTTCTGTTTGTTTCTGTTTTGCTGTCCATTTTAGGAATGCTTGCTATATTCCTGCCTTCTGCAAGCGCATCGCAACACACTAATTTTTTGGGTTTGCTTATTGCTTTACTCTCGGGGATATTTTACGGACTGCTCGGCCTGTTTTCTAAAATAAGTATGAAACACCACTCTTCAATTAAACTAACTGCATATCAGATTCTAATTGCGCTTGTCTTCACTGCGCCATTCGCCCTGCTTGTGCGATTTTCTCTGAATGCAAAGATAATTGTGTTTCTGATTATAACAGGAGTCGTGCATACATTCTTTGCTCTGTACCTGTGGTACGACAGCCTTAATTACATTAAAGTCTCTACTGCTTCGGTGCTTGCGTACGCAGACCCTGCGTTTGCAGTAATTCTCAGTGCAATTATTTTAAAGCAGCATGTCACTCTGTTTCAAATTATAGGATTGCTGTTTATCACCTTATCTGGCGCAACGGCATTTCTCAACGAAGAAAAATAAGGAATTTATATCTTACCTATAAATTCAAATTAAAGAAAATTTTACTGCTGCTGTTTTTTTACTTTCTGTCAAAGAAAGGATTTTTACCAGAAATGCTTAGCGGAATTCCGTACACCATACTTACATCTTCTCCGAGCAGGCCGAGATTTACCACTGCAATCCCAATGCTCAACATAATGCGAGTGTCGACTTTTAACTGTATAGCGGTGGAAGCTGCTGAGCCGATTGCAATGCCCATATCCACAGCAGACTCAATGCACTTTCCAATTATATCGTCGTGAGGATTGCAGAACACGGAAGGATAACTTTTAGGCTTTGCACCAATAAGCACCACTACTTTATTTTCTATGTTTTCTGCATCCCGCACCATATAATGCCATCCTTTTTCCTTACCTATCCTTCTCATTTCTTCCTGCACCTTTTTCAGTTCTTCTCCGTCGAGTATTCCCGTTACGATAATGTCTTCTCCGTTTGCTTTGGGTGCAGTCCTTGCAGCAATGCACATCTGCTCTGCGGCCTGCAATAAAATATTTTTTTCTCTTTCTGGATTTAATTTCAGCATGCAAACCTCCTTAAATTTGTAATTGCTTTTAGTGCATTTTATCACATTGTTCTGAGATAACAAAATACTTAACTTCAATAAGCGTGGGAGTTTCCAATCCCTTCATAGAATTTAAATTACACTATTGACTTGTGCAATTTAATGGTTATAATAATACCAATAAAATTGCATATAATTAAATCTAAGACTAAAACGGCACTCTTGGCCTTAATTATTACAGTTATCATGCTTTTTAACACTGCTGCAATTTAGCATTAAGAGATGAGGGTTATGAAAATAATTAAATAGGAAATTACTGCTTATATGGTTATGAACAAAACACTCAAGTGTAAAAATATCAAATTCTGAATAGGGAGGCTAAAAGTGAAAAAATTATTCTTTATCCTTATTATTCTTTCCGTGTTATTTAGCAGTGGATGTGGGTCTTTTAAAAAGACTTCTCTAAACTTTGCAGTTGAAATGAACGATCATGCAGCAGCGGCGTATGTTGCTGAAGCAAACAAACTGTACGGAAAATATGGAATAAAGGTAGGCGCATTTTATCAATATGCAACAGGTATGGAGCTTGCAGCTGCTCTATCTCGAGGCGATATAAATGTTGGATATGTCTGCGTGATACCTGCAATAATTGCATATTCACGAGGAGTACCCATTAAAATCGTATCCTTAACTCATGAATATGGCTATGAGCTCGTTACCTCAAAGGATATTGCCAATGTAGAGGACTTAAATGGGGCTGAAGTTACCTGTCCTGGTGCAGGAAGTGCAGCAAACTTTGTAATGAGATTAGTAGAGGAGAAATACGGTGTAAAGTTTAAAGTTTTAAGAACTAAACCTATGGAAGAAATTACGCTTATGGAAAAAGGTGCTGTTAAAGCCGCATTTGTTCCAGAGCATTATGCATCCATACTTCATTCGAAAGGTTTTAAACTCTTGCTGCGGTCTCAGGATGTATTTCCTCAAATGCCGGGAAGCTGCGTAGTAGTAAAAGATAATATAATTAGCAAAAACCCTAAATTAGTTAAAAATATTATTAAAGTAACTAACATAGCAACAGCCTTCGTAAATTCAAATAGATCAAAGGCTGTTGAAATTGTTGCAAATCATTTAAATTGCGACGATAGTACTATCCGCTATTCTATGAACAACCTTTTGTACACCACAAAAATTAATAAATCAGCCATACAAAAAGAAATAGATACATTAGCTAAGTGGGGATACATCAAAAAGTTTAATGTAGACGAAATCTTATGGCAAGAAAATTAAGATTTATTATTCCCATACTTATTTTTTTTATAGCATGGGAAATAATAGCTCGATTACCCGCAGTCCCCGAATATTTATTTCCACCATTTTCTGTTGTTTTAAAAAGGCTTTATATTGAAATATTGAGGGGAAGTCTTATGAAAAACGCCCTACTTACAATTTTTAGAGTTTCTGTAGGCTACTTTTTAGGCGCTATAAGCGGCATAACCATTGGTATTTTGTCTGGTATAAGCGAGAAATTCAATGAAGCAATATCGCCTCTCGTATTTCTTATATACCCAATTCCAGCTATTGGATGGATCCCCGTCCTTATGATATGGTTCGGCATATCGAATGCTGTTCCTATTATTGCTGTACTAATCTGTGCGTTTTTCCCTATTTATTTAAATACGGTGCGTGGCGTAAGAAGTATAGACAATAGTATAATTAATGCTGCAAAAACAATGGGAGCTAAAAAAGCAGTTTTGGTAAAAAAAGTCATTCTGCCCCTTGCTATGCCAAACATCTTCACGGGTTTAAAGCTCGAGAGTGGTATGTCTCTTAGAACGGGTATAGTGTCCGAGATGCTTGCTATTCCTTCCGGGCTTGGCTTTATGCTCATGAAAGGAGAATCACTTATAGATGTTCCACTGATGTTTTCGGTACTACTTGTAATCGCTATTTTTTCAATCATTATTGATTTTGTAATAAGGTATATTGAAAGGAAAGTGCTAAGATGGCAGAACTAGGACTTAGAATAGAGGATTTGAGCTGCAGAATTTTGAAAAATATTTCCATGTCTTTGAATAAGGGAGAAATAGGAGTAGTCCTTGGACCAAACGGCGCAGGTAAGACGACCCTGCTCAATACAATTAGCGGAATATACGAATCTGAAAGTGGTAAAATTTTTTTAAACGGGGAAAACATTACAAATTTACCTCCGGAAGAAAGAAATATAAGCTATATTTTTCAAAATCTTGCTTTGTTTCCGCATCTTACAGTATTTGAGAACATTGCTTTCCCATTGAAGGTTAAGAAAGAAAAAAACATTAACGAAACAGTTGAAAAGTTTCTAAGAAAATTAGATATAGAAAACATTAAATATAAGTATCCACTAAAGATTAGCGGCGGAGAAAAGCAAAGAGTTGCAATTGCAAGAGCACTCGTTACCAGTCCCAGTTTGCTTCTAATGGATGAGCCGTTTTCAAGCCTAGACTTTGAGATGAGACGATTTATAAGACATGAGTTTATGAGAATTATTAAAAGCTTTTCAATCACAACACTCTTTGTAACGCACGATCCTTACGAAGCGGAAGAAGTAGGAGATAAGATCTTTCGCATCGAAAATGGAAAAATTAAAGATGAAAACCTGAAAATAAAAAATCGAATTCTCGTTACATCTTTAAAAAGAATTAGTGAAAATACAGTATTGGTTGATGTGGGAGGTTTTTCTCTTGTTGCTCCTGCTCCAGAAAAAAATAGTGACTCCTATTACATTGAATTCGGAGCGGAAGATATCCATATTTCCTGTAATAAACCCCCCACCCCTACTTTAAATACGGTTTCAGCAAATGTCATTTCTTATAAGGACATAGACCGGCGCAAGATTATCACACTGGATGTGCGCGGTAAAAAAGTGGTGGCTGATGTCCCAGCTTATATTTGGGACGAGATTGAAGGTACGAGATTGTTCATTACTATAAAGTATAGAGATATTTATCTTAAGGAGGCAAAAAATGATTTATGAGGAGTTAAAGAAAAATTTCGCAAACATTATAAAGGAAAACAAACTCGAAACCGAGAAAATTTCCATTAAAGCTCATCCATTGACCCCAGAGGAAGCAATCGGCAATCCAGGCGATTTGGACTATCCTCTTGTAAAAGGCAGGGAACGACTTATGGAGGCTACATTTAAAGGATATAAAGGTCAAGCGTTTACGGATCTGTATGGCGACTTCGAGGGTAGTATGCAAGATGTCCTATCCCTTAGGCTACAAACGAACTACGAGCGAGCAATTTTTATATCAACATTAAACGCTACTTTAAGTTATTTGGGAATTATTTCGAATACAGTTCACTGCAAAGACAATGAACCTCGGGAGTGTGCTATGGAGGCAGTAAACTTCGTGCGAAATCATTATGGAAGGCCAAAGATTTTTCTCGTCGGCATGCAACCGCGCTTTGCAGAGTTTTTTTCAAAGAATTTTAAGCTTCGGATTACAGACTTAGACAGCGAACAAATCGGTAAAAATGTAAACGGCGTTCCCGTTGAAGGCGAAAGCAGCACCAGCAGGAACATAGCCTGGGCTGATTTACTGTGGATTACAGGAACTACTATTATAAATAGTACCATAGAGCAATTCTTAGACATTAATAAACCCAAGATTTTCTATGGAACGACAATCGCGGGAACAGCGTATCTTTTAGGACTAAAACGCTTTTGTTATATGAGTAAATAACTAATAGATAAGGATATTTTTAGTGGAAATTTTATTCATGTTTATAGCCGATCTCCACTTCATTATTTTTTAAAGATTTTCTACATTAATGAAAAATCTTTGTAAACCAGCTTTACCAATAATCTATATTGGGTTTGTTCTCCTTTTACAAAGAGATAAGAAAACTATCAAAAGTTGGGTGATTGGTTTTATATAGATTAACTATTTTTAAAAATAGGTATTATATAATCTCCAAATATTCTGTGGATTTTTTCAACCTAATACATTAAGTAGAAAACTGCTCAGAGGAATAAATATGGTTTATTTTCTGAAGGGTATTCTTGCAGAGTATAGATATGAAACTCAGTAAAACCAGAGTTAATTAGATAAAGGAGTTCAAAAAATAAAGGGTTACACGATTTCTACTCTTAAAAGTCTCAATGTACGATTTGTATATTTACTTGCACGGCGCTCCTATATAAAAACAAAATAGCAGTGTACATCTTTATAAGAGAGGTGAAGAGATCTTTTAGGAAACCGTGAAAAAAGTTTTACGAAAATAGATTTTGTTATACAATATCAGTAAATAAACGGAGGTGAAAAATGCTCGTATACATTGCAGAGCCACTTTTTACTGAGGGTGAAAGACAGTACGGAGAGAAGATTGATTCTATATTTAAAAGTGCAGGATTTGAGACATTCCTTCCACACAGAGACGCAGGGTTGTTTAAAAGAGGAGAAAACAGCAGCGAATTCTTCTTTAAGAATGACCTGAAAAAATTGCAGCTCTGCGATGCAGTTTTTGCAATTTTGAATGGTACAGATGTAGATGCTGGAACTGCATGGGAACTCGGCTACGCTTACGCAATTGGCAAACCCACATTTGGTATTCTAGACGATACGAGGAAGCCTACTCTTGATCTATTAAATCCTATGATTAAAAATTCACTCATTATGATTGTGCGTAGCGTAGAAGAACTGCCTGCTGTATTTAGTAAAATAAAGGAGTACGCAGCAATTTAACACAATTATCCAGACTTTATCCGCTTTACGAGTTTCTTCGCGGTAGGAGTTGTAGCAAGCCCTCCTTCTGCTGTTTCTTTTAAAGTTGGTGACATTTTTTCACCAATTCGTTTCATCGCAAGTACGACTTCGTCGAACGGAATAACAGTTCGGATACCTGCAAGTGCCATTTCAGCAGAAGAAATCGCATTAAACGCACCGCTTACATTTCTTTTTATGCACGGTATTTCTACATATCCGCCAATCGGATCGCAAACAAGTCCTAAAAGATTTTTCATTGCGAACGCAGCAGCACTTTCTATTGCATCAATATCGGTGGTAAATAAAGAAACGATTGCACCTGCTGCCATAGAAGTTGCAGAGCCTATTTCTGCCTGGCACCCGTGCTTTGCGCCAGACAAACTTGCTATGTTTCCAATTACCTCGCCTATACCGCCAGAAACAAACAGGGCGTCAACGAGCTTTTCGTCCGATGTATTTTTGTATTTTGCAATCGTAAGCAAAGCACCTGGCAGAACACCGCAGGCACCTGCAGTAGGTGCTGCAACAATTCGACCCATACAGGCATTCGTTTCGGAAACCGCAAGCGTGTTCATTATTATCTCGGTAAATTCCGGGGAAAGTAATAGTGTGCCTCTATTTTTAAAAAATTCTTTTACCTTATATGCGCCACCGTTTGTAAGCCCTGTGCGGGATACATTCGGATGCTTTAATCCATTTTCTATGTTCCTTTTCATTACATCCAGCCTGAGTTTCATTCTTTTTACTGCTTCTTCTACAGTAATGCCCTGGTTCACCGCCTCGTAGTTTTTCAAAAATTCGGGCAGAGTTAATCCGCTCCTCAAAACCTGCGCTTTTAAATCTTTGAATGTTTTAAATTTTACTTTTTTAATCATTCACTAAGCTTCCTTATCTTTATTACATTTTTAATGTTAGGATTTTTATAAAATTCTGCAATCTCTTCATCGGGAAATTCACTATCCAGTTTTATAACGGAAAGCGATTCGCCTATAGATGAGTCTCTTTTAATATCCATTGATGCAATGTTAATCCCTGATTTTGCAATAATGTTCGTAATGTATGCTGCAATGCCCAAAGCATCCAGAGCACTTATAATAAGTGCAAAGTGCTTTCCTGATAGTTTGACCTCGTATCCATTTATATTAATAATCTCAACTTTTCCCCCTCCGATTGAATTGCCTACAATGTAAAATGGAATTGAGTTTTTATAAAAAGTAATCTTTGCAGTATTAGGCGGCAAATCTTCGTTTTCTTCTTTATTCCAATTTATGTGGAACTTCATTCCTTGCTCTGACGCTATCTCAAATGAATGCAAAATCCGGGGATCGTCTGGCTCAAGTCCAAGCAAACCTCCAATAATAGCTATGTCTGTTCCGTGCCCTTTGCCGGTGTCTGCAAAAGAATTAAACAAATCCACCTCAACAAAGTCAAAACTGTTCCCAAAAATTTCTCTTGCAAAGTATCCTATGCGTGCAGCACCTGCCGTATGCGAACTTGACGGCCCGATCATTATAGGCCCTATAATGTCAAATATTGCCATTTGCCCTCCGTTTCTTCATAAAATCAAGTGCTATTATTATAGCACTTATAACGATAAGAATAAAGCTCAGCCAATTTGGAAATACGGACTTTTCGGGGAATACTTTATTTACGGGCCTTTTGTTCTTAAATATAGTAAATCCATTCGTAAATGTAATTCTGTTAAATGTCTTATCCATCGGAGGTGGCACACCCAAAACATTTCCAGGGATAAGCAAATACGCACAATCCTGAGGAAAAGGCCTTTTATACGGTTTTACTTCACCAAGCATTCCGCTACTTACGGGGCGTTTGCCAAACGCAAAAATAAAATCTGCAAGTGGGCCATCTGGCACATAAGTTGTACTTCCCGCTTTAGTGTTTTTGCTAAGAAACTGTGCAAGTTGTATGTTACTTTTCGTCATTATACTTTTTCGAGGGTAAAGTACTGGCGGCTTTATGTTAATCTTCTGGGCTGGTTTCTGTTGCAAGTTACCATTATGCCTTGGATTAATATTCTTAATCAGTGCAAGTGCAAGCGGCTGGTCCCACCCAGCACGGACATTTCTATAGGCAACATTTACCACAGGAGATGTAAAGCCTAAAAACAGTGCCAGCAAAATTGTAAATATCAAAATGATCTTTTTGTTCTTAGTAATTTGAAGCAGATACGAGATTCCGATTCCTGCAAGAATAGAGAGAGGAATAAGCCCGTGGATTTCAAAGAATCTTTGCTTGTAAGTAAATGCAATAGGTATAAGCACTACAAAAAGAATAAGTGGAAATAAAAATTCCTTTCTTTTCCTTATCGCTGCAACTATCCCTATTATCCCAAAAAGCCAGATCCATAGGTACAAATGCATCGTTAACGGGAGGGTGCCTTTTCCTACACTACTTCTTATACGAATAAAAGAAAGATGACTTACAAGGTGGATAAGCCACGGAGAAAATAAAATTGCAGAGATGAAAAGGGAAACTAAAATAAGTTTCCTTTTTTCCTTGCGCAGCAGTGCATATAAAAGAAATGCAGTAAAGTAGAAATACGGAATTGCTATGTGAGAGTAGAGCATAAGCGTAATGAGCACTGGGGAAGCAAATTTTTTATCCTTTTCAATTGCTAAAAATGAAAGAAGCCCTAAAATCTGCGTAAGTGCTGCTGCAGAAAGGACGCTTGAGTGCCAGAAAAACTGATAGATACTTCCCAATGAAACTATTGAGAATAATGCAATTTCCGAGTTAAAAACTTTCTTTGCAACCCACCATTCCGTAAGGAGCGTTAAGGGAAACATAATAAAACTCGTGAACTTGGCAAGAAATACCAAACTTACGCGAAACTTATACAAAATTAACATCAAAAGGTGCAGAAGAGGAGGATAAAGCTGAGGCCTTCCAAATGGGGCAAATTCCCAATAGGCGTTTTTCGTAATTCCTCCTGCAAGGTTATATCCCTGCATAACGGCAAGGTGGTAGTAAATATCTATAAACACGGGAAAAATGTGCCAGCGTATAATAAGAAGTACAATCAAAAAAGCGATGTATACCAAAGAAATTGTATCTACTGTTTTATTTATCAATCCTTTACCAACGGCTACCCCACTATGTTCCATTTAGTTTATTATATCATTAAGAGAAGGAAAATGGTAAATGCTTTATTAATGCGTTAAGTAATTTTATTTGCAATAATCCAAATTGATTATATAATTTTAACCCATAATGAATAAGAGGTGATAGAGCATGAAAAAAAGAATTTTGGACATCGTAGGCAAGGTTGATTACCCATATACCTGTGCACTCGTGAATAATCAGCGCATGGGCTTTTTAGACGAAGTCGAAGAAACTACGAGAATAAAACTACTTACAGTGAAAGAGGGAGAGGGAAGGCGTACATACGAGCGCACGCTTGCATTTATTGCGTCGTACTGCATTAGGAAAATTAATCCTGCTCTAAGAGTAAACATTATGCATTCGTACGGTGACGCACTTTACGGAGAAGTAGAAGGTAAAAGCGGAAAAGACATCGTTTACGCGCTCGCTAACTGCCTTAAAAAAATTACTCGTGAAAATAAGCAAATACAGAAGTTCATGTTTACGAAAGAAGAAGCAATGCGAAGACTGGAAAGCGAAAACAGGAAAGACGATATAAAACTCCTTAAGTATCTTTCCAAAGACACAATTCCGCTGTACTTCATAGACGGTTACTATGTATACTTTGCAGGCCCACTCCTACCTTTCACGGGCATGCTAAAAGTTTTTGATGTAGTACCGTTCGATCCAGGTTTCCTTATCTTGCTTCCTGATAGAGAAAATGTCGACGAAGTAAGCAAGATCGCAAACAGAAGAAAACTATTTGATACTTTTCAGGAATCGAAGCAGTGGGTAAAAAGTTTACAGATAAGCCATGTAGGAGACTTAAATGACGCAATCACTAATGGAAGCATCTCCACAGTAATTAAAGTGCAGGAAGCCCTTCACGAAAAGAAAATATCAGACATTGCTGATATGATCAAAACAAAAGGTGCAAGGATTGTACTTATCGCAGGGCCAAGTTCCTCTGGAAAAACGACCAGCGCAAAGCGTCTAAGAATACAGCTTCGCGTAAATGGATTCTTACCCGTTGTTATTTCAACTGACGATTACTTCGTTGACAGGGAAAAGACGCCTCTTTCAGAAGATGGAAAACCAGATTACGATTGTTTTGATGCAATAAACCACGATTTGCTGCAGCAGCAACTTTTGGAATTACTCGACGGAAAGGAAGTACAACTTCCCCGATATAACTTCTTTACTGGAAAAAGTGAAAAAGGAAGAAAACTTAAACTAAAAAAGAACGGAATAATTGTACTTGAGGGTATTCACGGATTGAATCCCGCTCTCACAGAGAAAATTCCGGAAAGAGAAAAATTTAGAGTCTATGTTAGCGCTCTTACGCAGTTAAACATTGACAGAATCAATAGAATTCCCACGCGGGATACGCGTCTTATCAGGCGAATTGTTAGGGATAAACACTTCCGTGGCATTTCCGCAGCCGAAACGATAAGACGATGGCCTACGGTCATAAGAGGAGAAGAAAAGTACATATTCCCATATCAGGAAAACGCCGATATAATGTTCAATTCAGCACTCGTATACGAACTTGCCGTTCTTAGAATTCGTGCAGAGGTAGCGCTCCGAGCGATTGACTATAGAGAACCAGAATACGGGGAATCCCTCAGGCTTTTGAATTTCCTTTCGCACTTTTTACCTCTACTTACGGAGGAAATTCCGCCTACTTCTATTTTACGGGAATTCATCGGAGGAAGTTCATTCAAATATTAGTACTTTGCTTTTTAAGAAATTACGATATATTATTCATTGGTGTAAGCGATGAATAATTATAACAAAAAGATTGACGGAAAAAGTTTAGCAAAAGAAACATTTTATGCACTTCTTGCGGGTGTTGTTGGTATTGTTTTTGTTTCAATCTTTACGCACAACTGGAACTTTATTGCGCTAATTAAGGCATTTAACCCCGTACTTTTACTTCTCGCATTTATATTAATGTTCATCGATTGGCTAATAGAAGCCTATGTATTAAAACTTATCGCACAGATGTTGGATTACGAAATTCCTTTTAAAGAATGCTTGAATGTATTTCTGATTGGGGGCTTTTTTTCCAGAATTACTCCGTTTTCAGGCGGTGGCGGCGAACCTTTCCAGATTTACCTTCTTTCGAGAGACAGTAAAATAAAACCAGGGGATTCAACGGCAATCGTTGCAATTAAAACATTTATTGGTACATTTACACGCATTACGATCTTTTTACTTCTTCCTTTATGGCTCGCGATTGCAAAACCAAACTGGCACCTGTCGCGTGGAATAAACATTCTTATAAACAGTGGTATCGTGTTAACCTTTTTGTTCTTTAGTATCTTCGTCTTTGCAATGTTTAAACCGTTTGTAGTAGAAAAGTGGATTGACAGCATAACGAGAAAGAGATTTTTTAGAAGAATTGTGCCAAAAGAAAAATTGGAAACTACTATTCAGCAAATCCATAAGATAGTTGTAGACTTTGAAAACGCAAGAAACAAAATATTTTCTGCAAATAAAGACGAAGTTGCCTTTACTTTTCTTTTGAGTTTTATTTCGTGGGGACTCGTTTTATTTACTCCTGTTCTATTGATGAGGGGGCTGGGTATTCAATCACCCTGGCCAGAAATAGTGATAACTGCTTTAATTTTCTACATCGCATCGGCATACATACCAACTCCAGGTGGAAGCGGCACTGCAGAAGTAGGGATTCTTGCCCTATTTGCAGGCTTAATTCCACAGCCGCTGATCGGCGTATTTATCATTATGTGGCGTGTTTTCACGCATTATTCTTTGATTATCCTGGGCGGAATACTCACATTAAAAGATTTTCGCAAGAAAAAGAAGAAAGAATAAGTTTAAACTCCTTCAAACAATCTTTCTGCAAGAAAGCGCGGTAACCCTGCATCTATTATCTTTTTCGATGCTTTTTCTATGTCATAGGCAAATCTCTTGATACGCACGATTTGCCTGTCAGTGTCAAAGATTGCAAAAGCACCGTTTGGATTTCCATCTCTTGGTTGGCCTACGCTTCCTACATTTATTAAATATTTGTTTCCCTCTTCAATAGAAATTTCGCAGTCTATAATTCCACTTCTATAACTAACAATTCCATTTTTACTCTTTATGAAGCAGCCTGCAATATGTGAATGTCCAAAAAATCCAACCCGTGTTGTTAAATTTTGAAAACTCAGTTCGGAATCTATAGGCATTAAGATGTAATTAAACGGGCTCTCTTCGTCCAGTGTGCCGTGAAACAGAGTGAAATCATCGTTAACCATACTAAAAGGCAAACTGCTGAGAAAACTTTTTGCGTTTTCTGAAAGAGTATTGCGAGTCCATTGAATGGCAAGCCTTGCATAGCTGTTAAAAAGTTCTTCTTCTGATACATTGTTTACTGCGTAGTCGTGATTTCCCATCACCGAAGAAATTCCTTTTGTTCTGATCAGTTTAATGCATTCTTCAGGATTTGCCCCGTAGCCCACGATGTCGCCAGCGCTGAAGATATATTTTATACCTTCTTTTTTAATTTCCTTCAGAGCCGTTTCTAATGCTTCTAAATTACCGTGTATATCTGATATTATTGCGCATTTCATATTCTTAGTTTATCATTTTTTAGTTTTCTCATCAACACTGCGTCAGAACAAATTGTCCTGCCAAGTAAATGCTTGATTTTTCTACAAAAATTGCTATTATTTCATTGGCAATTAGCGGAGAGATGACCGAGCGGTTGAAGGTGCACGCCTGGAGAGCGTGTGCGGGTCAAAAGCCTGCCGTGGGTTCGAATCCCACTCTCTCCGCCATTTTTATTTTTGAATTTTTCTTTTCGCATGTTAAAATTTGGAAAAGTCTTTACAGGAGGTTTAAATGGAAAACAGCATAGCAGTTTTTGGTTTAGGATTTGTAGGCCTGCCACTTTCTTTAACTTATACACTTTTCGGCGTGAAAGTCTACGGGGTAGATATAAACGAGCAGTACATCGAAAACTTAAAGCATTACAAAACACATGTATTGGAAAATTATAAAGGAAAAACTATTGAAGATATATTGAAGGACTCAATCGAAAAAGGATTGTTTGTCCCAACAACAAAAACGGAAACAGCACTTAAAAATGCCCGTGACATTATAGTAACAGTCGGGATACCTATAGAGAATGGTACATTAAAAAAAGAAGTATTCAGCAATGCAATTCACTCTATTGGAAAATTTCTCAAAAAGGGTGACCTCGTTTTAATTCGCTCTACTGTCCCTCCCGGAACAACAAGGAATGTGGTAAAGCCTATTCTTGAGAAGGAAAGCGGACTTATTTGCTGCAAAGATTTTTATCTTGCTTATTCTTCAGAGCGTATTGCAGAAGGAAGAGCGTTCGAGGAGTTTCAGACGATGCCCGTTGCAGTTGGAGCATTAAGTGAAAAAAGCAAAAAACGAGCAGTCAGTCTTTTATCTATCATCAATAAAGAACCAATTATCGAAGCGTCTGAGCCAGAAGTTGTGGAAATTTCAAAACTGATTGAAAACAGTTCGAGGGATGTAAACATTGCTCTGTCAAACGAACTTGCTTCTTTCACGGAACGGCTAAATGTAGACGTACTTGAAGTAATAAAAGTCGCAAATACACACAAAAGAGTACACCTTTTAACACCTGGGGTGGGCGTTGGAGGTCACTGTATTCCTTACTCATCACTTTACATATTTGATAAATCTGACGAAATAAAATTACCTATGCCGTTACTTCACACTGCGCGGGAAATTAACGACAACAGGCCTTTAGAAATACTTTCTCTTATAGAAAGTAAGCTGAACAATCTTGGGAAAACAGTAGAAAATTCAGTTTTTACACTAATAGGTATTGCGATGAAGGACAACTCTTCAGACATTTCTGAAAGCCCTGCTATAAAAATGAAAGACAACATCCTGCAGAAAGGCGGCAATGTTAAGTGGTTCGATCCCAATGTAAGCGGAAATTTTCCTTTAAAAAAGAACAACCTTGATGAAGCGCTAAAAGATGCAGATGTCGTTATTATTCCTATAAAACAGGATAATATAAATATTTCCGCAGAAGTAATTGCGAATAATGCTAAAAAGGGATGTATCGTATTTGATGCAAGACGCATCTTAAATAGAGATGATGTAGAATCAAAAGGCATGATTTATCTAACGATATGAGGATTTTCGTTGCAGATATTCCCGTAGACAATCTGTCTATGGAGGAAGCATTACACAGAATCGAAGAATTTCTGAGTAAAGATGAACCTCATTTTGCAGTCGCAATTAACCCCGAAAAAATTCTTAAAGCCTGTAAAGACGATGAACTTCTTTCCATACTCAAAAAAAGTGACTTAAACTTCGTTGACGGGATAGGTGTTATCTGGGCGTCAAAAATTTTTTATAAAGAACGCTTTAAAGGCCGCATACCGGGAATAGATCTCTTTTTAAATTTGTTAAACATTGCAGAAAGGAAAGGCTACTCTGTTTTTTTACTTGGCTCAAAAGAAGAAACGCTCAAAAAAGCTATTGAAAACCTTAGAAAGGACCATCCAAAACTAAAAATTGCTGGATATCACAACGGTTATTTTAAAGACGAAAAAGAAATCGTAAATCAAATAAAAAATAGCAAAGCGGATTTACTATTTGTAGGGATGGGCAGCCCAAAGCAGGAGAAGTTTATCTGTCACAATCTTCCAAATTTGAATGTGCAATTTGCAATGGGAGTAGGTGGCAGTTTCAATGTGCTTGCAGGCGAATACAGCAGAGCGCCTTCGGTTATCCAAAAATTAGGGCTTGAGTGGTTCTACCGCTTTATTTTAGATCCAAGAAGGTTACCCCGTGTAATGTCCCTTCCTAAATTTATTTTCCTCGTGATGCGAATGCCTCAAAAAATTGAAGAAGAGGTTGACTTATTTGGAGTAAGAATTTCTAATAGGTCTCTTGAGGAAAATCTTAAAATTGTAAACAAATTTCTGGATGATGGTAAACTGCACCTCATCGTAACACTAAACGGAGAAATGGCATCAAAAGCATTCCAGGACAAAGAATTTTTTGCAGTACTGAAAAACGCAGACCTCATTATACCCGACGGAATTGGAATCGTGTGGGGGGCAAAAATGCGTGGCAAGCGCATTGTACACAGAATCCCAGGAATAGAGTTTGCCTGGAACTTGTTAAAACTTGCTGAAAAGAAAAGCCTACCCGTATACTTTCTTGGGGCGAAAGAAAGCATTCTGGCACGAGCATTAGAAACAATTAAAAAAAGCTTTCCACAATTACAGATAAGCGGTTGCCACAGCGGCTATTTTGAAAAAAGCGAAGAGTCTGCAATAATAAATAAAATAAACGAAACGCATACGAAAATACTTTTCGTTGGTATGGGCGGAGGAAAACAGGAAAAATGGATTGCCAGGCATAAGAACGAACTTAATGTGCCTGTTGCAATTGGAGTAGGAGGTTCCTTCGATGTTTGGAGCGGGCATGTAAAACGCGCTCCGAAGTTCGTGCAAAACATTGGCCTTGAATGGCTCTACAGGATGATTATCCAGCCAACGCGTTTTGCCCGCCTGCACCACATCGTTTCGTTTGCGTTTAAAGTGTTATTTAAAAGTGAGGAGGGAAAATGAAATTAGTCGTCACAGTAAAGGTTGTACCTGAAAAAATTGTTTTCAATAAAGAAACTAAAAGGATAGAGAGGACAAATGTAAAGCTCATTCTAAATCCGACCGATTTAATTGCTGCAGAAGAAGCAAGAAAACTAAAAGAAGAAAACCCTGGAAGTAATCTTATTGCAATCTCTATGGGTCCTCCAAACACAGAAACTGTTTTGAAGTCGCTTTTTAAATTTGGGTTTGACAGAGTAATCCTTATTTCTGATAAAGTTTTTGCAGGGGCAGATACACTATCAACGGCATTCGTTCTTGCAAGTGCAATTAAAAAAGTCGAAAAAGACTTCGACATCGTATTTACTGGCGATTATTCTGTGGATGGTGCAACAGGACAGGCTTCTGCAGAGATTGCCGCATTCCTTGGCGTTCCGTTTTTAAGCCACATTGTTTCTATAAGAAAGGACGAAGTAAAAAGAATTACAGAACAGAATGAGGAAACATTTAAAATGCAGGGAAAATTTGTTGCCTCAATAAGTGACTCTGCAAACTTCGGGATTTCGGAAAATTTATTCTCGTTAAAAACCTTTGAACAAAAGAAAGTCGAAGTATTTTCAAATTCTGAATTGCAGTTAGACGAAAGCCTCTGCGGATTGAAAGGTGCGCGCACGGCAGTTTTATCCTTAATACAGAACGAAATTAAACAAAACGAAAAACTCGTAACAACCGAAATAGGAAAGAACTTTGTGGAACTTCTTTCAAAGGCAGGTGTGCTATGAAAATATTGGTATTCTTTAATAAAAATAACGGCGTAATAGAAAGTGCAAAATCTATTTCTAACGATGTCGTTACTGCTTCTTTCTCGAAGTGCGAAGACTGTGCAAATTTTATTCCGTCACTGGACATACAGACACCAATTGAAGGCTACAAATTTATAAATGATGTATCAAAAGAAGTAGACGCAGACCTTATAATATTTGCTGACGAAACACTAATTAGAGAATCTGCTGCATACTTTGCAGGCAAAAAGCAACTCGGCCTTATTTCACACAGCACGAGAATATACATAAAAGACGATAAAATCATAGGACTCGTTCCTGGGTGGGAAAACTTAGAAGCAGAAGTTTACGCAACTTCCAGGCCAGCACTTATGATTTTAAAAAGCAATGAAAGCGTTGAATATCGTAGTAAATCCGAACCCAAAATGATAGAAGTTTGCCGTTCAGACGATGTGCATTTAATTGAAAGAAGTGAAAAAGAAACAAATCCTCTTCAAAATGCGCGCATCGTAATCGGCATAGGCAGGGGCGTAAAAAAGTCGCAAATACCAAAAATAGAGCACCTTGCAAAGGAGTTAAACGCAGAAATTGGCTGCACGAGACCTGTTGCCGATACGGGACTATTGCCCCTGAATAGAGTAATTGGCGATTCTGGCATATCTATCAGCCCGGAAATTTACATAGCGCTGGGCATTTCTGGGGCAATACAACACCTATCAGGCGTAAATGCAAAGTATGTGATCGCTGTAAACTCAGACCCATCAGCTCCGATTTTTGCAAAGTGCACGCTTCCCATAAACGCAAAAGTAGAGGATGCTCTGCCAGAAATTGAACAATGGATAAAAAATACCTCAAGGTAAAAAAGCGCTCTGACTTAGAAAAAATACTATTAGATAAATTCTCAGTTAATATTGGTAAGGAAACTTGTTCAATTCAGGATGCAGTAAATCAATTTTCCGCAATAGATTATAAAGCAGCTTTTTCCATACCGTCTTTTAGAAAATCGCTCGTAGACGGTTTTGCGGTTCACTCAAAAGATGTCTTAGGCGCATCTCCCTCAAACCCGGTTCCTTTACGCCTGATTTCTACGCTAAAAATCGGAGAATCCTGCAAAGAGAAGCTAAAGAGAGGGGAAACTGTGTATGTTCCAACCGGAGGAGTGGTGCCTGATGGCGCTGACAGCCTCGTAATGATCGAACATACACAAGTTCAAAAAAACGAAGTTTTTGTTTTCCGTTCCGTTTCCCCACACGAAAATCTCATTGAAGTGGGCGAAGACATCAAAAAAGACGCAGTAATACTGAAAAAAGGCGACCGGATAACGCCTCAAAAAGTAGTACTTTTAAGAGGGTTTGGCTTAACGGAAGTAGAAGTCTTTAATAAAATATCGATTGGGATTATTTCAACAGGAGACGAACTCGTGGATAGTGGCCCGCTCAAAACTGGCAAAATATACGACATTAATGGATATGCCGTCTTTTCAGAAGCACTCAACTCTGCAATATTTTCTCCTAAATTCTACGGTATTGTAAAAGACAGCAAAGGCGAACTCCAGAAAGCCCTGAACAAAGCCCTTTCAGAAAATGATATCGTGATTATGAGCGGAGGAACGAGTAAAGGCAGTTTTGACTTTACGGTTAGCGTAATAAATAAAGCAGGAAAACCTGGCGTGCTCATTCACGGACTCCACCTTTCACCTGGAAAGCCTACCGTTTTTGGAGTAGTAAATCAAAAGTTAATCGTGGGGCTGTCGGGCAACCCGCTGGCTTCTTTTCTCGTTTTTAAGTATGTGGTTGTCCCTTTAATTGCAAAAAAAATTGGCTTAAAACTCAAAAAGTACACTGTATTTGCTACTCTTAACGCGAATGTACCATCAAGGAAAGGCAGGGAGGAATTTATAGTAGTAAGGTTAATAAAAAGAAATAACGAATTTTTTGCAGAGCCTATTTTCTCAGAATCTGCATTTATTAGTGTTTTTATTGATGGTTCAGGAATAATTATGATTCCGCTTATGAGCGAGGGATTAACAAAAGGGGGGAAGGTGGAGGTAATCTTATGGTAAAACGCGAAATATTCCTTAACAAGAAGAACCTTACACAGGCAAAACGAATCTGGAAAAACATTTTAGACAAATCTAATTATCCGCTAAATCTTGAACCAGAAGTTATACCTGTTAAGGACGCACTCGGCAGAATCGCTTTTGAAACGGTTTATTCTAAACAATCCTCCCCATTTTATACGGCGTCTGCAGTTGACGGCATTGCGGTAGATGCCCGCATTACAAACGGTGCTTCACTGAGCACGCCAAAAATTCTGGAATTAGGAAAAGAGGGAATATGCGTAAACACCGGCGACCCAATGCCAAAAGGTTTTAATGCCGTAATTATGATTGAAGATGTAGAAATTAAAGATAACAAATTTCGCATTCTTGAGTCTATTTCTCCGTATAAAAATGTCCGCCTTATCGGTGAAGACATCGGCATAAAAGAGCCGCTTATATATCCTAACGAAGTAATCACAAATGCACACATAGGCGTACTGCTTGCAGGGGGGATCGCAAAAATAAAGGTACACAGAAAACTTAAAGTGCTTATCGTTCCCACAGGAGAAGAAATTAAAAAACCTGGAGAAGCACTGAAGATAGGAAACATCGTAGATACGAATTCGTATATGATTGCATCATTTGTAAAGGAAGCAAACGCAATCCCACTTATTTCTGAAATTCTTCCTAACGACGAGCAGAAAATCAAAGCTTTTATTGAAAGTAAAATTAACGATGTAGATATCGTTATTATTATAGGCGGCTCTGCTAAGGGAACAAAAGACTTAACGGCAAGTGTAATAAAAGATATGGGAAAAATTCGCGTCCACGGAATTTCGGTTCAACCAGGAAAACCTGTAATTCTTGGCACAATTAACGGAAAGCCTGCAATTGGAATGCCTGGCTTCCCCGTCTCTTCTTTTATTATCTCACACATATTTCTAAAATATGCGCTTTACAAAATGCAGGGCAGAAATGTGCCGCAAACAAAAAAAATGAAAGCAGTTGTACGCAGACCTATCACATCTAAGATAGGCGTTACAGAATTTATTCGCGTAAAATTAGGCAATGTAGAGAATAAAATCGTGGCCGTCCCCCTCAAAAAAGGTGCTGGTGTTTTATCCTCTGTTTCAAATGCGGACGGATTGCTAAAAATCCCTTTCGACAGCGAGGGTATAGAAACAAATAGCAGGGTAGACATAGAAATGCTTAAGGATAGCAGAGACATTAGAAACCAGATTCTTTTTATAGGCAGCAATGATCCTCTGCTTATCAGATACTTTTCCTTTATAAAAAAGAAAGTGCCTTCATTCAACATAGGAATTATTAACAGTGGAAGCCTAGGCGGTTTACTTGCTATGTCGCGAAGCGAGTGCAGTATTACAGCAGCACACTTATTTGACGAAAAAAGTGAGGTGTACAACATACCTTTTCTTAATAAGTATCTTAAAAAAGAGTTTGTTCTCGTGCACTTTTCTTTGAGAAGCCAGGGTATTATCGTTCAAAAAGGAAACCCGAAAAACATTCGCACAATCTGCGACATTGCCCGTCCAGACATTACATTTGTAAATAGGCAAAGGGGTTCTGGCACAAGAGTGATTACGGATTATCTGCTCCCAAAAAACGGTATTAGCCCTGAGTCTATAAATGGATACGAACACGAGGAGTTTACCCATCTTGCAGTAGCAAACAATGTAAAGTTAGGTGGTGCAGACTGTGGGATTGGAATAAAGTATGTTGCAGATGCTCTCGGCCTTGACTTTATTCCAGTAAAAGAAGAGCAGTACGATCTCGTTATCTTAAAAAATGATTTAAAAAGAAAGGAAGTAAGATTTGTTTTAGACTTCTTGCAAGATCCAGAATTCGTTAAAATTGCAAAAGAATTTTCAGGATACAAGTACATAGGGGTAGTAGATGATAAAACTCAATAGGAATGTTATTATTCTTGGGTTTGTTAGTTTCTTTAACGATGTTTCCTCTGAGATGATCGTTAAAGTCCTCCCGCTATTTTTAGAATCCATAGGTGCAGGCGGAGCATTTATAGGAGTAATAGAAGGTATAGCAGAGAGTACAGCTTCTCTTCTTAAAATTTTCTTTGGGTACTTTTCAGACAGAATGGGCAGCAGAAAGTGGTTTGCTTTCCTGGGCTACTTTGAGTCGACGGTTACGAAGTGTTTTTTGCCGTTCGTCCGCACGCCAGTTGCAGTTCTATGGATACGCGCGCTCGAGCGAGTAGGAAAAGGAATCAGGACTGCCCCAAGAGATGCTCTTATTTCCTCGTATACGAACGAAAAGAATAGAGGGCTATACTTTGGTTTTCACCGCGCACTGGATACTCTGGGTGCTGCAGTAGGACCTCTTCTCGGTATATGGGTACTGGACAAATTTGGCAAAACAAACTACAATGCCGTGTTTAAAGCAGCACTTATTCCAGCATTTATTGCAGTTACTCTGATTCTGCTCGTAAAGGAAAAAGAATTTAAGAGCTTTGTAAAGAAGAAGCGTGCAAAGTCAAAATTTAGCCTTGGAAAGAGATTCTATTTTTACATTATCATTATAATGCTCTTTACGATAGGAAACAGTTCTGATGCATTCATTACTATGTATTCAGGTAAATTAGGGTTACTTGCAACGACGATCCTTCTCCTCTGGTTTCTCCACAGCATTGTTTATGGGCTACTTTCTACACCCCTCGGGGCATTATCAGATAAAATCGGAAGAAAAAGAACTATTGTTATAGGATATATGCTCTATGCTTTAAGTTACTTAGGATTTGCTTTAACAAAATCTCCCTCTTTACTCTTTGTAATTTATCCACTGTATGGAATCTATTATGCTTTTGCCGAAGGTGCACAAAAGGCTTTTGTATCAGACCTTGTTCCTGAGCAAAGTTCAAGAGGCACTGCATATGGAATTTACAGTTTCGGAGTAGGGATTATGGCGCTTCCTGCTTCTATAATAGCAGGCGTTTTGTATCAATATATCGCTCCAAGTGCACCATTTTACTTTGGGGGCGCAATTGCACTTCTTTCTGGAATCCTTATAATGTTGATATAGGTGGTTAAAATGGGAAAAGTAAAAGTAAAATTGTATGCAACACTGAAAGAAATAATTGGTAAAGACACAGTTTTCATAGAAGCAAAAACCGTAAAAGAAGCAATAGATAATCTTATAAAACTTTATCCTGAATTATCCAATGTAATAATCGGAGAGAATGGAGAATTAAAAGACGACTACATATATCTCGTAAATGGACGCAACATCGTTTTTTTGCAAAAGAAAGACACACCCTTAAAAGAAGGAGACAAACTTACTATTTTTCCACCAGTCGGGGGCGGATAAGTTTCTCAACTTACGGGCACTGAATAAGGTCTCTTGCCCATAAACAATCCCCACAGGAAGGATTATTTCCCCAGCAATCCAGATCTGTATTCTTTGTGAAGTCGCAGTAATCTCTCAAAGAGCAATCCGTACAGGATGGGTAAATTGCATTTTTCACTCTATATCTGAAAGATTCGTATTCCCTGCTCGTCCAGATGTCGAGCAATTTCTTTTCAAAAACATTTCCAAACGAATACGAATTAACATCTTTTTCTCTTCCGTATATATACTCGGTGTAGCTGTGCAAAAATCTATAACAGGGGGCAACTTCTCCATCCCATCTGATTACGGCAGACTTGTTTTCTATAAACTGGCACACGCGATCTGTTTGCAAATTAAATTTAGGAAATTGCAGTTTTACTTTATACTTTCCGATATCTGCATTAAGTGAATCTACGAGCAATTCGTAATCTACAGAACCGTCGTATATAATTTCTTTTGACAATTGCTTGCTGAAAGGCATTAAGTTTGAAAATAAAATGTGATTTACGCCCAATTTGTGTGCAAGCGGAAGAATACCGTGAAGCAGGTGAACATTGCTCTTCATTATGACGACCTCAATGCCTATCTCCGGGAGGTACTTTCCTAACGCCTTTTTCCGCTCCTGTAAGCGCATAACATTTTCTTCAACACTCATAAAATCAGTTCCTCTGATGTCTCTATATATTGCAGGATCAGGTGCATCGATAGAAACCATAACTTTGTCGACTCCAAGATTAATTAAGTCGTCGGCCATTTCTGCAAGTTTTGTACCGTTACTCCCAAATTCCAGTCTGTATCCTGCATTTTTAACCATGCTTGCAATCTTCAGGAAGTCTGGATGTATCGTAGGTTCTCCGATGCCGCCAAGATAAATCGTTTTCAAATCTGGAAAGTCATTCAATTGTACAAAAATTTTTTTAAAGTTCTCAAAACTCATCTCTCCTAATTTGTCTTTCCAGAACCGCCTGAAACACATCTTACAATTCAAATTACACAGATTTGTAATCTCCACATAAAGCTTCTTGAGATCTGGTTTTTTAGGTATTAACACCTTGTAATCGTCGTAATCAAGAATTATATTTTTCATTTTTTCCTCCAAGCAATTTTAACTGCTGTATAAATTTTTGCAAATTAATGATTAACGGGAAGAATCATGCAACTTGGGCCTCCGTTTCCTTTAACAAATTCGCTGAGATCAATAAGATGAATTGCAAAGCCGTGAATTGCAAGCGCTTCAGCCGCTACATTGTTATTCTCAGACACAATAACATTTTTTTCGTCAACGCCAATTACATTCCCTCCAATGAATTCATTGCATTCAATAGGTATTAAGTTTAATTCGTATTTTCCAATCATACCTTCCGGAATTGCCCCTTTGCAGTACAAAACAGAATCTCTACCAACAAGGCTCATTGCTCCACCAAGGTGTAAGTAAGGACCAGAAAACTTAACAATCTCCGTTTGATAGTTTAACTTTCCAAGAATTGACGAAATAAATTGTGCTCCTTTTCTGTTCGTTCGGGATGAAACCCCGATAAAGGCAAAGTTATCTCCTACAATTACATCTCCACCTTCAACGGTAAGCGGTGCTTTAACCTCTGCAATTTCCGGTATTCCAAGACTATGTAGAAAGTTGGACATCCAACTTTCTTCGCCTCTTCGAGAAAGTAAACCCATTCTTAACTTTATAAATCCTTCCTTTAGGATAACTGCAGTATCTCGCGTAAATACAGAATTGGGATGACCTTCTAACTCCTTTACTTGCTGTACATCCACCCCAATCTGAAGCAGAGTTTCTTTCAATCTATCGAATTGCTTGATTGCTTTTTCTCTATTAACTACCGAGGCAAAATTGTGAAGTGTAAAATCTCGCACAGAGAAGAATTCTTCCTCCGGAAAGCACATCACTGCAGATTTAATGAAGCCATAGCCCATTAATACCCTCTCTTATTGTTATCTCTAAATTGTGCAGTAAACTGCGTTTTGCGCTCACGACAAACAAATTATCGTCAAATTTGTATACACCTTCGTGCACCCTTATACATTTACTCCTAGTAATCCACCTGAGATTATCCAGAATATTTCTATTTATAGAAAGTGTTGTATCTATTAAAAAAATAAAAATGTCGGGTTTTATTTTAGTCTTTCTAAAGAGCATTGCCTGCATTTCTGAAACGGGTACATTATTTGGCGGGCTTTCTTTACACTCAATTGCAATGAGTTTTGTTCCTATACGGCTAAGTACATCTACATCTCCTCCGCTGTCCAGACCACCTATTCTTACTCCAGTCATAACTTCAAGGTGTAGAATGTCGCCCAAGAATTTTCCGATAAACCACTCCAGTAATTCGCCAAGATAAGAAACTGGATAATTACTTATAAAAATACTGTCTTTAGTTTTCTTAGCAAATCCAAATTCTGCAATTAACTCGAGTTCCTTAGTGACTGAATCGCCCCATTTTTTAGAAAGTTTCTCAATTGCTTTGCCGTCAATTACTTCAAGTGTCAGTACATCGTGAAGAATGCGTCTGAAGTAGTAGCTTTTGAATAACTCAAACAAATAATTCTCTTGGTAAAAGTACTTTTTTTCTGCAGTACGAACAACTTCCAACCCTCTAATTTCCAAAAGTTTCTCGATTGAAAAAGGAAAGTAAGCATCCAGAAGGTGCTCCATTTCGGATATCCTACTTTCCAATATGTCAATCTTTGTTTTAATATCATCAAAATCCGTAACTACCACTTTCTTTCATCTTTTTAACAACTGCTGCAAATATAATTCCGAATATAAAGCCTCCAATGTGTGCCCAAAAGGCAACGCCTTGAGAAGCACCAAAAGAACTAAGTCCTGGTATAAGCTGCATAAGAAACCACAACACGAGGAAGATTGAGGCAGGAATATCTACAAAAGTAATAAAGTATACTACAAAAATAAGTGTTCTGATATTTGATCGAGGAAACAAATAAAAATAAGCGCCCATTGCAGCAGCAATTGCTCCGCTTGCACCAATTACAGGAATCTTTGAGAGGGGACCAATTACTATCTGAGTAATAGCTGCAACAATCCCTCCTAGCAGGTAAAAAATTAAGAACAAAAAACTGCCGAAGTAATCTTCTACATTGTTCCCAAAGATCCAGAAAAACCACATGTTTCCTAAAATGTGCATAAATCCGCCGTGTATAAACATAGATGTAAAAAAAGTAGCCCAAACAGGCCTAATAGTTGGATATATGAGGTGCCCGGTCGTTATTTCGTAAGGAACGAGACCATATCTCACATAAACTAAGTTTAAAGCATAAGTAGGATTAGGAGAAGAATAGGCATGTATGTACATTGCAATAAATACAAGCGTATTTACTACGATAATACCAATGGTAACGACCGGGAAAATGCTTATTTCCTGAGTATCTCTTAATGGTAACACTACTTACTCTCCAACCCGTGCCTCTTTTAATGCTTCACCGCACTTGCAGTGCCGTTCTTTAGGGATAATTTCAATCATCCGTTTAATAATGTGTTTTAATTTTTCTGTATTTTCAACAAACTTTTGTGCTACCATTTCCTGAGTCACAGGCTCCACTTCTCCACCAGCAACTATACCCGCATCGTAGTCCGTTACGACCGCAATGTTCACATAGCACATTTCGAGTTCTCTTGCAAGTACTGCTTCCGGGTACTGAGTCATATTTATAATATCCCATCCCATTTTAGTGAACCACTCGCTTTCTGCTTTTGTAGAGAAACGCGGTCCCTGTATTACGACCACTGTACCTTTTGGATGAAAAGGCAACTTCATTTCGCTAAGCACATCGATTGCAATACTTCTTAGCTCAGGACAATAAGGATAGGCAAGGCTTACATGCGTGGTAATTGGGCCGTCGTAAAATGTGCATTCACGACCAGATGTGCGATCAATAAATTGATCTGTTACGACAAAATCTCCTACTTTAATGTTAGACTGCAAACTTCCAACAGCAGTAGGCGCAATAATACGAGTTACTCCTAACGACTTCATAGCCCACAGATTTGCACGGTAGGGAATCTTATGGGGTGGATACTGATGTAACTTTCCGTGTCTTGGCAAGAATGCAACTTTTCTTCCAGCGTACTCTCCAATTGCAATGAGGTCCGAAGGTGCACCGTACGGCGTTTCTACTTTTACTTCCTTTACATTATCCAGGAATGAGTAAAAACCAGAACCTCCAAAAACTCCAATTTCAGCCTTCTTTTCCATTTAATCCTCCTTAATTTTTAAAGTTATGTAATTTTTATCTCCTATTCTACTCACTTCTTTTGAAATTTTGTCGAAGTTTAATATCAAAGTTTTCTCAACCTTTTTAATATCTTTAGTATTTATAATTACGGGAACAAATCTTTTCTTCATTCGCAGAATATTGGACCCCATCCTAAATGCGACGAGAATATCTGCTTCTTTAAGTAACTCTCCAATTATGCCGGCTTTATTAGGATCACCGTGCATCCGTTCCTTTACCTTCACATTGTTAATTCTTTTTATATACTTTATGCTATTTTCCGTCAACTCGTATACATCGAAATAAATAGAGTCTCCAAAGTGCTTATCCGTTAATTCATTATCGTTTTTTAAACCAAACGCGGCAATGATCTTACTCATAAATTTATCCTCCACTTATAAAATAGCATAAACTAAATAGAAATCAAAAAGCCCCGCATACGATTTTTAAGCGGGGCTAAAAACGAGACGAAATAAAAATAACCTATAAAACCGCTCCAGATTCTTCAAGTTTTAAAAGCCTTTCCCACTCTTCGTCTATCATTTTCTGCATCTTTTCGATAATAGGTCTGTTTTCCGGCTTAAAGAGGTGTCTAAACCTACCCTGTCCTTTTAAGAATTCTTCAATTGGTTTTCTGTTTTTTGGTTTATAGTTAATGTGAAGTTTACCGTGATCAAACTCGTAAAGAGGCCAGAAGTTAGTTTCTACGGCAAGTTTTGAGTATGTCATAGTAAGCGCTGGGTCGTACTTCCAGTTAGTCGTGCAGGGCTGTAAAACGGCAAGGAAAGAAGGCCCATCCTGTGAAAGAGCTTTTTTCGCTTTATTGTATAGATCAATTATGTTGTGATTTGCTGCAGTTGCAGCGTAAGGGATTCTATGTGCAGCTGCAATCTCTACGATATTTTTCCTCCACTGAGGCTTACCAAAACTCTTAGTACCCGCAGGAACTGTCGTAGTGCTTGCACCAAACGGAGTTGCACTACTTCTCTGGTTACCTGTGTTCATGTAACCTTCGTTATCGTATACCACATATAAAAACCTGTGTCCTCGTTCAAGTGCACCAGAAAGTGCCTGGAACCCTATGTCATATGTTCCACCATCTCCACCAAATGCGATAATATTAACATCCTTATCAATTTTTCCTCTCTTTCTTAGCGCTCTATATGCCGTTTCAATTCCACTTGCTACTGCTGCCGCATTCTCGAAAGTAAGATGGATCCACGGCACTTTCCACGCTGAATAAGGATAAATCGTCGTTACAACTTCCAAGCAACCCGTCGCATTTGCAACAATCACCGGTTTGTCAGAGGCAGCAAGCACAGTCCTTACAATCGCGCCAATGCCGCACCCTGCACACATTCTGTGCCCTGATGCAAGGCCAACCGGTTTTGCCATTATCTCTTGTAATGTAGCCATATCGTTACCCCCTTAACCTTATGTATCTCTGCTCTTCAGGATTCAGATTGCCTGAAAGCAATTCGTCAAATACTTTTTTGATATCTGACTTAAAGATGTCTTTTCCACCAAGTCCAAATATGTAACTCTGGAGTTTAGGCCTATTTTCAGATTCAAACAAAGCATTTCTCACTTCTGTGTAAAGCGGTGCATAAGCCCCAAATGCCATTGACCGGTCAAGCACGCCGATTGCCTTAAATTTTTCTAGAGCCTTTCGCATTTCTCTGTAAGGGAAGGGCCTGAACAATTTCGGCTTAACAAGACCAACTTTTTTGCCTTCATTGCGTAGCTCGTCTACAGCATCCTTGGCAGTTCCTGCAGCAGAAGAAAGTATTACGATAACGGCTTCCGCGTCTTCTGTCTTGTATTCTTCAAAGTATGGATAATCGTGGCCTGAAATCTTTGAAAGTTCTTTGCCCACTTCTAGATAAACTTTCAGAGCATTTTCCATTGCCGCTTCCTGCTGGCGTTTAATTTCAAAGTAGTAGTCAGGTAAAGCAAGAGGGCCAATCGTATAAGGATGGTCTACATCAAGAAGGTATCTGTCAGGTTTCCTTTCTCCAACGAAGTTCTTTACTGCTTCATCGTCAAAAACTTCAACATTCTCAACACCGTGACTTATAATGAAACCGTCCTGCATAACCATGACTGGCAATAATACATCTTTATGCTCTGCAAGCCTTATTGCAAGAAGCGTGTTTTCGTAAGCTTCCTGAGCATTCTCAGAGTAAATTTGTATCCAACCAATTGTCGTTGCACCCATTGCGTCTGAGTGGTCGCAATGAATGTTAATAGGAGCAGAAAGTGCTCTGTTTACAATAGGCATTACGATAGGTAATCTTAATCCAGGCACTGCAGCAACGACTTCCCACATAAGGGCGAGCCCCTGAGACGCGGTTGCACACATTGCTCTTGCACCTGCAGCAGCTGCACCCACAGTACAGGACATTGCAGAATGCTCAGATTCTACAGGAATCATCTCTGTATCTACAATGCCATTTGCTACAAACGATGCAAACTGCTCAACAATTGGCGTCTGAGGTGTAATGGGATATGCTGCTACCACATCAGGATTTGCCTGCCTCATCGCCTCAGCAACAGCCTGTGCTCCAGTTAATGCTTTCCAAGTACTCATCCTACACCTCCTATTTCGAGCCCTTTACGGCTTCTTCTTCTCTAATCATTTCGATTGCATGAGTAGGGCATTCCTGCGCGCAAATTCCACACCCCTTACAATAATCAAAATTTGTTTCTAATCTAACAGTTCCTTTGTAAATTCTTGCGCCAAAGCCCTTTACGCCTTCTTCTGTTACTTTTACCGGGATAGCCATATCAGGGCAATATGCAACACAGAACATGCAATGCGTACACTTTTCAGGATCCCATACAGGTCTGAGAGTCCTCCACGATCCAGTTTTATATTCAAGGGACGATGCAGGTGGAAGATCTGAGCCTCGCATCAATTCCTTCCAACCCTTTTTCTCACTCATTTTGATACCTCCTCGTAAGCTCTTTTGAGCCCTTCAATATTTTTGTTAACTTTTTCTTCTCCTAGTTTTTCAAGGAAGTGTTCCTTTATAACTTCCTCGAGAGATTCAAGTTTAACAATACCCGTAACTTTGATTAAAGCGCCAAGCATAGGTACATTGGGCGCATCAATGTGAAGTAAGTCAAGTGATATGCCTGTTGCATCAAGAGTATAAACCTTTCCGTTAAATCCAGTTTGTTTTTTAACTTCGTCCACTGAGTCAGTCGTGTTAACAATTAGTATGCCACTTTCCTCCGATAGTCCACTCGTTACATCAATGGTCCTTGCGAGACCCGGGTCGAAAACAAGCACTGCATCTGGATTTACAATGGGCTCGTGTGTTCTTAACCTCTTATCAGAAATACGCGTATATGATACAGTAGGAGCACCACGCCTTTCCGAACCGTATTCCGGGAATGACTGAATCCATTTACCTTCTTTAAATGCTGCTTCTGCAAGCAACTGGGAACCAGATTTTGCACCCTGACCTGCACGCGCATGCATTCTTACTTCGTAAACTTCTTTCATAAAAACCTCCTTTCCACTCTCTTTCTGAAAAATGGGCGCTTTCGCGCCCTTATCAAACTATCCTACTTCCTCTACATGGATGCACTGAACAGGGCAGTTCTCTGCGGCATCCTTGTTGCAATCCGCATCCGACTCAAAAGAGATAGGACTTGCTTTTCCATCGTCGTCCATTTTCCAATTTTCTGGACAAATGGATGCACAAACTCCGCAACCAATACATGCATCTCTGTCTTGAGTAATTTTATATTTCGCCATCTTTCACCTCCGTATCCAAATTATAGAAAATTTTCACTTATTTTCAATATATTTTTTCTATATATTTGAGTGTAAATAAAGTATTAAACTAAAGCGTTAAACTTCCGTATGTTTATTTAAAGGCTGAATTAGTATCATTGATAAAAGAAACTCAATCAAAATGTATATAGGCATTGCAAATATACGCTCTATCGTAGTGCTGCAGTGCACATTAAATCCCCACATAGAGTAAAGTGCTGCAAGTATAACGATAAATAGAAAAGTTATAACAAATTTATTTATAGAAACTCTTGGACTGGTTTTTGCAATATTGTGGTGCAGCAACGCTATAAAGTAAAATGGCGATATAAGCATAAAAAAATCCTTTAAAATAACAGACTTCACGAGTGATGAGTGTGAGAATACATACTGAGAATAAAAAGCATTGCTTGCATACACCGAACCAAAGTAAAGTCCCGTTATTACAAAAAGCAGAGCAAGATACGGAGCAAAGTTCTTTTTGTGAAGTACTGCTAAAACTCCACCTCCAATAGCCACGATGGCGAGCGGATACGAATTAGCAAGCGTTAACTTTAGAACCATAGGATTTATCTTCGGGGTAAAGAAAAACACAGGGCCAGCAAGGGAAAGAATAATCAGAATAACTTCCGACTTTATGAATCGCTTGTTTCCGTACACGGCAAACGCTGCCAGTAGAAGAACCCACGGTGCTATAAATAATACCCAATCAAATCGCTGATATGGCATAATTCCGTAAAAGAACTTTGGCATAAGCGTTTTGTGTTCCAAAAAATTAACCGCAAAGCCAAATGCAAAGAAAACAGCAGACCAGCGCAACGAATCCTTTATAAATGCATAGTCGTACAGTCCCAAAAAAATAAAATAAATTCCAAACAACATAAAAAGAAACACCCTCTGGGAATAGTGAATAAGATATGTATTTAAGATAATTAAACTAGAACCTACAACAAAGATTAACAATAAAAACAATTTGACAGAAATACCCCTTTTAATGTATCTTGCAATTTTATCAGAATACGACCATAAAAGGGCAAGAGCCAGAAGAAGCGTTAAAAACAAGTAAGGAGAAGTATTAAAGTTTTGTCTAACTTTAATCGTAAAAACATCGTTACGGTTAACGAAAATTTTTAGAACACCACTTTTAAATCTAACACTTAATACTCTTTGTGCTTCTGGAAGAAAATAATTTTCACTTTCCTTAAGAGCGGTCTTGCCATCAGTCGTTATCGCAATATTTGCAGATTGTTTTTTGTTAGCGAAATTTTGGAATAAAATGTTAACGACGCCACTTTGAGATTCAGGCAATACGCCCAGAAATTGTATAGGTGAATCAGGTTTATATCCTATAATAAAAGTGCCCGAACTTACTGGTATACTTATTTCTCCAGTTTTTAAAACAAATTGCTTACCGCTTATTAAGTCGGAATATCGTGTTATACCAGATACATCAGGATGCAAAGTACAGATTCCTTTGCCTTTAACAAAGTACATAAGGGCTCTGTCATTAGAGAACTCAGAGATTTTAAAGCCGTCTTTTGCGTAAAATCGTTTGAAAGTTAATCCGTTCTCTGCTGTTATCCATTCAATGTAAGAATTTATTATGCTTAAGTCTTTCTGAAACTGTGGTTCATAATAAAGAAAGTCTCCCGTTTTTGAATCTTTACCAAACTCTGGATAAATTCCGAACAGAGATAGATTTTGTAAAATATTTTTTACATTGGATTGTGAGAAGTCACTATTGATGAGCGCAAAAATTACTTTATCAGGAAATTCTCTTCGAACGCTTTCTAAAAACTGCAGGTTCCCGTCATACTGAATGCCAACAATGTCTGCATATCGTCCAAGTTGATAATTATTTTCAGTTAAATTCTCAACGATGAGTATTTTCTTCTTTGAATGAACAAATTTATAGAAGCGTTTAAGAGAGTTCTCCATAACTTTTGTAAATTTTTCGTTAGTAGTGTTAGGTATGTCAATGTAAAATCCGGAGAAGTCTATACGAGAACTTTCACTTTTTTCTCTCAAAGCTACCGTGTTGAAAAAAACAGGATTAATGTCGTATGCGTATTCGAAGTCAAATTTGTTCAGTCTTTCATTTCTGGGAGTCGCATAAGGATTCAAAAGAAAGAAAGTCTTTACTTTATCGCTTTTTCTGACATTTCTTATAGGAATAAGACTGCTACCTCTCCCGGTACTAATCTTTTTGTATGTAATTTGAACTTCCGAGCCTACTTTTTTGGATGTAACCAAAGGATTCCCGTATCTATCCACATAAAGAGAGTTTACAGTGGCGATTATTTTTTCCTTATCAAAGTCGTCACCTTCGGGAAGGTTCTTGTACATTTTTTGAAGTGCTTCCACAGTAAGTGCATTTTTACTGATAAACTGAGTAGAAAATAAGTTTACTTGCGAAAATAAAGGTATCGAGTTTGAACTATCAAAGCTCTCGGAATATCTTAAGTCGTATGCATTATCAACCTTTTCAAGGCCAACAAAAACAGGCCCGTTAGTCTTAGAAATAAGGTCAGATGAAGGAATCCCGGAAATAATCAGGCCATTCAAAATGTACTTATTTGATGCACGATCAGTTTTTGATAAAACAGGTCTGCTGAATACAAACACGAAGGTCATTATAAAAGTTATAAATGCTAAAAGCGAGACGATTTTTTTTATCTTTTTCACGAAAGTATATTATACAAAGTATTTATTTTTTTGCAAAACATCCTATATTATAATCGTTGATTTTTAGTTTACGGGAGGCGAATTGTTATGAATGTAATATTTTCACTTGGTGTAATGCTCATTCTCGGATTGATAGCAGCAATACTTATCGAAAAGATAAAATTACCTTATGTAACTGGCTACATCATAATGGGTATACTTATAGGACCATTTGTATTTAACCTTGTACCTAAAAATTTTTTAAATCATACCGACATCATTGCAAACTTCGTGCTCAGCATTGTTGCATTTATGATATCAAGAAACTTTTCTTACTCAGTTTTTAAAAAAACAGGCAAACACATTTTATTCGTTTCAATTTCCGAAGCAACGGGTGCCTGGCTTTTTGTTACACTGGGAGTATTTTTATTTATGCACAAACCCCTATACGAGGCATTATTGTTTGGAGCCCTTGCCGCAGCAACGGATCCTGCGTCAACACTAATGGTCTCAAGGCAATATAAGACAAAAGGGCCAGTAACGAGCGTTTTGCTCGGGACAGTAGCAATAGACGACGCATGGGGACTCATCATTTTTGTAATTTCAATGATTATTGCAATACAGATGAAATCTGGAGCAAGTGCAAACATATCTCCTGCAAAAATGCTTTTTGGCGCAGTTATGGAAATCGTATATACGCTTGGTATTGGTGCAATTATCGGGATTGTTTTCTCGTACTTTGCTAAATTTGTGCGTTCAAAAGGATACAGACTAATTTACACTCTCGGTTTTATTAGTTTAACGGCTGGAATTGCAATGTACTTCCACTATTCACCGCTACTTGCCTGCATGGCTCTCGGAACGGTGGCAGTAAACTTCGCAAAAGGAGAAGGAGAATTATTCGAAGGAATCGAATTCTTTGCAGAGCCATTGCTTCTCGTCTTGTTTGTTCTCGTCGGTGCAGGATTCAAGTTAAATGCAATACTTACGATTGGTGCAATTGGCGCAACATACATATTGATGCGCTTTACCGGAAAGTATCTTGGTGCAACACTGGGAGCAACACTCTCCAAAGCACCAAGAACAGTTAAGAAGTTTGTAGGTTTAGGCCTCGTACCTCAGGCAGGAGTTGCACTTGGTATGGCAATATTAGGAAAGGAATACTTTCCGCAGGCAGGAAATTACATCATGACGGTGATAGTTGCAACGACCCTCGTATTAGAAGTAATAGGACCACCAATTACACAACTAACATTTAAACTTGCAGGTGAAATTCCAGAGACGAGGAAGGCAATAAAGAGATGAAGAAACTCGAAGTAAGATCCGTTCACAAACTTATTACGCAAGAAGCCTCCTGTGTATCAGAAGATGCCGATGTAATGACTATCGCAAAAGAAATCGTCAAAGATCCAAAAACAAGAAGTGTATATGTAGTGAATAAAGAAAATAAACTTCTTGGCATAATTCCAGTTGCAAACTTTGCCGAATATCTGTTCTACGAATACATACCTGACGACTTACTTTATTACAGGGCTGTAAAACCGCTTGAACTCGTAACTGCAAAAGACATTATGCTGCCACCTGTCTATGTCAAAGAAACTGATACCCTTGACATCGCTTTTCAAAAGATGTACAGAGAAGGCTTAAAAGAACTTCCTGTAGTAGACGACGAGATGCATGTTATAGGTGACTTAAACATACTGGAAATTATCATCGCCTGGATCAGGAGAAACACGGAGTAGTATGGACTTACTGGATCTTTCCCTTGCGCTTATTATTTCAAAACTATTCGGCGAAGGAATGATTCGGCTTAAGCAAATGGCAGTCCTTGGAGAACTCTTCACTGGAGTTTTGTTTGCCCTTGCAATGAACTATGTGCCCACAATACACTTGTACTACTTTGGTCACACCTTCTCCTATAAAGTTCACCTGACTGGTGAGGCGTTCGACCTTTTCGCAGATCTGGGTATTATTTTACTACTATTTGTTGCAGGCCTAGAAACAGACATAGGAGACTTGAAGCGGAGCGGGAAAAGAGGTATTTCTACGGCAAGCCTAGGAGTCACACTGCCATTTATCCTTGGTACAGTTTTTGGATTAAAGGTAATGCACTTTGCAACCAGACAATCTCTGGTACTTGGAGCAATATTTACGGCAACAAGCGTAGGTGTCACAGTGCGGTCTCTTATGGACTTGAAGCAGCTTCGCTCAATTGCAGGCACAACGATCATTACCGCTGCTGTAATTGACGACATTATTGGCATCCTCGTTCTTACCTTTGTACTGGGCACTCAAACAATCGGGGGACTAATAGGAGGATTTCTTATTTTTATAGCAATTATCGCTGTATTCGCTATGGGGCCTACCAAAAAGATTATGCGATTTGCACACGAGAAAATGCACTCTCCTTATGCAATTGTTTCTATTGCAATTGGTTTTGGCTTGTTTTTTGCGGTAATTGCAAGAGAAGTAGGACTAGCACCTATTACAGGTGCATACTTTGCAGGCCTTTTGTTAAGCACAACTCACGAAAAAAAAGTAATCGACGGCCCGATAAATTTCATAGCACGGGCAGTTTTCGTTCCATTCTTTTTTATTAAAGTTGGTTCTCTATTTGACTTTAAAATGCTTACCACAGTTGACCCAAAATTATTCTTTTTAATAATACTCGCAGCAATTGGAAAGTTCGTTGGTTGTAGCAGCGGTTCCCTCTTAAGCCGAATTAAGATAAAAGACGCAATCCGCGTTGGAGTAGGAATGATGCCCGAGATGGAAGTAGCCCTGGTAATAGCAACTTATGCGTATTCAATGCACATATTCCCTGACATAGTAGGAAAGCAAGTGGTATCCGTCACCGTACTTTACGTCGTAACTTCCGCAATCGTCGTACCAATATTGCTAAAGTCTCTATTTTCAACTAATAAGATGATAATAAATACTTAGCAGGAGATTGTTTATGGATAAAAAGATTCTTGTGGCAATTATATTCGTTATTACCTATATTTTGCTTGTCCTAAAGCCAAAAGTAAGACACCTAATAGCACTAATTTCTGCGCTTATCTTCGTAATCGTCGGAATAATCCCAATAAAGAATGTAATACCAGCAATTAATTGGAATGTCCTTGGCATACTGTTCGGCACGATGGGCGTAGTAACTCTACTAATCGATTCTAAAATTCCAGCACTATTAGGAGATAAAATCATCGATAAGATGCCAAATGTTCAGATGGCAATTTTTGCACTAGCCGTTTTTACTGGAGTTATTTCTGCATTTGCAGAAAATGTTTCAACGCTTTTACTCGTTGCGCCCGTTGCATTTTCAATTTGTAAAAGAATAAAGATCTCTCCTGTACCTGTGATTATAGCAATTGCAGTTTCCTCAAATCTTCAGGGTGCAGCGACACTCGTAGGCGACCCGACATCAATGCTTCTTGCAGGATATGCACACATGAATTTCCTCGACTTCTTCTGGTACAATCATCACTTAAGTATAGCTATTCCTACTGAAATAGGCGCAATAGCAGCAGCACTCGTACTTCTATACTTATTCAGAAAAGAGAAAACCCCTATCCACTTGGAAGAAAAAACCGTAGTGAAGGATTGGTTTCCCGGAATATTAGCACTCTCTATGGTAGCCACATTAGTGTTGGTATCCTTTCTCCCGTACAAAAATATAAACGGCATCGTCTGTATTTCATTTATGATAGTAGGCATTATTTACGAACTATTCAAAAAAGAGTTTACACTTACCAAAAAAGTTTTTGCAGAAGTAGATTGGAACACGATAATTTTACTAATTGGGTTATTCCTTATAGTTAAAGCCTTAATTAATGTAGGTATAGTAAAAGATCTTGCGCACTTTCTGGCACGCCTTTCAAAAGGCAGTATATTTTTAGGATATACTATTATCGTCTGGGGATCGGTTATCTTCTCTGCATTTATAGACAATGTGCCGTATGTCGCAACTATGTTGCCCATAGCAGGAGGTATGGCAATAATATTACACGCTCCTGTGGAATTATTTCTGTTTGGTCTTTTGATAGGAGCCACTCTCGGTGGAAACTTAACTCCAATTGGAGCATCTACAAATATTGCTGCAACAGGATTATTAAGAAAACACGGTTACGAAACATCATTCTGGGATTTTTCAAAAATTGGAATACCTTTTACTCTCGCTGCAGTAACAGCAGGATATGTATCACTATATTTGATTATGCTACCATTCATATCTCACAGATAGGCAGTTGACACAATAAAATTATCACTTAATATACTGATATGAAGCAAAAGAGAAACATAGTAATAAAGATTTTTTTATTCTCTCTCGTATTTTATTTAGCGCTCATTAATGTGATTTACTTTGTTTCTTTTATTCAGGACAAGAATAAACTGCAGAATTTAGAGTCAAGAATTAACTCATTAAAAGTTCAAAACGAATACTTAAGTGTAGAAATTAAAAATGAGAAAACGGACGATTTCATCGAGAAAGTAGCAAGAGAAAATCTTATGCTTGCAAAAAAAGGAGAAACAGTAATTTACTTCAACTTTGCAAATACGAATAAACCTGCCAATAACAAGCCTACGACCAATGGTTTTTTAGAAAAAACTTTCGTTAAAGTATTGCATCTTTTTAAAAAATAAATAATATTATATAGGTGTATGGGTAAAGACGAGAAATTAGGAACTGTGGTTAGGATAATGCCTTATGGTGCATTCGTGAAATTAGAAGAAGGCGGCGTTGGATTGATTCACATATCACAGTTTGACGATAAATTTGTTGAAGATGCCCATGCTTTTATTAATGTAGGCGAAAAGGTCCTCGTAAGAATAATAGGAAAAGGTAAGAAAGGTAAGCTTAATCTTACTTTTGTCCGAAGAGTAAGTAAAGAAGAAATTGAGCAAGAAAGAAAAGACGAGTTTGAGTTGAAAATTAAAAAATTTCTTCGCGACTCGCAAGATTCGCTTACTGCAAATAAAAGAAGATTAAAAAGAAAAATTAAACGAATTTAACGGCGGCGTAGCCCAGAGGTCAGAGCATCCGGCTCATACCCGGAGTGTCGAAGGTTCGAATCCTTCCGCCGCCACCACTTCAAAAACAAACTAATATTTACTCCACTTAAAACTCAACCTTTTAAATACTTAGTATACATTAAATGGAAAATCAAAAATCAAGTTTTCATCTGCACAAATACGGTAACAAACAAATCAAAAATCATTCAGCACAAATAGAATATCCACTATTTTCTAGGGTTTGTGGTTATATTATTGAAGCAAGAGTATGGAATTCCAACCAATTTAGGCCTATGATGAATCCAGTTAAAAATCGGTCAACACCTCATAAAGCTATTATTCTTATTTATCTATTTAAAAGTCTAAATTTACGAAACACAATACAAAGTACGGCAAAGTAAATTTGTGCACCTAAAAACTACAAGACTCCCGCAAGTCTGGAAAACTTTGCCACTATAATTGAAAATCATTATCAATTACTACTCGGTAAATAACGAATTTTTGTTCGAAAAGTGGAAAATTGGGTCGTTAAAGAATGCATATAAATAAAGGATTTCTGAAAATTATGACCTGACAAATCACATTTAATTTGGTCTAGAATCAAAGAAACACTGATAAATACAGGCTTTGTTGCCTTCTAAAATAAGGCGTTTTAAGCGTTTTGCAGGTATATTTACCCGATTTTTCTCAAGATCGCGCTCTAAGGTACCTTAAATTAGCGATTTTGAAAGATACCTGATAAATACAGGGTTTGTTTAGGCTGATTTTGGTGTAATAAGTTTTTGTAGAAAATGCTTCTTTTTATTATTTTTAGCCGAATTAAACTTTTTCTTCTCTTTCTTCCCGAAATCCTATGCATTTTAGCTAAAAGTTAAAAAGGAAAAAATTTTTCAAAAGATTGGCCAGTCTACATGTGGGTGTAATTGTAAGTTTACTCTACATACTGATAGCGGCAATAACTTTAGTTACTATGTTATGAGAAGAAAATCCTCAATATAGTTATAACTCTCCTGGATTTTTGCTTTCTTTTCTTTTTTGATCCTTTAAGAAAAAACAATTGGGAGCATAACTTTAGTAACTTTTGCCCCCAATTGTTATAATAAAAGTCTAATTCTTTCCTTAATAATTCAATAATTTCTTTGAAATATCGTTTTGTTTACGAATAAAGTCCTCCTCGTCTAAGTTAACGAAGTGTCCATCTTCGATTACTACATTACCGTTTATCATAGAGAAGTCAACCTGTTTTGCATCACACAGCACGAGCGAGCCTATGGGATCAACGAGACCACCTGCAAATTCGAGACGGTCAGTTTTAAAACCAATTATGTCGGCTGCTTTTCCTTTTTCGATAGATCCGATTTCTTTCTCCATTTTTAGCACCTTAGCCCCGCCAAAGGAACCCATTTTCAATGCTTCTCTCGGAGTTAATGCATCTGCTCCGTACTTAACTCGCTGTAATAAAAGTGCATTCCTGATTTCCATAAGGAAGTTGCCCGTATCATTTGAGGAACTTCCGTCAACCCCTAATCCTATTCTTATATTCGTATCTTTCATCTCGGTAACTCTCGCAATACCCGAACCTAACCTCATATTGGAAGTAGGGCAATGCGACATTCCGGAATCACTATCGGAAAGTTTTTTGATATCACTATCGGAAAGATGCACGAGATGAGCAAACCATGCCCTGGGATTTAGCCATCCTAACTTCTCCATGTAGTCTACAGGTCTTAACCCAAATTTTTCGAGGCAAAATTCCTCTTCGTCTTTTGTTTCAGCAAGGTGAGTATGAATCAGCAGGTCGTACCGTTCAGCAATTTTTACAGTTTCTTTCATCAAGTCTTCTGTTACCGAAAATGGTGAACATGGAGCAAGAGCAACCTTTCGCATCGAGAATGGAGAAGGATCGTGGTACTTCTCCACAACCCTGATTGAATCCTTTATAATTTCGTCTTCAGTTTGGACTACAGAATCAGGCGGAAGGCCACCATCTTTCTTAGACAGCGACATACTTCCTCTCGTTGCATAGAAACGAACACCCGTAATATCAGCACCTTCCATCTCTGCATCAATTAAATTCGGATGGCCCTTAGGGAATAAGTACAAGTGGTCGGTAGTAGTCGTAACACCACTCTTCATTAATTCCATAGTAGCTACGACAGTTGATATCATAATTGCTTCTTCATCGACATTTTTCCACTTTTCGTACAAAAAAACTAACCAGTCAAACAGTTTAGCACTCGCAACTTCAGGAACCGAGCGAAACAGAGATTGATAAAAGTGATGGTGCACATTAACAAATCCTGGAAGAAAAACCATGCCCTTGCCCGAAATTTCACGATCCTTCTCAAGGTCAGGCGGTTCACCCGTTCCTAAGTCTTTTATGATGTTGTCAACGATATACATCCATCCGTTTTTAATTTCTCTATTTTTAGAGTCAAATGTCGCTATTACATCCGCATTTTTAATTAGTACTTTCATTCTTCTTTTACTCCTTTAAAAGATTGTAAATAAGCTCGCTCGTTGCTGGAATTTTAAAGATCCTTATACCAGTTGCACTGTGAATTGCATTTGTAATTGCAGGTGCTGTTGCAACCATAACCGTTTCTGCAATACCTTTTGCCTGGTACGGACCCGTTTCCTCAGGATCGTGTACAGGTACAGTTTGAATTCTTTTTGGTGCGTCCTTTACGGTAGGAATTATATAAGTAGAAAAATTCACCGTCTTGAAAATTCCCTTTTCTATCTTTACATCTTCCATGAGTCCGTATCCCATACCCATTACATAGCCACCTTCAACCTGCGCTTCAAATCCCTGCCTATTTACGACAATTCCACCATCCACAACCTCAGCACCTTCAAGTACTTTCGTCTGCCCTGTAAGCGTGTTAACCTCCACGAGAGCCAGGTGGCCAGAGTATGCAAATATGTGATGCGGTAAACCAAAAGCATCTTTTATCTTAATGTCTGCAATTGGCATGAGAAAGTAACCTTCAGTTTGAGGTAAGTGACCACTCGTTTTTAAGAATTCCATAGCAATTTTGTCGTAAGAAATACTTACATCCGGCTGATTCTTTACATAGAAGTATCCACCTTCTGCTTCCAGATCCTCAGGCGAAACACTTAACAATTCAGCAGCTTTCTCCTTTAAGATTTTCATCATCCTCTTCGACGCAATAATAGCTGCGCGTCCGCCTGTATATACGCCTCTTGATGCACTCGTCGGTCCAGAATCCGCCGTAAGGTCTGTATCCCCAAGTATTACGCTAACCTTATTTACTGGACACTTCATTGCCTCAGCAACGATTTGAGCATAGGAAGTCCCCGTGCCCTGTCCATAGTCGACGATACCTACTCCAACGATAAACCCTCCATCTTCTCTAAAACGCAATACTGCACCACCGTAGTCAGGCAAGCCAATTCCAAGACCCGTACCCTGGTAAGTCAGTGCAAAACCAAAACCTCGTTTAATCCACGGGCGTTCTTTGTCAACTTTTTCTATCTTATCTTTGTTTTTCCACAAATCTGTTTCTTTTACACCTTCTAATACAGCCACCGTGCCTACACTCGTCGTAAGTTTATTTCCAATAGGTGAAACATCACCGCGGCGTAGCGCATTCTTCTTACGAAGTTCTATTGGATCTATCCCGAGTTTTTCAGCAATTATGTCCATTTGTGTTTCCATAGCAAAGGTTACCTGTGGAACGCCAAATCCCCTAAACGCTCCTGCTACGCCATTGTTGGTGTATACACAATATCCGTCAATGTATACATTATCAAGTTTGTATGGACCGCAGGCATGTTCCACCGCAAGGTTCAGGACAGGACCGCCAAGTGATGCATAAGCACCCGTATCAGCATAAATCTCTACTTTGTTTGCAACGAGCGTTCCGTCCTTTTTTACGCCTGTTTTGTACTTCATTATCATAGGATGTCTTTTCCAGTAGGAAATTATCGATTCTTCTCGTGACAATACAATTTTAACAGGCCGTTTAGTTTTAAGCGCAAGAAGGCCAAGAATAGGCTGAATAGTAAGTTCGTCTTTTCCGCCGAATGCTCCACCCACTGGATAAGACACTACATGTATTTTTCGCGGATTTAAAGCAAGGCACCTTGATAACTGCATCTGGTCCCTTTGCGGATATTGGGAGCCTGCATATACGGATAGTGTGCCGTCTTCTTCAAGTTTAGCAACTCCTGACTCAGTTTCAAGAAATGCATGCTCCTGCCTGCCAGTATAATAAGTATGCTCAACAATTAAGTCTGCTTCTTCAAAAGCCTTTTCAACATCTCCACGAACGATTTTTGTGTGTAAGTGTACATTGCCTCCTTCGTGAACTTTTGGCGCATCTTCAGAAATTGCTTTTATCGGATCGTCAACCAACGGCAAAGGTTCGTATTCTACTTCAACGAGATTTGCAGCCTTTTCCGCTATTTCTTTCGTCTCAGCAGCAACTGCCGCAACGGCGTCACCTATGTAACGCACTTTATCTTCACAAAGCACAGGTTGGTCAGGAACAACAATACCAAAACCGTTCAGGCCTGGGACATCTTTCCAGGTAACTACCGCAACTACTCCAGGTAATGCCTCAGCCTTTGATGTATCGATCTTCAATATTTTTGCATGTGGGTACTTGGATCGAACGATCTTACCCCATAACATATTAGGGAAAGAAAGATCGGACATATACTTGATGTGGCCCGTTGCCTTCTCTGCAGCATCCACTCTTGGAACAGACTTACCAATGTATTTATACTCTCCCATTATGACCTCCTATTCCAGCCGTTTTTATAAAGTTCGAGTAAGCCTTCGTACAGAAGATTTATACTCATATCCTGCCTATACTTTAACGAAGCTCTTACATCAGATATAGGAGAGACCTCCCTCCAGGCAAGTTGCGCAATGTAACGAATTTTTTCACGGGAATCCACCACCGAGTCCATTAAAGCATTTTCCACACGGTTACCTCTAATTACAGTAGGCGCGACAGATCCAAAGGCTACAAATGCCTTATCAAATTTATTCGGCTCAGTTGATTTTTTGAGTTTCGCAGCAACACTTACAACAGATATCGCCAATGCATTTCTCTGCCCTAATTTTTTAAAGAAACCTACTTCGTCATCACTCATTGCAGGAAAGTAAATATCCACTAATAGTTCGTCAGGCTTTAACACTGTTCTTCCAGGACCGGTAAAAAAGTCTTCTACAGATATTACGCGTTCCCCGCTTTTACTTTTCAACTTTAACTTTGCTTCCTGAACAAATAATGCAGGAATAGTATCCCCTGCAGGCGAAGCATTCGCAACATTGCCGCCTAATGTGCCCCTATTCCTTATTTGTGGCGAACCAACAGACTTACAAGCGTCGTATAAGATTTGCGCAGCAGTTTTCATGTCTGGATACTCTAGAATCTCGGTATGCGTAGTTAACGGAAGAATGTGGATAATTCCGTTCTCTGTAAAAATTCCTTTCAATTCTTTTATTCGGGAAATGTCAAGAATGTTCTCCTCTTTAACCATATCTCCTTTTAGACGAACTACGAGGTCAGTCCCTGCAGCCAGAACCTTTACATTGCCCTGGAACTCCTCAAGCATTTCCAGAGCCTCAGATAAAGTGTCAGCCCTCAGGTAATTAAACTCTTTCATCGTGAACCTCCTTCTCGGTTTTTACATTTTTAAGAGCGCCCTTCCTATAAGCAATAATTTCCCCTATTATGGCTATTGCCACTTCAAACGGTGTTTCTCCGTTTATTGCTAAGCCAATAGGGGCAAATATGTTTTTTAGAAATGACTCACTTACTCCTAATTCTCTTGCTTTCGCAAAACTTTTATTTCTTCTATTTGTACTACCAATCATTCCTATGTAGGAGTATTCTAATTTTTTATCGTAAAGTGCTTTTAGGATGAAGGGGTCTTTTTTACCCCCCGCAGTAACCATAACTATGTATGCACCTTTCCTAAGGGGCATTTTGGAAACACACTCGGAAAATTCTTCAGAAAATACAGATGCATTTGGAAAATTCTCCCGATTTGCAAACTCTTTCCTGTCGTCACAAACGAGCAACTCAAAAGTATCGTCAAGAGATAAAATGTCGTGAAGTTTTTTCCCGATGTGCCCTGCACCAAAGATTACTAATTGAGGTTTCTGTCCCGCATATTCCATATAAACCTGTACCATCCCTCCGCATACCATTCCAAGAGAGCTCTTATCTCCTTCTTTGAGAATGTATGTTTTAAAAGTATTTTTGTGCGTGGTGAACATCTTTTTAGCTTCGTTAATTACATCTTGTTCTAGTGTACCACCGCCCACTGTCCCTATTGTTTCTCCGTCTGGCAATATAATCATCTTAAATCCTATCTTCCCTGATGTAGAAGACTCGGCATTCACCACAGTAGCTACAACAAATTCCTTTTTGTTATTTATTAATTCAGCAATTTTCTCATAAACCTTTTGCACTTATAAATCCTCCACACGCCATTTTCATAAGTTCCAATCTGCTCAACTTAAAGCCAGTTAATAAAATCGGCATCAATCTATGAAAACTCGTACCAGATTTAGCTAATCCAGCAGCAGAAGGAATTCCAAGAAGCAGATTATCGTCTTTATAAGAGATAAAAAATGTCGTTCCGGGCCACATTGGTACGCCGTAAGTAACTTCAGTTACCCCAATTTTACGGATGCCACTAACGGTTTTATCGTCTGGGTCAACTGCAAGCCCGCCCATATAAATGACGATGTTAAATCCACTTTTTAGCGCATTTATGCCTGCTTCTTTAATTTTACTCTCGTCGTCAGGAAGAGGATCTTTTCTTTCTACACTCTGGCCAAGCGAAGATAAGTAATCCGCTACTCTAAAGCTCAATACTTCCTTCCTCCTGCCTTCTACAAATTCGTTTCCTACAGGATAGATTGCTATCTTATTGGCTTTCAAAGGCACTAAATTTATAATTGGATAAAATTTTTGGGCGACCATTTTTACTTCGTCCACCTCAGAAATAGGAACTTCTACCGGCATTACTTTTCCAATCGCTATAGGCTCCTCTTTACGCACAAAAGAATAAGATCTTTTTGTCGCTATTACGGCATCTTTAAGACTATTTACTTCCAACAAACCTGCTTCGTTAATAAATAAGACTCCGTCTTTTTCCGCAATTAACTTGACTTTGGATTCGCTGGGTTCTGAAACCCTAAGGTTTTTACCGGACACAGCCTTCATAATAGTTAAGGCAGCATCATCTTCGTGTATGAAGTCTTCGTCTTCACTGAATACCCAAACATAGTGTTTTCCAATAGATAAGAGCTTCTCTACATCCTCCTTTTTTATTATGTGCCCCCTCTTAAATAGAGGGCCTTTTTTTACACCTGGTACAATTTCAGTCACATCAGAACCAAGTATTTTTCCTATTGCATCTTCTGTTTTAATTTTTTCCATATCTCTTTTGCCTCTTCAAACTTTTCAGGTGTATCCATGTCAAATAAAATTGCGTCTGTGTTAACCTCAATCACTTTAACCACATCCTTATGGCTACTTATCACACCTCGAAGCGAATGATCTTCAGCCTTCATGGAAAGTATTTCCTCTCGGAGAGATAAAGGGATAATAATAGGATGGCCTTTTCTTCCCTTATAAGCGGGAATTACAATAGAACCGTCTTCGTATCCGTATATTAGTTGATTGATAACTTCTTTTGTGATAAACGGATGATCTACGAGTCCAATTAAGACTGCATCGCCTTCGTTAATTATCGAAATGCCAGCCTGGATTGAAGAAAACATTTCTTTCTTATAGTCTTGATTAATAGTGATCTCTACATTCGGAAACTTTTTTTTAACCAAAGGTTCAATCTTATTACTATAGGCACCCAATACGACGATAGTATCGTTCAAGTTAGAGTTCTTATATTCATTGAGCAGCATCTCAATGACCGTTTCATTATTCAGCTTCAAAAGTGCCTTAGGGAAGCCCATTCTCCTGGACTCCCCCGCAGATAATAAAACTCCTTTAATGTTTTTCATTTAGTTTCTGACTCGCCTTCTCAATCGCCTTTATTATCTTCATGTAACCAGTGCACCTACATAGGTTGCCCGAGATTCCTTCCCTTATTTCCTCTTCAGTAGGATTTGGATTTTTAGTTAACAAATAAAAAGAGGACATTTCCATACCAGGCGTGCAGAAACCGCACTGTATAGCACCTTCTTCAACAAAGGCTTCCTGTATAGGATGCATATTTTCTAAGTTTCCAAGCCCCTCGATGGTAATAACCTCAGCACCGTCTGCTTGAGGTGCAAGTATTAAACAGGAATTTGCACTTCGCCCGTTGAACATTACGGTGCAAGCCCCACACTCTCCTTTACCGCACCCTTCCTTTGTCCCAGTGAGTTTAAGCTTTTCTCGTAAAACATCAAGCAAAGTTATGTTTGCTGGAACAGAAAGTTTATAAGGCTTATTATTTACGGTGAGGCTGATTTCTATTTCTTTCATATTTATCTCTCCTCAACGAAGTAGTGTAATTGCCCGTCAATCTTCTCTTTCATCCGTATCGCGTCAATAGGACAGACCTGCATACACATCGCACAGCCAACACACTTGTCTTCGTTAACATGTGGCCTTCGTTTATTTGAGTCCCATTCAATTGCAAGGTGTCCTCCGTCAGAGCAAGCTGCATAGCAAAGTCCACAACCTATACACTTATCTTCATTAATCTCAGCCCTCGTGATTGGAGAAGGAAGTTCTTCTTGAGACTCTATGTTAGGTAATGCCTTTCCTACTATGTCCATTGGAGAGTTAAATCCCATATCCATTAAGTAATGGGCAAGTCCGTCTTTAAGGTCCCTTATTGTCCTGAATCCATAGTGCATTGGTAAAGTGCAGAATTGAACATTTGATGCACCTACTGCCATAAATTCAACGGCATCACGCCAATTAAATGCACCGCCATTACCAGAAATTACTATATCAACATTTTTGGCAATTTCGGAAATTGTCCTTAAAGTAAGAGGCTTAATTGCAGGCCCAGATAATCCCGAATAAGCGCCCTTGCCGAATACATTTGGATACGGTTCAAAAGTTTTAATGTCTATTCCTAAAAGCGATGGCACCGTGTTACTTGCCGTAATGCCGTCTGCACCACCGCGTTTTACTGCCTTTGCAACCTCAACGATGTCAGTTACCTGTGGAGTAATCTTAATAAGAACAGGTGTATCACCTGCTGCTTCTTTTACCCAACGAGTTACTTTTTCAGTTGCTTCAACACTTTGAGCAAGCATTTTACCAGGCTCTTCACCCATACTTCCCTGCGGGCAGCTAAAACTGCATTCTATAAGGTCAGCACCAGCCTTTTTAAGTCTCCAAACAAGCGTTTGCCATTGCTCTTTCGTTGCACCCATAATGGAGGCTGCAATCATTTTATTTGGAAAGGCCTCTTTAAGTGCTTTTACTCTTCTTTCCACTTCGTCAATGTGATAAGCAGAAATTAGGTCTATATTTCCAAGCCCTACTACCTTCTTATGCATAGGCCCGAAAGACGACATCATTGGATACTTTAAATTAACAGGATTTCCATCTACAGAAGTCGTTTTTAATATTACGCCAGCCCAACCAGCTTTTAAGCCGTTATAAGCAATTTCGAGCTCGTCAGTCGGCGGTGCAGCAGAAAGTACAAACGGACTATCCAGATGGATGCCAAGAAAATCGATTGAAAGGTCTTTCTTTTTATACATTATTCTCCTCCTTCCAAGAATTTAACAATTGCCTTTGCGGCTTTTTTACCATCTGCAACACTTTCAACTACTGTACTGGCTCCTCTAACTATGTCACCACCTGCAAATACGCCTTTTACAGAAGTCATCATATCGTCGTTAACTTTTATTAGTCCCTTCCTGTCTTTTTCTACTTCAGGGAAGAAATCAGAAGCCTTTTGCCCAATAGCAATTACGACATCGGAAAGAGGAATAAAAAAGTCAGAATTTGGGATTGGCTCCGGATGCCTCCTACCAGATTCATCGGGCTCACCTAAATGCGCTCTCGTTACGACAATTCCACTTACCTTACCATTCTCGCCTTTAATCTCTTTTGGAATTGCAAGGAACTGAAATGTCACGCCTACATCAATTGCCTCTTCAATTTCCTTCTTGAATGCTTTTAATTCTTTCAATCCACGCCTATAAATAACCTCTACATCCCTTTTTGGATCTTCAAGCATTAAAACGGATGCAACTTCTACTGCAACATTACCTCCTCCAATAACTCCAATGCGTTTTCCTAATCCTGAGTTATTGCCAGCTTTGACTTTTCGCAAAATCTCCCTTGCGTGATGAACGCCATTAAGGTCAGTACCAGGAATGTCCAAATCAAGCTCATTTATTAATCCAGTTGCAATAAAGATAGCTTTATAATCACCCTTGATCTCAGAAAGACTTTTTACCTTTCCGTCTTTTACATCAGTTATAAAGTATTGATGAAGAAATTTTACTTCTTTTTGCTCAATCTCTCGAGGGAATCGAGTAGGAGAAATTTCTTGTGCAGGAACTCCTCCAAGTTGTTTTTTTTCGAAGACGACTGGTTCATATCCCATTCTGCGCAATTCTCTTGCACAGGCAAGTCCTGCAGGCCCTCCACCAATAATAGCAATCTTGCCTTTATCTGCAGGCAGTAAGTCAAGATTTTCTGCTGGATCAGTATGATCTGTTATGTAGCGGTGCAGTTCACGGATTTTAATTGGAGAATCAATCTGCGCTCTGGTACAAGCACTTTGACAGAAGCTTTCCTCTGGGCAAATCCTGCCACATGATTCAATCAAAGGGTGCGCTTCTTCGATTATTTCTCTACCACCCTTTAAGTCGCCACTTCTTATCGATTGGATAAATTCAGGAATAGGAACATGTGCAGGACATGCTTTCTCGCACGGTGCATCGTAACAATACAAACAACGCTCAGCCTCAATTAGTGCCTGTTCCTTAGTAAGAGTTTTTTCGATCTCTTCCATAAGTCACCCCTTTCTCATTTTTATTGATTTCTATTATACGATTTATAAAAAAAAGTGTCAAGTAAAGACCTGGTTTTCAAAAGGATAACAGCAATTTATCTTTTACCTTCGACAGGCCCAATAATAACAATAATTTCTCCTTTGAGATTTCTATGGTCTAATTCGTCTAAAAGATTGGTAGCTTTGCCTCTTAAAACCTCTTCGTGTATTTTCGTTAACTCCCTAACAATTGCAATATCTCTATCACCCAAAGCTTCTAATATTTCAGAAACGAGGTTTTTTATCCGATACGGCGATTCAAAGTAAATTACTGGCCCCTGAAATTCTTCAAAGCTTTTCAGAATCTTGATACGCTTACCGTGTTTTCGTGGCAAAAATCCATAAAATAGAAAGTGTGCTGGAGGAAATCCCGACAGAAGTAACGCTGGGACAAAAGAAGTCGGTCCAGGCAGAGCCTCCACATGAATGCCTTTATCAATGCACATCTTTATCAAATTGTATCCAGGGTCAGATATACCTGGAGTTCCTGCATCTGTAACGAGAGCAATGTGCTTTCCTTGTTCCAATAATTCAATTAGATAATTTAATTTTTTATCGGACGAATAACTGTGAAAACTAATCGTTTTAGTGTTTATTGCATATTTATTTAAAAGAATACGGGTTTTCCGCGTATCCTCAGCTGCAATAAGATCTACATTGCGCAGTACACGAATAACCCGTATCGTAATGTCACTTAAATTGCCAATTGGCGTAGGACAAACATATAGAGGCATCTTATTCCTTTTTATCTTCTGTGCTTACGACCTCAATTTCGTCACCTACTTTAATGTCGTTAAAGTTTTTAAGTCCTATGCCACACTCGTAGCCTTTTGATACCTCTTTAACATCCTGCTTAAATCTCTTCAAAGACGATATTTCTGTAGAATACACGACGACATTGTTTCTCAATACATTTGCTTTATAGCCTCTTATTACTTTACCCTCGGTGACCAGACAACCCGCAATCGTACCCACGCCAGACACCTTAAAAGTCTTCTTTACCAACGCTCTACCTATAACTACTTCTTGCTTTTCAACTTTAACCATGCCCTTTAATATAGCTTCAAGTGCATCAGTAAGTTCGAATATAATGTCGTAAGTTTTTATGGTTACTCCACGGGCTTTGGATTCTTTCTTTGCTTCAGTAGTAGGCCTTACATTAAAGCCTATAATTAATGCATTTGCTGCATCTGCAAGAAGTACATCACTCTTTACGATACCTCCAATACCTTCGTGAATTATTTCAATAGGTACAGGAGATTTAATTTCACTTATTGCATGCTTTACTGCTTCCAGTGCACCTTGAGTGCCAGCCTTTAATATAACAAACAACTTTTTAATTTCTTTTTCCTGCATTTCTCTGAAAAGATCCTCTATAGTTTTAGGTCCTGACTGTGCTTTCATTTTCTGCAACCGTTTCTCTTCTTCAATTTGTTTTATAATTTCTTTCGCTTCGCTGCTACTTTCAATTACATAGAAAATTTCACCTGCCTTGGGTACATCCGGGAGACCTGCAACTTCTACTGCAGAAACGGCTTTTGACTCTTTTACGCGCTGCCCGTTGGTGTCAGTCAGAAACCTGATTTTACCCACCACATCACCTGCTCTTATAAAGTTTCCAACTTTCAATGTCCCGGTCTGGACAATTACAGTAGCTAGAGGGCCTTTATTCTTATCCATCTTAGATTCAATAACGGTGCCAGAACAAAGTGTATTTGGATCTGTCCTTAACTCCAGTAGTTCCGCCTGTAGGTTGATCATTTCCAGTAGTTCCTTTACTCCTTCACCAGTTTTTGCAGAAACGAGTACATAGATAGTAGAACCTCCCCATTCTTCTGGGAGCAGACCTCTATCAGCAAGTTGTTGTTTTACCCTTTCTGGATCGGCATTGGGTCGATCTATTTTATTAATGGCTACGATAATAGGAACATTTGCGGCACGAGCATGGTCAATTGATTCAATAGTCTGTTCCTTTATTCCTTCGTCTGCAGCAACTACGAGAATTACGATGTCTGTAACGATAGAACCACGAAGTCTCATCTCGGTAAACGCTTCGTGTCCTGGGGTGTCTATAAATATTATTTTTTTTCCGTCCACCTCAACAACCGATGCACCAATTGCCTGAGTAATTCTACCCTTTTCTCGTTCCGCAACAGATGTTCTTCTAATGTAATCAAGTAAGGTAGTTTTGCCATGATCTACATGCCCCATAACAGTAACTACTGGCGCCCTACTTTCAAACCTACTTAAAAATTCTGAATTCGTAAACTCTGGAACATCCAGATCCATTTCGTATGCAAGATAATGAATCTCGTCTTTCGAATACTTCCTGCCTGGTTTATACGGTAAACCTAACTTCATTATTCTTTCACGAACCGTCTTTTCCGGGATGTTAAATCTTTTTGCGAATTCTTCAAGCGTGATGTCGCCCTGAATTCTCTGATTTTTCTCCTCTTCCTTCACACGCTCCTTTTGCATCTCACTTATGTACTCTTCTACAAGTGCAGATGTTTCCTCGTCAACCATGGATAAATTCCCCTTGTTTTTAATCCCTAACTCTTCAAGGATAGAAACAAGTTTAGTAGACTTTATACCCAGCTTCTTTGCAAGCTGGTAAACTCTTATTTTATGACTCATTTACATCACCTTCCTCTGATGTCTCAATTAGGTGAATTTTATATCCGGTAAGCTTTGATGCAAGCATTACATTTATACCATTGCTACCAAGAGCAGTAGGATAATTTTTACTGTTTACATAAACATTTGCTTCGTGTGTACCTTCTATAATTTCCACTCGATCAACCTTGGCAGGACTTAAAGCATTTTCAATGTATAGCTCTGGATCTGAACTATAGCGAATGACATCTATCCTTTCACGGTTGATTTCTTTAGAAACAGAATTAATTCTAACACCCTTTGCACCTATACACGCACCCACCGGATCCACGCGCAAATCTTTAGTTGCAACGGCAACCTTTGCTCTAACGCCAGGCTCTCTAACGGCACCTTTAATCTCCACGATCCCTTGCTCAATTTCAGGAATTTCAAGGTGCATTAACTTTATCATAAATTCAGGACAAGCCCTTGAAAGAATAACGAGAGGTCCTCTATCCGTCTTTTTAGTTTCTTTGATGTAAGCTTTTACCAATTTACCACGCCTCATAGGTTCGTTAGGTATAGATTCTTCCGGAGGAATTATGCCTTCTATGTTATAAGGGTCAATATTTACACCTATTTCTCCGTGAGATTTTCTTCGCGTAACCTTTCCGCTTATAATATCGCCCACCTTGCCAGAAAATTCTTGAAAAGCGATTTCTCTCTTTTTCTCAGTTATTCGTTGCTTAAATACCTGCTTGGCTAATCTAATCGCAGAAGAAGAAAGCGAACTAACCGGGATTTCAATAAGCACCTTATCGCCAATTTTTGCGTCACTGGAAAACTTTTTTGCCTCCTCCAGACCAATCTCGAGGACATTATTTTTCACCTTTTCAACCACTAACTTCTCTGCATACAACTTTACCAGACCTTTGGCCATATTAATCTTTACCACAGCATTTGATTCCCCAAAGGTTTTCTTATATGCAGCAATCAAAGTACTTTTAATTACATCTATAATGTATTCTTTAGGAATGTGCTCTTCTTTCTCCATATTCCTTAAAACATCTATATCAAGCACTATTACCGCCTCCTCTTCTCAAATATTTTATCCCACAACTGAACGGAAGTGACTTTTTTAAAAGGGATACTTTGCTTACCTTCTTCGCAATTCAATAAAATATCACTTCCATTCTTTCCTTCTAAAATACCCTTTCTTACGACAATTTTATCTTCGTCAAAATACGAAACCTTTACGAGCCTACCCTGAAAGATATCCAGTTCTTTATCAGTCTTCAGAATCCTATCCAAACCAGGAGAAGAAAGATTAACTCCATAAACAGTATCCAATCCTACTTCTGCCAATTCATGTTGAATCTCCTCGGTAAGTAGTTCAAGTTCGTTAATCGTAACATTATGTTTTGTGCTATAAACAACTGCTTCAATATTACCTTTCTTAATCTCAAACTCCACCAAAACAAGCCCCAATTTTCTTGCGCTTCGAGCTACAATTTCTTCCACTCGGTCCATAAAAATCATCTCCCATCAAAATAAAAAGTGGGCACAAATACATATCCCACTCGCAAACAAAATAATAACAAATTAATTAAATAACTCTTTATAATTATATTGTAAGAAAAAAAATAAATTTTGCAAACAATAAATACTTGACATGCGTGGAAAATGTATTCGTTAAAGTATGTATTTTAAAATTTTAATCTTATAATTAATTGCAATGGAACTTTTTTAAGATTGAGTGTCTAATTAATGGAGGTGATAAAATGAAAAAGAAGTTATTAGTAGGAATTATCGCAATTATTCTCGTTTTGGGAGTTACAGTATTTAGTGTAAAAAGTCTCCCAAAAAACAGTGAAGTAGCAGCAGAAAGTATTAGTTTAGATCACACTATCACGGTAAGCGGTAGTGGTACTATAAATGTCGTGCCAGATATTGCCAAATTAAATTTCGGCATAAGTGTGCAAAAAAAGACTGCAAGTGAAGCAATGGACACACTATCAGAAAAAGCTTCCAATGTAATAGCAACACTAACTAACGCGGGAGTAAAAAAAGAGGACATTAAGACTACATCAATAAACCTAAGGCCTGTTTATCAATGGGATAAAGATTCAAGAAAAAATGTCCTTATAGGGTACGAAGCATCTGAATCTTTTACTGTGGATTCCTCCATCAAAAAGGCAGGAAATTTGTTAACTCTTGCAGTAAATAGCGGTGCTAATAAAGTTTACGGTATTTCTTTCGATGTATCAAAGAAGGACGCTTTACAGAACGAAGCAATAACTAAAGCAATGGAAAACGCAAAGAAAAAAGCAGAAGCTTCGCTAAAGAATACAAACTACAAAATAACAGGGATAAAAACTATATCTATTCAGTCTCACAATTACTATCCCGTAATCTACAGAGATCTTGCAGGAAAGTCAGTGGAAAACAATGTAAATGTTCCAGTAGAAGGAGGGTCCCTTACGATAAAAGCCAATGTACAGGTGATATTTACCTTTGATTAGTAATTTAATGGTAATGGATTTGGAAATAAAATAGATTTAGCAATTTCCACAGCAAAGCGGTCTGTCATTGAGGAGAGGTAATCACAAATCACGACGAGCCTCTCCTTTTTGTTCTCTCTTAAATACTTCACGGGATTATCTGTTTTAAGCGATATTGGATGATTTTGTAAAAACTTCTCCATCTTTTCTGGCCTATCGTAGAAGTAATCAAACAGGAAGGATAGTAGTTCTCTGACTTTTTTCTCTTCCTCTTTTGGCTTAGAACCTATGTAAACACGCTCTTTTAAGAAATTCTTCCACAAATCCATAGAAGAAACGATGGGATCAGGCATTCCAATGTGTTCTTCGCTCTTGCTGTAATCAATAACACTTAAAATAAGTGTCGACAATCTCTTAGAATTCGACTTTCCAAGCACTTTCGTCACCTGCTCAGGAATATCTGTTTCTTTTATTAAGCCAGCGCGTATCGCATCGTCAGTATCGTGATGCAAATATGCGATTCTATCCGAAATTCTTACAACCTCACCTTCAAGTGTTTCAGGAAGGATTGCTTTCTTTAAAGAAGAAAGATCAGCAAGTCCCTTACTATGGTGCAGTATTCCGTCCCGAACTTCAAATGTTAGATTTAACCCAAAAACGACTTCACCATTTGAACGAATCCTGCGTTCCAAAACATCAACCACTCTCAAGCTTTGCTCTGGGTGGAAAAAGTGCAGCGAAGAATCGTATTCTTTGCACTTTGCATTTAGCACGGCCTCGCCTGCATGCCCAAATGGGGAATGACCCAGGTCGTGGCCCAATGCAATTGCTTCCGTAAGGTCAGGATTTAATCTAAGTGCACGAGCGATTGCCCTACTGATAGTCATCACTTCAAGTGTATGTGTAAGTCTATTTCTATAGTGGTCACCAAGAGGTGCAATAAATACTTGAGTTTTATACTGTAATCTTCTAAAAGATTTAGAGTAAAGAATCCTATCTACATCCCTTTGAAAAGGCGTTCTATAAGGGTCCTTACTTTCTGGGTAAGCTCTCCCCTTTGAGTGAGAGCTTAAAGTCGCACGAGGGGAGAGCAAACTTTTTTCTAATTTTTCGTACTCTTCTCTAAACAATTTACTTCTTATTCAGTTTTTCCTTAACGGCAACCTGGGCTGCTGCAAGTCGTGCAATTGGCACTCTGAAAGGAGAGCAGCTTACATAGTCAAGACCTGCATAGTGGAAAAATTCAATGGACTCTGGATCTCCTCCGTGTTCACCACAAATACCAATTTCGAGACTCCGTTTAGTTTTCCTACCAAGTACAACTCCAATCCTTACGAGTTTACCAACACCATCTCTGTCTATAGTGATAAATGGTTCCTTGGGAAGAATTTTTTCTTTCAAGTAATACGGAAGGAATGTTGCCTCGGCATCGTCTCTACTGTAAGCAAATGTCGTCTGAGTGAGGTCATTCGTACCAAACGAGAAGAAGTCAGCGTATTCTGCAATTTGATCAGCGGTAAGTGCAGCACGAGGAACTTCAATCATAGTACCAATCTGATACTCCACAGTATCACCTTCGCGGTCAAATACTTCTTTTACGACTTTTTCTATCCTCTCACGCAAAATCTTCATTTCATTTACATGTCCAATAAGAGGAAGCATTATTTTTGGCTTAGGATGATAACCCTCTTTCTTTAGTTTTATTGCTGCTTCGATAATTGCGCGAACCTGCATTTCGTAAATTTCGGGATAAAGTATGCCAACTCTGCAACCCCTAAATCCAATCATTGGGTTAAACTCAGCAAGTTCTTTAGACCGCTTAAGTTGTTTCTCTTTCTTTGCAAGAAGTTCCGGGTCTTTTCCGCTTTCTTTAAGTTCTGCAATTTCTTTTTCCAGTCTTTCTCTCTGAGGAAGGAATTCGTGAAGAGGCGGGTCAAGCAACCTTATAATAACAGGCAGATTATCCATTGCTTTAAGAATTTCGTAGAAATCTTTTTGCTGAGGTTCTCTGAGTTTTTCGAGATACTTAATCCTCTCCTCTCGTGTTTCAGCAATAATCATATCCTGCATAACGGGAAGTCTATCTTTCTGCAGGAACATTCTTTCAGTTCTGCAAAGGCCTACACCCTCTGCACCGTAATTCCTTGCTCTTTCTGCCTCAGTTGGCGTATTCGCATTTGCACGGACTCCTAATTCCCTAAGTTCGTCAGCATACTTAAGAAGTTCTTTAAGTTCGTCAGTAAGGCCCGGTTCAACCATTGGAACTTCCCCGAGAATTACTATACCTTTAGAACCATCAATAGTAATTACATCGTTTTCTTTTACCGTAACATCTCCGACAGTAAACTGCTTTTTATCAAGATCGAGTTTTATTTCTTCAGCGCCCACGATACAAGGAATGCCCATACCTCTTGCAACTACCGCAGCGTGTGCCGTCATTCCACCTCTTGAGGTAAGAATACCCTTTGAATGTGCCATTCCTTCGATATCTTCAGGGGTAGTTTCTGGCCTTACGAGAATTATTGCTTCACCTTTTTTCCCTCTTTCAGCTGCTTCTTTCACATCAAAAACTACTTTTCCAGATGCAGCGCCAGGTGATGCTGGCAATCCTTTTGCAATTGGCTTCACTTTCACTGAAGGATCTATCATTTTATGCAATAGCTGGTCAATGTGCGTAGGAGTAACTCTAAGAACTGCCTCTTCTTTAGTAATCAATCCTTCCTTTACCATATCTACAGCTATTTTAACTGCTGCCTGTGCAGTACGCTTACCAGTCCTCGTCTGCAACATGTAGAGTTTACCTTTTTCCACAGTAAATTCCATATCTTGCATGTCTCTATAGTGTTTTTCGAGTATATCTGCCACTTTAAGAAGCTCTTCGTAAGCAGAAGGGATGTCGTTTTTCATTTCCTGTATTGGCTTTGGTGTCCTAATTCCTGCAACGACATCTTCCCCTTGAGCGTTTACGAGGTACTCACCGTATATTCCTTTTTCACCCGTGGATGGGTTTCTCGTAAAGGCAACGCCGGTTGCAGAATCGTCACCCATATTACCAAACACCATCATAACGATGTTAACTGCTGTCCCAAGGTCGTCACTAATTTTGTTTATCTTTCTATATGCAATAGCCCTTTCATTATTCCAGGACTTAAATACTGCTTCGATAGCAGTAAAGAGTTGTTCCATAGGATCCTGAGGGAAGTCTTTTCCTGTATGTTTTTTGTAGAGTTCTTTATAATCTGCAATAATGTTTTTTAGCATCTCAGGCGTAAGCTCAGTATCACTCTTTAAACCATTTTCCTCCTTATATTTATCAAGTATTTTCTCAAACTCTTCGTGTGGAATACCCATGACCACATTTCCAAACATTTGAATAAAACGCCTGTAACTGTCATAAGCAAAACGCTCGTTATTTGTAAGATTTTTAAGACCCTCCACTGTTTCGTCATTTAAACCAAGATTTAAAATCGTGTCCATCATACCGGGCATTGATATCGGTGCACCAGAACGAACAGAAACCAGTAAAGGATTATTAACATCGCCAAACTTTTTGCCCGTCTTCTCTTCTAACTTTTTTAAGTGCTCGAGTGTTTGCTCTTTAATCTCCTCGCTCAATTTTCCGAGCTTTAAGTATTCCTTACAAGCCTCAGTCGTAATGGTAAATCCAGGAGGAACGGGAAGACCTATCCTCGTCATTTCTGCAAGGCCTGCACCTTTACCGCCAAGAAGGTTTTTCATATCTTTGCTGCCTTCTTCAAAGTCATACACCCATTTTTTCGCCATATCTTACCTCC
>JALVXB010000020.1 GCA_027023025.1 Caldisericaceae bacterium | reverse complement strand
CCTTTCCCAAGGAGGCAACAGCTTTCTTCAACCTTTCCCCGAAGAGAGAATAACAAACTTCAATGCATAGAACAGATAAATACTTTACTATCTATTCTGCAAATATATTATACGAGGAGGTAAAATGTGATGAAGTGGGGTAGCAAAGTATTAGCATTCTTACTTGGGATAAGTCTTTTGGTACTTACCCTCGCAGCTGATTTTAAATGGCACTAAACTAATTCAGGATATCTTGTATTGTTTCGCACAGCATGGTGTGATATATCCTGTGATTTATATGGTATAAAGTAATATATTATATCATCATAGAAATGTTATTATAGAAATTTGGGATTTAATTAATATTTATAAAATTCTGAATAGGGTATAACTATTGCAATAGTTAATGGTATTTACTAAAATATATCATGTTAAATAACGAGAGTAATAAAAAAGGATGGTGGGTTTACAAGTACATTTTCGTAGTAGTTGTAAGCACATTAATATTTCTATTACTACTTTCAAAATTACACTTATTTACGGATACTCTAAGCAAGAAGAGTAGGGTAATATACTTTGTATTTCTTTCGTTAAGCATCATAATAGCAGATAAATACCCAATTGATTATTTCCCACAGAAGGAGAATAGAGCAGAGGTTACACTTTCACTATCGTTAAATTTGGCTGTAGCTTTTATATTTACTCCTTCATATGCAATCATATTCACAATTATAACGAATATAGCAGCAGAACTTTTCGTAAGAGGAAAAGAATTTAGTAGAAAGTGGATTAAAGTATTATTTAATACAGCATATTTATCCATTGTAATTGGCACAACTAGTGTCATTTTTCATAAATTTTACAATTTAAATCTATCCTTTATTAGTATGCACAACATACTCGTACTATCAATAGCAGGCATAACATATATTTTAATAGAATCATTTATTTTATTCGGATTGTTGTCCTACATAAACAACGAGCCTTTTTGGAAATACTGGTGGAAAAACATCAAAGCTGCACAATTAGACCTCTTGACTCTTTTTCCTTTAGGCTATCTCCTGATATATCTATACTTAACAAATTTCTGGATATCTGTACTTTTAATTCCTCTGTTTGTAGCAATTTATTTTGCATCTAAGGAAAAAATAGAAATAATACAACAAACAGAGAAAACACTGTATGTTTTAGCAAAAATCGAAGACGACAAAACCCCGGACACCAGAAGACATTCTGAAAGAGTCGCCAATCTCGTAGAAAAACTCTGCGAAGTAGCATATAGTTCAAAAATATCTGAAGACGAAAAGGATATCATCGTAAAATCAGCAAGGCTGCACGACATAGGAAAGATCGCAATATCAGACAAAATATTGGAAAAGAAGGGAGATCTTACCGATGACGAATGGAACCAAATCAGATCACACCCTGAAAAAGGCAAAGAAATAGTTGAAAATTTGCGGACATTTGGAGATGGACCCGAGATAATACTCCATCATCATGAAAAATGGGATGGTAGTGGATATCCTGATGGCCTAAAAGAAGAGGAAATTCCTCTTGGCTCAAGAATTATATGTGTTGCTGACTCATTCGACGCGATGATAAGCAAAAGGCCATATAAACAACAAAAGAGCATAGAGGATGCTCTTGAAGAAATCCATACAGACAAGGAAAAGAAAAAAAAGGAAAAGGAAAAAGGAGAGCAACAATTCGATCCTTATGCAGCTGACGCTTTTTATGATATGGTAAACGAAATGTTAAAAGATAAATCTATAACTAAAAACTCTGAAGAATGGGAGAAGTATTTTCCAAAAGACGCAATTATACATACTCCTAAAACAAAGAATAAAACAGAGAAATAAATGCTGCTCCTATTATTAATATTAGCTGCTTTTTTACTGGCGATAATCAAATACAAAAACATAAAAAATATAGAGCATAAAAACATCAAACTTTATTGGTTGATTTTATTGGGGTTTGCGATACAAATTGCTATTTTTAACGAGAAATTCGCACAAAGTAAATTAAATTATCTTACTCCTACTCTTTATATTCTCTCCTTGATAGTGCTACTCATATTTCTCCTGGCAAACTTTAAGGAATATTACGGCATAAAAGTCACAACAGTAGGATTTATTTTAAATATAATAGTAATACTTGCAAATAAAGGATACATGCCTCAAAGCATAAAACAGTTAGCATTGTCTGGACAAATGGAAAAAATAAAACTGTTAACAAAGTATGGACATTTTTACAATGCTACTGTAATGACAAACAAAACAAGGCTAAACCTGTTAGGTGATAGAATATTACTTTCAATGTTTGGAAAATTCAAAACAGTTTATAGCATAGGAGACATCATAATAATGATTGGAATGGCTATATTCGTATTTGAATTATTTGCACCAGATAAAAGTGTAGAGGAGATTTTCTCCTCTACACAAAAGCAACAATAAAATCCAAATAAAATAAACTTTTAGATCGGATAAAATTCTCCGGGTGCTTTTGGAAATAATGCTACATCCTTCACATCTTTTGCACCAAGTACAAAGCGGACAAACCTTTCAATACCGATTCCAAAACCAGCAGAAGGAATAAGTCCATAGGCTTTTGTAAATTCAATATACCACTTAAATTGCTCAGGAGTCTGGCCTTTTTTAGCAATTCTTCTGTAAATTTGCTCCAATTCATATTCTCTTTCTCCACCCGAGGATGCTTCTCCGAACCCTTCAGGATAAATTAAATCCATATCCAATAACACACCTGGTCGTGTAGGATCCTCTCTATCGTAAAACTCTCTTTCCATTATAGGGATATCAATTAGCCAGAAAGGCTCGTCAGCATCTTTAGAAAGCTTTGTCTCGAAATCGGGTCCATATTTAGTTTCTGCCTCTTTGTATGTAATTTTCTTGAAGGGCTTATTAGGCACTTTTAACTTTCTGCCATACTTACCAAGTATGTCGCTATCTTTTTCAAGTACTTTCTCAATAGTATAAATCACGAGGTCCTCAGCAAGATCCATCACATCCTCTCGAGATGCATTTTTTTGCTCTACATCGATCTGAGTAAATTCAATTAAATGCCTGCCTGTATTTTTTCTTTCTGTAGGCTCAAGCCTGATATTGGGTGAGAAAGCAAAAATTTTATCCAATACATGCATTGCAATCTGTTTATGGAAAATCATACTTTTTGTAAGCTCGTATTTATATCCATATACTTCTATTTGTGACTTAGTTGTTGGATGATTTAATGGATCAGTAATGGCAGAAATTATTACAGGTGGAATTTCTACAAAATCCCGTTGTTCTTTTAAAAAATCTGCCATAAACTTTCTTACATCACTGTGAATCTTCATTGCATCTTTTATAAATGGAGAAGAAAACTTTTCTTTGTAATCCTTAATTTCCATTTGCACCTGCCTCCTTGCTTATATATTAACAATTTTGTTGAGGAATTTTTTGGCGCGTTCCGTCCTGGGATGCGCAAAAAATTCGGATGGAGTATTTTCCTCAACTATGTGGTGATCTGCCATAAAAATCAAACGATCTGCAACTTCCTTTGCAAAAGAAATTTCGTGAGTTACAACGATCATAGTCATTCCCTCAAATGCAAGCTTCTCAATCGTATCAAGTACCTCTTTTACCATTTCTACATCCAGTGCAGATGTAGGCTCGTCAAAAAGCATTAAGTCAGGTTTCATTGCAAGCGCACGGGCTATTGCAATACGCTGTTTTTCACCACCAGAAAGCTGAGAGGGGTAATGATTTATACGATCCGCAAGCCCTACTTTTGAGAGATAGTACATTGCAATCTCATTTGCTTCTTTTTCACTCATTTTTTTAACTTTTATGGGAGCTATAGTAACATTCTGAAGAGCAGTAAGATGAGGAAACAAATTAAAATGCTGAAAAACCATACCTATCCTCTGTCTTATTGCGGGTAGGTTTGAATTTTTATCTATTCTCTTCCCCTCAAAGTACACATCCCCGCTCGTAGGAAATTCTAAAAAATTCAAGCAGCGGATAAATGTACTTTTCCCCGCACCAGAAGGCCCAATAATAACGACTCTCTCACCTTTTTCAATTTTAAAGTTGACATCTTCAAAAACTAACAGGTTGCCAAATTTTTTCGTTAAATTAACTGTTCTAATCACCTCGGCTGAACCTCCTCTCCAGTTTTTCTGCATAACGAGTGAGTGGAATAGTAAAAATCAAATACAGGATGGCAGCAAACATAAGTGGAGTAAGAAAGTTAGCAGTAGCAGAACCTATCTGTTTTGCTTTATACACAATCTCCGCGAGGCCTATAACCATAACGAGAGAAGTATCCTTTAGTAGCGCAACAATTTCGTTCGTAGTCGGGGGAATAATTCTTCTGATTGTCTGAGGAATAATGATGTATCTCATAGCCTGTGAGTAGTTCATCCCAACAGAAAGTGCTGCTTCCATTTGTCCTTTCGAAATAGATTCAATTCCAGCACGGAATATTTCTGCAAGATAAGCGGCGGCATTTAAGGAAAGAGCAATAATAGCAGCAGAAAAAGCGTCTATATTTAAAGGTAGCGCATAATAAACAATCATTATTTGAAGAAGTAAAGGAGTCCCGCGAAACAGATCAATGTAAATCAGAGCAAACCATCTAAAAAGTTTGTTTTTTGAAATTTTCATTAAAGCCAGAGCCAATCCTATTCCAATACCAATAAGTCCTGAGAGTCCTGTAAGAGATAAGGTAATGGGGAGCCCCTTCAAAAGGAAGGGGACGCTCCGCCAGATAGCTGAAAAGTTATGCCAGAGATGCATGACTAATCCTCCGGCTTCTTACCAAACCATTTTTCGAAGATCTGGTCGTATTCGCCGTCGGATTTTATCTCTTTTAATATTTTATTTATCGCTTCTTTTAAATCAGTTTCGTCTTTCCTAAGAGCAATGCCGTATTGCTCTTTTGTAAACAATTTTCCAACGAGTTTTACATCAGGATGACCTTTTGCATAATAAGCGGAAACAGGAAAATCATTTATTACTGCATCAATTCTTCCTTTCTCAAGATCTGTAAACGCGTATTGAATGTCAGGATATTCTTTAATAATCGCACCTTTAATCTTTTTAGCAGCGATTTCACCCGTCGTGCCTGTTTGAACACCAACTACCTTGCCAGAAAGATCTTCTGGGCCGTGAATCGTAGTATTATCTTTTCTTACTGCAATAATCTGTCCTGAATCGTAGTACGGGTCTGAAAAATCAATTTCCTTTTTTCGCTCATCTGTAATAGTCATAGCTGAAATAATCACATCGAACTTTCCTGCCTTAAGGGCAGGAATAATCCCATCCCATGCAGTAGAAATAATTTCTGCCTTTACACCAAGCTTCTTTGCAATCAAGTTCGCTAAATCAACATCAAAACCCTGTGGTTTACCTGTTTGCGTGTTAATCCACTCAAATGGCGGATAAGTCGTGTCAGCACCAACCTTCAGCACACCAGCCTTCTTAATCCTACTTAGATTGCTTCCCTGGGAAGTACACCCAGTAAACACCAGTGCCGCAATAATTGCGACAGTCAAAATAGTTGTGACCACTTTCCTCATAGTCAACCTCCTTATAAAAAATTTTGATATTATAGTAGAATAATTTCGTGTGTCAATAGATTTTTAGAAAAAAATCTGATATCATTTATTAGAATTCATTAAAGTTTAATTAAGATAAAGCAAAAATTGACAAAATTAATACACACCTACGCCAATAGACACACATTAAAACAACAATTTGTATTGCGGTATAATTGAAACAAGTGCCATTTCGAACACAATTAATTTAAGTAATAAGTCAGAAACTGGCGCACAATAACAAAGACAAGCTACAGAAACTCGATCAGCGTCAGAAAGATATTACAAAATTATAATACTAACTATTTATACTTACGAGGTCCAAAAATAAGTGTGCCTATTCTTACTATATTTGCTCCTTCTTCAATAGCTATCTTATACGAAGCAGACATCCCCATAGAAAGATATCTCATCTTAACATTTGGAATGTTCTTTTCTCTAACTGTTTCAAATAATTCTCTCGTGAGTCTAAAGTAAGGACGCAAATCCTCAGGATCTTCAACTAATGGGCCCATAGTCATAAGCCCTACAATGTGTAGGTGGGTAAGATTGTGGATCTTTTCTACGAAATTGACGGTGTCTTCCGGGAATATACCAGATTTCTGCGGCTCTTTTCCACTGTTAATTTCTATTAAAACAGGTATGTCTTTGTTTTGCTGTGTAGCGCGTTTCTCAATTTCAAAAGCAATTTCTTCGCTTCCTAAAGTTTCAATTACATCAAACAGTTCAACGATCTTTTTCACCTTTCTTTTTTGAATAGCACCTATAAAGTGCCACTTCACGACTCGTCCAATCTGCGGAAAAACTCGCTCGGCCTCTTGAAGATAATTTTCTCCAATAATCTTTACGCCTGCACGGATTGCCTCTTTTATCTCGTCTGCAGTTCTCGTTTTAGCTGCTGTAACGAGTTCTACTCCCTCAGGCAATTCTGAGAGAATTCTCTTTGCATTTTCGTATATTCCCATAAATTTACCTCCTAAAAGTTTTTAATAATTTTAGATTTACTTTGTATCGCTCAGGACCACCAGGTGTTTCAAGGATACCCGGCGTATTCTTGAACTCCTTCAAGTTTACTAATACTTCAAATGCTCTGGTACCAATGTTTCCTTTTCCTATTTCTGCGTGTCTGTCAATCCTCGAACCCAGTTTTCCTAAAGAGTCATTCAAGTGAAACGCTTTTATTTTATCCAAACCAAAAGATTTATCTGCTAAATCCATAAAATTAACTATTCCTGACTCTGTGCGTATGTCGTATCCTGCTGCAAAAATGTGGCAAGTATCAACACAAACCCCTATTCGCTCGCTAAACTTTGAGCGAGCGATTATTTCTGATAATTGTTCTAATTTATAACCAATATTTGTACCAGAACCTGCAGTAGTTTCAAGCAAAAGCATAGTTTTCTTTGCAGAAGTTATATCAAAAATTTGGTCAATAGCCTCTGCAATAAGTTTTATCCCCTTCCTCTCCCCAGCATCTTTATGAGCACCAGGATGAAAAACGAGATAAGGCATATTCAGAAGTTCGGTTCTTTCGAGGTCTACTACTAAATTATTTATAGAACGCATCCTCGTCATAGGATTAGAACTTGCCACATTAACGAGATAGGATGCATGAACAGTTCCAAAATAAAGGTTAAAACTTTTAACATTACTTTTAAATTTTTCAGCTGTTTTCTCTGTCAAAGTAGGAATACACCACTGCATTTGGTTCTTCGTGAAAATCTGAAAAGTTTCCCCTCCTATCTCGTACGCTCGGACTGGAGCTTTCGCCAAACTTCCTGCAATAGATACATGCGCACCTAAAAGCATGTCTACCCTTTTATTACCAACAGTGGCCTTGAATATGCTACTCTTTTAGCAAGGCTATTTCCTTCGATGGGTATAATCACCTCATTAACATCTTTGTACGCTTCAGGTGCCTCTTCTCGTACAATTCGTTTGTTCTTAGACATTAAAATAATGTTACTTCGATTCATTTCGTACCTCACTTTCTCAAATGTAATCTCTTTTAATGCTTTATGTCTGCTTAAAATTCTGCCTGCCCCGTGCGCAACACTTCCAAATGTCAAATCTAAAGAATTTACATCACCCGCAAGAATATACGAACCAGTACGCATATCTCCAGGAAGTAAAACAGGTTGTCCTACATCTCTATATCGAAGTGGTACATCAGGGTGACCCTTAGGAAAAGCCCGCGTTGCTCCTTTTCTGTGTACGAGCAAAAGTTTCTCTTGGCCATTTATATTGTATTTTTCAAATTTTGCAATGTTATGTGCTACATCGTATAATACATTCATTCCAAGTTTAACGGAACTTACGCCAAAAACTTTAGAAAAAGCAAGACGAACATAGTGCGTGATTAGCTGACGATTAACCCAGGCAAAATTCGCAGCAGCTGCCATTGCCCTTAAGTACTGTCCACCTTCATCGGAGAGTATAGGCACAGAAACAAGTTCGTTATCCAAAAGTGGTATCCCATAATGATACATTTTATTCCGCAACAGTTTTATAAATTCCTTTGCAACCTGATGGCCCAACCCTCTTGAACCAGTATGTATCCATATTACAACCTGGCCTTTAAATAACCCAAACGCCTTTGCAATCTCATTATTAAATATTTTGTCAATATAATCTATCTCTAAAAAGTGATTCCCAGCACCTAATGTGCCAAGTTCAGTACTGCCTCTCTTCATTGCCTCACTGCTAACGAGTGAGGGATCAGCATCCTTCATCATCCCGTTTTCCTCGATAACTTCGAAATCTTTCTCGTATCCAAAACCATTCTCAATAGCCCAATAAACACCCCTGCGTAGAATTGACCTCATTTCCTTTTTGCTAAATTTTTCTATTCCAGTCGAGCCCAATCCAGATGGTATTGTATTAAAAAGAATTTCTCCAATTTTTCGTAAACGGAGATCTATTTCAGACTTTTCAATATTTGTCAAAATTACTCTCACACCACAATTAATGTCAAACCCCACGCCACCTGGAGATATCACGCCTTCATGGACATCAAATGCAGCCACACCACCTATGGGAAACCCATAACCTTCGTGTATGTCAGGCATTCCCAATGCATATTTTTCTATACCAGGCAAAGAGGCTACATTCTTTAGTTGCTCCAGAGACTCGTCTTTAACCAGATGTGGCAACAGCCGCTCTGTAGTAAATACGACAGAGGGAACTCTCATTTTCCCGGTTGGCTGAACAACATACTTATACTTTAATAACTTCATGGTTTTTGAATTATTATAGCATTCGTTTGCTTTTTTAAATACAAAATTATATAATAATATCGGATGAATTAGAAAGGAGGTAAAAATGTCAATAGATTGGCAAAAAAAATTTTCTGAAAGAAGCCTTACAATGAAGGCTTCCGCAATCAGAGAACTTCTCAAATTAGTAGACAGCCCAGACATTATTTCATTGGCAGGCGGTATGCCAGATCCGAAACTTTTTCCTAAAGAAACAATCGCAGAAATTTCCAAAGATGTATTCCTTAATCACGGTGGAAAAGCACTTCAATATGGGGCAACAGAGGGCATTCCATCGTTAAGAGAAACTCTCGTTGAAGAAGGAAAGAGTGAAGGCATTAAAAATTTAAAATTGGAAAACTTAATAGTAACTACGGCTTCCCAACAGGGCCTGGATCTTGTTTCTAAAATCTTTATCAATCCTAACGATACCATAATCGTAGAAGCCCCTTCTTATGTAGGAGGACTGCAAGCCTTTAACGCATTTCAGGCAAAATTTATAACAATCCCTATGGATGACGAAGGTATTAAGACAAACATACTTGAACAAAAAGTTAAGGAAACTCAAAGCAAAGGAATTAATATCAAATTTATTTACACGATCCCTAACTTTCAAAATCCTGCTGGAGTAACTTTAAGCCTGGAACGAAGAAAAGAAATACTGAGGATTAGCCACGAGTATAACATTCCTATCATAGAAGATGACCCTTACGGAGAAATCCGCTTTGAGGGGAAAAAACTCCCATCACTCGTAGAAATGGACAACATTGGTAATGTAATTGCTTTGAGAACTTTCTCTAAAATTCTCGCTCCAGGACTCAGACTTGGTTGGATAATTGCAGATAAATCAGTAATTCAAAAACTCGTCCTTGCAAAGCAAGCGTCAGACCTATGTTCTCCATCTTCTACTCAGTATATTGCGGAAGAATTTATAAGAAAAGGGTACATGAGAAACTATTTAGATCTCGTAAGAAAAACTTATAAAGAAAAGAAAGACACTATGCTTAAAGCACTTGAAAAGCACTTTCCTGAAGAAACAAGTTGGACAAAACCGGAAGGCGGAATGTTTGTTTGGGTAACGGTTCCAGAATACATAGATACAGACAAGCTCTTTAAAGAAGCTATTAAAGAAAAAGTTGCTTATGTCGTCGGAAGTGCATTCTATCCAAATGGCGAAGATAAACATCACATAAGACTGAACTTTACTCTTCCTTCAAAAGAAGAAATAGAGGAAGGTGTAAAAAGACTTGCAAAAATTATAAAAGCAAAAATCCAGTAAACTTAAAGCCCCCCACTTTGAAGTGGGGGCTAAACTTTCTAAATCATTCTCAAAACTACTCAAGAATAATGTTAACGGCACCCTTAATTACATGTTTAAGGTATTCATCTTCAGGCAAAGCGCCTTCAAACTGTTCTTTATCGTTAATTACTACTTTTGGCACCGCATAGACATTATACTTCTTTGACCATTCAGGAAACTCGTTTGCTTCAATCATTATTCCTTTAATATTGTGATTTTCCATTGCCATTTGATGTGCAGTTCTTACAGCTCGAGGGCAGTACGGACAGGTTGGCGTAACGAATACGAGAATCTCAGTGGATGAAGTAATTTTCTGAAGTTCTAACTTTGTTTGAGTAGAAAGCTCTGTTTTCCCATTGGACACATCGATAATGTCTTCCAGCAAAGACGAAAATTCGTGGCCTGATGGTATCCCATAGTAAATTACATTCTTATCTGTATTTTTTCCCTCAACGAAAAGCGCTGAAATATGTGTTACGCCATACTCCTTTTCTTTTTCAGGATTATCCTTATAGACCGTAAGTTTAACCTTATCAGATAAAGCAACAAGTTCTTTAAGAATCTCTTCGGTATAGGGAAGATACTGTGCGCTAAATTTATTTACTTTTTCTCCATTTTCACTTTCCAGAAAAAGCACCAATTCTACAGGATCCTTTAGCCTTTTCTCAAAAAGATCCTTAATGTACTTTTCGTCATTTTCCTTTAAAAGTTTTTCCATAATTAAACACCTCTTTCTTTAGATTTTATATATTGTTCGGCAGAAAACTCAGCAATAGCTCCATCTCCTGCCGCAGTAACAACCTGCCTCAGTGGTGTATCCCTAACATCTCCAACTGCAAAAATCCCAGGCTTGCTCGTTTGACGGTTTTTGTCGGTAACTATAAAACCTCTATCTGTAGTTTCAACTAATCCCTTTACAAAATTACTATTAGGTACAGTTCCTATAGCAACAAAAATACCGTCAACTTTCAGAACAGTGTGTTCTTTCGTTTTAACATTTTCCACTTCTAACCCTTCTACTTTATTATCCCCCAGAACATGGATAGCAATAGAGTCCCACTGGAACTTAATTTTTGGATTAGAAAAAGCTTCTTCCTGCAATGCTTTTACGGCTCTGAGTTGGTCTCTTCTATGAACCACTATTACTTCTTTTGCAAATTTTGTTAAGTATATTGCATCAGCAATAGCGGTATCTCCGCCGCCAACTACCGCCACGACCTTATCTTTAAAAAATGCAGCATCACAAGTGGCACAGTACGAAATTCCTCTACCTCTGAATTTTTCTTCTTCAGGGACAGGGAGTTTAACAGGGTCTGCTCCAGTAGCAATAATTACAGATTTTGCCTTAATAGTGCCGTGGCTTGCAGTTTCTACGAAAAAGTAGTTCGCAGTTTTACTTTCGTTAACGGAACGCACTTCGTCACTTATAAATTCTGCACCAAATTTTTCTGCCTGTTTTTCCATTCGTTTAGTAAGTTCTTCTCCAGAAATACCGTCGGGAAAACCAGGATAATTATCCACTCTGTCACTCACGGCAATCTGGCCTCCGGGTGCTAACTTTTCGATTACTGCCGTATCAAGCCGGCTCCTCCCCGCATAAATTGCAGCCGTAAGACCTCCAGGCCCTGCACCTATTATAATAATGTCGTACTCGTTTTTAACATCTTTTGACTCGGTGTCTTGAGTTGATAAACCAGCAACAAAAAAATCGTCCATATAACCTCCTAAACCAGTTTTAATTCAATAAAATTATTACAGGAGTAGTATAGTTTATTTGAACGCTCTGTCAAGTCTTAAGTATGACGATTCTCTTCTATTTTAGGACCTATTTCCTCCCAAATTTTTTCAAGATCATAAAATGTTCTCTTTTCTTCTATCATTATGTGTACTATTACTTCTCCATAGTCCATAGCAATCCACTCGCCAAACTCTTTACCTTCCTCATTAATTAAAAAATTGCCTTTTTTCTTTAATTTCAGTCGAATCTCCTCAGCAATTGCCTTTCCATGTTCTGGCACATCTGCAGTACAAATAATAAAGTAGTCTGTTAAGGTAGTTAATTTTCTTACATCAAGCAGTTTAATATCCTTTCCTTTTTTGTCTTCAATCAAATTTACAATAAAGTTTGCTAATCTCTTTCCTTTCAAATTACCTCCTATCGTTAAATTATTTTTGTTTTATTATAATGCATTGCTTTAGATTTATAAAATGTTGATTATAAATAAATGTTGGATATAATAGACATCGAAAGGAGGCTTGTATGAGCGAAGAATACGAAGAAATACTTAAAAGTTTGTCGAAAACAATTGAAGGTACAGTATTCATTGGTATTATTGGGAAAGACGGATTGCCCGTTTCGGTACGAACAAACGAAAACTTTGAAAAGTCAGAAAGTAGTGCAGAAATGGCAGGGATTTATAATACCATTCAAAGCACAATTAATTCTCTTAAAATGGGAGTCTTATTAGATTTTTTTATTGATACAGATAAATTTGGTGCGTTTGTTTCAAAAATAAACGAGGAATACTTCCTTGCAATTATTATGCATGCGCCTGTAAATATTGGCAGGTGCAAATTAGAAACGAGAAGAATTATTCCAAAATTAAGGCAGATGATAGAACAATGAACGAAATTTTAGAAAAACTCAAAAAAACTCCGGGAATCCTTTCCGTTGTATTGACTGACAAAGACGGGAATTTACTTTATAGTAGTTCCAGTTTAGACGCATCCCCTATAGTAATCGCCGGATTAACCAGTGCTTTTGCTGGCTACCTTGACGAACTGTTATCTAATACCGGGATGGGAAAACTTACCGATACCATCGTGAACGGCTCTACGGGAAGAGTGATCATATCCAAACTTGAGAATGGCAATATATTGTGTGTGTTTATGACGGCAAGTGGAAATTTAGGGTTAGTGAAATTTGCAATTTCAAATACTATACAAAACCTAAACAATTTAAAGGAGTAAATGAAGATGGAAAAATTCTACATTACTACTGCTATTTACTATCTAAACGATAAACCACATATTGGCTCTGTATCCGAAGCAATTGCAGCTGATGTAATTGCACGCTATAAGCGTTTGCGTGGATTCGATGTATTCTTTTCTACAGGTACTGACGAACATGCACAAAAAATCGAAGAGCGTGCAAGGAAAGAGGGTATAGATCCACAAGAATTCGTGGATAGGGCAAGTTCTGTGTGGAGAGGCATATTTGACGACTTCGGTATCTCTTATAGTAGGTTTATTAGAACGAGCGACAAAGATCACATAGAAGTAGTAAAACACTTCTTCCAAAAACTATACGAAAAAGGCGACATATATCTTGGAACATACGAGGGCTGGTACTGTGTAAGAGATGCAACCTTCTTAAAAGATTCAGAACTCGTAGACGGAAAGTGTCCTATATGCGGTGGTCCAGTCCAGAAAATTAAAGAAGACAATTACTTCTTTAAGTTGAGTAAGTATCAGCAAAAACTTTCAAAGTATTACGAAGAACACAAAAATTTCATGCAGCCTCCGCACCGATACAATGAGGTTAAAAATGTAATAGAATCAGGATTGCAGGATGTTTCTGTGTCAAGAAAATCATTTAAATTCGGAGTACCTGTGCCTTTCGACGAAAAACACACGATCTATGTGTGGTTTGATGCTCTACTTAACTATCTAACGGCAGTGGGATTTCTACACGACGAAGCAATGTTTAATAAATACTGGCCTGCAGACTTGCACCTTATAGGAAAAGACATAACGAGGTTCCACGGCATAGTCTGGCCTGCAATGTTAATGAGCTACGGACTACCACTTCCAAAAGCAATTTTTGCTCACGGATTTTGGAATCTGGAGGGCCAGAAAATGTCAAAGTCCACAGGTAATGTGGTAAATCCGTCAGAATTTGCAAAAAACTTTTCAAAACTAGCCAAAATTAGCGAAAAGGCATCTATAGATGTATTAAGATATTATTTGACGAGAGAAGTAACATTTGGGCAAGACGGAAACTTTAAAATGGAAACATACTTATCCCGATACAATTCAGATCTTGCAAATGACTTTGGAAATTTATTGAACAGAACAGTTTCAATGTTATATAAGTACTTTAACGGCGAAATTCCTAATGGGGAAATAGACCCTGAAGCAAAAGGATTTATAGAAAATGAAAAGAATAAATACTTTGATGAAATGGACAACTATGCGCTTTCCTATGGTTTAGAATACCTATGGAATATCGTGGGGTATCTAAATAATTATATCCAGGTAAAAAAACCGTGGACATTAAAAACTGACAGAAAAAATCTCGCAAATGTCATATATACGCTTCTTGAGGGTATCAAAGTTGTTACTGTATTGCTATCGCCCATAATGCCTTTTGTAGCAGATACTATATTAAAATCTCTTGGCACAGCAGAACTAAATTCAAACTGGGGAACTTTGGGAAAAGGCCATAAAGTAGATAAACTTCCTCCTATTTTCCCGCGCATTGAAAAGGAAAAAATCAATCTTACAACCAAAAAAGAAGAAAAAGAAGAGGAAAAAGAAATGATTGAATATGACGACTTTGCAAGGCTTGACTTACGCGTCGCAAAAATTATTGCAGCAGAGCGCGTACCCAAGTCGAGGAAGCTTATCAAGCTAACAATCTCTTTGGGAGACGAAGAAAGGACAATAGTCGGTGGTATTGCATTGCACTACAATCCGGACGAACTCGTTGGAAAAAAAATAATAGTAATTAAAAATCTAAAGCCACGAAAGTTGATGGGCATCACTTCACAAGGTATGTTACTTGCTGCAACAAACGAAAACGAATTTTCTTTACTTACTCTTGACAGAGACGTTAAGGAAGGCTCAAAAATTAGCTAATGCTTATCGATAGTCATGCACATCTATTAAAAGAGGAATTTGGTGAAGAATTAGAAAAAGAACTTAAAAAAATAAGCGAAAGCAGTGTAAAAATCGTTAATAACATAGGATACAACCTTAAAAGTTCTGAGGAAGCCGTGCGGTTAACCGCACGGTACGAATTTTTATTTGCCACAGTAGGAATACACCCATACGATATAAAGGACTTTGTATCAAACAATGCAGTAGAGAATATTTGCTCACTTGCCAAAAACAAAAGAGTAGTAGCGATAGGCGAGATAGGGCTTGATTACTTTAGAGACATTTCCGATTTTGGTGATCAAAAGAAGTATTTTAAGGATCAAATCCTCATTGCAAAAGAACTCGGAGTACCAATTATTATACACTCAAGAGATGCATTCAAAGACACATTTAACATCATAAAAGAAACGGGTTATTTTAACGGTGTGTTCCACTCTTTTGATTATGGTATAGAAGAAGCTAAAAAAATATTAGATAGTGGCATGTTTATTTCATTTTCAGGAATGCTTACATTCAAAAGCAAGGAGAAACTCAAAGAAGTCGCAAAGATAGTGCCGCTTGACCGTGTTCTTTTCGAAACAGACTCACCCTATCTTGCCCCCGTTCCAAAAAGAGGAAAAAGAAATACACCTTTGTATGTAGAGTATGTATACAAAACATTTTCTGAAATTAGAGGTATCAAATTAGAAGAGTTAGAAAAAATCGTAGAGGAAAATTTCGTAAGATTGTTCAATAGAAGTAAAAACTTTATAAATGGGAGGCACTATGTTCAAGATTCTTAAAAAAGAGGCTCTTGCACCAAAAACTATTCTAATGGAAACATATGCTCCGCTGATTGCAAAAAAAGCAGAACCCGGGCAATTTATAGTAATCAGAGTAAATGAGAAAGGTGAAAGAATACCACTGACGATCGCAGACTTTGACAGAGAGCAAGGTACGATTACTATGGTTTTCCAGGAAATAGGGAAAACGACCAATTTACTTGGCACTAAAAATGTAGGAGAATACATTTCTGACATACTGGGGCCGCTCGGTAACCCCACAGAAACGGATAGATATGGAACAGTCGTAACCATTGGTGGAGGCGTAGGCATTGCTCCTGTATATCCTCTGTCAAGAAAACTTAAAAGTTTAGGCAACAAGGTTATTTCAATCATAGGCTACAGATCTAAAGATTTCGTATTCTGGGAAGAGCGGATGAGAAGTTCATCAGATGAATTATTAATCGCAACGAACGACGGAAGTTACGGAGCAAAAGGATTCGTAACAGATGTATTGAAAAATCTGATTGATAAAGATACGCATATTGACAGAATTTACGCAATAGGCCCTGCCATAATGATGAAAGCAGTTGCGGACCTTACCAGAGGATACAAAATAAAAACGATAGTGAGTTTGAACTCGCTAATGGTATGTGGAATGGGTATGTGCGGTGCATGTAGAATTACAGTAGGTGGAGAAACGAAGTTCACCTGTGCAGATGGGCCTGACTTCGACGCACACCTTGTAAACTTCGACGAATTAATGAAAAGGCTCAATACTTATAAAGAGGAAGAAAAAATATCCTTTGAAAAGTGGAAAGAGGAGGTAAGCTATGGGGCTTAAGAAAGAAAGCGTCCCAATGAGGGAACAACCACCCAAAGTGAGAAAACGCAATTTCCTGGAGGTGCCTCTTGGATATAGCAAAGAAGAAGCAATATTAGAAGCCCAAAGATGTTTGCAGTGTCCCACGCATCCCTGTATTGACGGCTGCCCCGTACACATCAATATTCCTGGATTTATAAAAGCAATTAAAGAAGACAATTTACAAAAGGCGATAGACATTATTCACGAATCTAACTTACTGCCCGCTATTACTGGAAGGGTATGCCCACAGGAAGACCAATGCCAAGCAGTTTGCATAATGGGCAATGTAGGCGACCCTGTCTCTATTGGAAGATTAGAACGATATGTAGCAGATTGGGAATTAGAAAAAAGAAAAAAAGGAGAAGTTAGTTTACCTAAAAAAATGCCTCCTAAAAATAAAAAGGTCGCAATTATAGGTTCAGGACCTGCCGGACTTTCCTGTGCAGCAGACCTTGCAAAAATGGGATACGATGTAATAATATTTGAAGGCTTTCACAAAACAGGCGGAGTGTTGACTTACGGTATACCAGAGTTCCGTTTACCAAAGTGGATCGTTGAAGAAGAAGAAAAGTTCTTTAAACAGTTGGGAGTAAAATTCCAAACAGATGTACTTGTTGGTAGGACATTAACGATTCAGGACCTATTTGAACAAAAATTCGAAGCAGTATTTATAGGTGTTGGTGCAGGATTACCCCGCTTTATGCACATTCCTGGAGAAAATTTAGATAATATATATTCCGCAAATGAATTCTTAACACGCGTTAATCTGATGAAAGCATACAAATTTCCAGAATACGACACACCAATTAAGGTAGGAAAACGCGTTGCCGTAATAGGTGGAGGAAATGTCGCAATGGACGCGGCACGCACCGCCCTCAGGCTTGGCGCAGGACATGTATACCTTATTTACAGAAGGTCTCGTAAAGAGATGCCTGCAAGAGAAGAAGAAATTGAACACGCAGAACAAGAAGGAATAGAATTTATGCTTTTGACAAACCCTATACGGTATATAGGTGACGAAAACGGATTTGTAAAACAGGCAGAATGCATAAAGATGAGGCTGGGTGAAGAGGATGCATCTGGTAGAAGGAGGCCTATTCCGATAGAAGACTCTGAATTTAAACTAGACATAGATCAGGTTATTGTAGCAATTGGCACGACGCCGAACCCAATAGTACCTAAAACAACAGAAGGATTAAAAACAGGAAAACACGGTACAATATGGGTGGATGAAAATCTTCAGACCTCCGTAAAAGGCGTGTTTGCAGGAGGGGACATAGTAACAGGTGCAGCAACAGTAATAACAGCAATGGGAGCAGGCAGAAAAGCAGCTGCCTCTATTGATAAATATTTAAGGGGGGAATTGTGATGGAAGATGCCTTAATGTGGGAGAAGTTGCCCGACAAAAAGGTACGCTGTCATTTGTGTCATTTCCACTGCGTAATCCCGAAAGGAAAAACAGGTATATGCAAAGTCAGGGTTAATGTAAACGGAGATCTCAAAACAATTTTAGATTCTTATGCCTCTTCCGTAATGATAGACCCCATTGAAAAAAAACCTTTATATCACTTTTATCCTGGAACAAGCGTGCTTTCTCTTGGAACATGGAGTTGCAACTTCCGCTGCAAAGGTTGTCAGAATTACGAGCTTTCCAGAACATTCCCAACAGAGGAAACAATTGCACGGATCAGCAAAAAAATTACCCCCGAAATGGCCGTGGAAATGGCTAAAAGATACGGGGCTTCTGGAATTGCCTGGACATACAACGAACCAACAATCTGGTTTGAGTATACATTAAAGAGTGCAAAACTTGCTAAGAAGGCTGGGCTTTATACAGTGTATGTTACCAATGGTTCAATCACGGAAGAAGCGTTGGACTTGATCGGACCATATCTTGATGCATTTAGCGTAGATATAAAAGCATTTTCTGACGAAAGCTATAGAAAGATTACTCCAATCTTTAACTGGAGAAAAATTTTAGACACGATTGTATATGCACAAACCAAGTGGAATATACACATTGAAGTAGTTACAAATGTCGTTCCCACGATCAACGATAGCGAGGAAGAAATGAGAAACCTTGCAGGGTGGATCAAAGAAAACCTTGGAAGAAAAACTCCCTGGCACATAACGAGATTTTTCCCTTATCTTGAACTTTCGCATCTCCCACCTACACCAATTGAAACACTGGAAAAAATTCACGACATAGGAGTAAGCGAAGGGCTTGAATTTGTTTACACAGGGAATGTGCTCGGACACCACTACGAAAACACTTACTGTCCGAAGTGCAAAAGACTTGTTATAAGAAGAGAGGGCTTTAATATCGTAGAGAAACACACCGTGAATGGAAAGTGCGAGTTTTGTGGGGAGGACTTAAATATTGTCGAGTAAAAAAATAGTAAATATTATTGCTTATATTTTTATAGCAGTAATCCTAATATTTGTATTTACAAAAGGTAAACCTCTGGAGAAACCAGCTTATTCCGAAATTTACAGTATGAATACTATATGCGATCTTGAGATTTACGGAAAAGATAAAAAAGCAGCGCTACAAAAATCAGTTAGCATCATTAACACAATAAATAGTATTATAGATGACTTTTCGCCGCAGTCAGATGTATACAAGATTAACGAAAATGCAGGTATTCATCCTGTAAAAGTATCCAAAACTACGATTGATATGCTGGAAAAAGCAATACAAATTGCAAAACAAACAGACGGGGCTTTCGACCCTACAATCAGGCCGTTATTAGTTATATGGGGATTCAAAAACAAAAACTATAGAGTTCCCTCAGAAGAAGAAATTAAAGCAGTATTAAAGTTAATTTCTTACCAAGACATAGTAATTAACAAAGCAGACAACACAGTCTTTCTAAAACATAAAGGCGAAGGAATTGACCTGGGAGGTATAGCAAAAGGATATACATTGGATAAAATTAAAGAGACATTGGATAAATTCGACATAACGAGTGCCATAATAAATATGGGAGGGAATGTGCTTACATACAAGAATCCTCCAAATGGTTCCGTATGGCGTATAGGCATAAAGAATCCCCGAGGTAGTGGGATACGGGGAATTATTAGAGTAAAAGGAACAAAATTCATTTCTACCTCTGGAGATTACGAACGCTACTTTATAAAAAACGGAGTGAGATACTGCCATATTATGGATCCAAAAACAGGCAAGCCTGCAAGAAAAATAATATCCATAACAGTAGTTTCCACTAAAGGATACCTGGGAGATGCATTGTCAACTGCTTTTTTCGTAAAAGGAAGAGAATTTGCCCTGCAGAATACGACAAAATTTGGCGTAGGAGTAGTAGGGTTTGACAATAAAATGATGCCTTTTATCTCAAATAATCTTAAAAATTCAGTTACAATTTACAATGAAGCAAGGTGATAAATTTGTACTTTACAGTATTTTAGCACTCGTATTTATTCTATTTATAGAATACGGAATTTTTAAAAATCACTCTACCAGAGTAATCGTAATAAGAAGCGACGGAAAAATTGTTAAAGAATTGCCAATAAATAAAAATGCCTTTTTCGAAGTAAAAAGTAGAGAAGGTCACCTTTTTGTAGAAGTAAAAAATGGCAAAGTTAGAGTAGTAGATTCTACTTGCAAGGAAAAACTATGTGAAAAAGAAGGTTGGATTGGTAATACAGGGGAAAGTATTATTTGTTTACCCAATAGAATTTCAATTACAATAATTAGTAAAAACGGAGAAAAAGTTGATACAGTCACATATTGAACTTAAAAAAATAACTTATCTTTCTGTATTTATTGCTCTTGCTATAGTACTAAACTGGATTGAGCCTCCTCTTTTTAGTTTTATTCCAGGACCAAAGTTAGGCCTCGCCAATATATCAACGGTTGTTACTCTCTACACATTTGGGTCATTAGATTCAATTCTGGTGTCGTTTTTCCGCATAATACTTGGAGCAATAATTAAAGGCACGCTACATCCAATACCATTTTTTACGAGTTTCTTCGGAGGTATTTCCGGTGCACTTGTTATGGCCTTTCTATATAAAGTCTGCAAAGATAAATTCAGCATTACGGGTTTAAGTACAGTAGGAGGTATAACAAATAACTTAGTCCAGTTTGTTGTAGTTTTGTACATAACAAAAAATTACGCTTTCTGGGCATATCTACCAATTTTACTCCTGATAGGAGGCATAAGTGGATGGATTATTGGTATAATTTCAAACCTCGTTTATAATAAACTACAAAAATACAAGGGGCAAATATAAATGAACGATAGAAAAAGATTTTGGATAATGATTTTGTATATTTTCATTGGTGCAGTGTTGGGTACCGTACTGGGGATTGCATTGGAAAATGTGTTTCCAATCTTCGGATACTACTTGAAGTTTGGGTTTTCTCCATTTACTCTTCACTTTGTAATAGGAGACCTCACATTAGGATTTAACTTCTATGTGAATGTAGGGACATTAATTGGGGTCATTATATTTGTTTATTTGTTTCTAATACTTTAAGGCAATTATGACAATGGAAAAATTAAATAAACAGCAAATTATACTTGCTTCATCCTCACCAAGGAGAATAGAATTTCTTAGAAAGTGGGGTTTTAAGTTTATCAGTATAAAGTCTGAATTTAAAGAAAAGACACTTTCGTCGGTAGAAAAGACTGTAATTTATAACTCGTACGGGAAAGCGTTCAATATTGCAAAAGAGCATAAAAATTGTATAGTTATAGGGATAGATACAGTAGTTGCAATAGGAGAAGAAATCCTTGGTAAGCCTGGAAATAACGAAAAAGTAAAAGAAATGCTACGCAAATTAAATGGAAAAACCCATACTGTAACAAGTGGTATTACTGTTATCTATAAAGGAAATTTCATAACTAATATTAGTAAGACTTTTGTAACATTTAGAAAAATTACTAATAAAGAAATTGAGTTATATGCTAATACTGGAGAAGGGAATGACAAGGCTGGCGGATATGCTGTGCAGGGATTAGCTTCTGACTTTATTATTAAAATTGAGGGATATATTGACAATGTAATTGGTATACCTGTAAAATTCTTAAGAGAAATGATAAATCAAATAAAAGAGGTGGGTTATGGGATTATTAAGTAAAGATGTAGCAATAGATTTAGGAACGGCAAATACTGTCGTATACATTAAAAATAAGGGTATTGTACTAAGAGAACCTACAGTAATAGCAATTAATACGCGAGGAAAAATTATCTCTGTAGGTAAAGACGCTAAGTACATGTCAGGAAAAACTCCGTTCGAAATCAAAGTAATAAGACCCTTGCGTGACGGAGTAATAGCAGATTTTGATGTTGCGGAAAAAATGTTGGACTACTTTTTATCCAAAGCTGGGGCCAAACGCGGTATTTTCAGGCCGAGAGTTTTAATTGGTGTACCATCGGGCATAACACAAGTAGAGAAAAAAGCCGTGATAGAGGCAGCTATACTTGCTGGGGCTAAGCAGGCACTCGTTATTGACGAACCAATGGCAGCCGCAGTAGGAACTGGTCTACCGATAGACGAAGCAAGAGGTTCTATGATAGTAGACATTGGTGGCGGAACGACAGAAGTCGCAGTAATTTCCCTGAGAGGAATAGTCGTATCAAAGTCTATTCGTATAGCTGGGGATGAGATGACTGAAGCAATAATTAACTATCTAAGAAGAAACTACAGTTTATTAGTAGGAGAATCTACCGCAGAGCAGATAAAAATTAAATTAGGAAATGCTTATCCACTTCAAAAGGAAGAAAAAATGGAAGTTCGTGGGAGAGATCTTATTGATGGATTGCCAAAGTCTATTACCGTGTCTTCTGAAGAAATAAGGAAAGCACTTCAGCCAGTCGTGCAAGAAATACTTAATACGATTAAGTCGACTCTTGAAATTACCCCACCCGAATTATCCGCAGATATTATCGACAGAGGAATAATGCTTTCGGGTGGAGGCTCGCTGCTCAAAAATTTAGATAAGTTTATATCCCAAAGAACAGGCATCCTTGTAAATGTTGCAGACGATCCTTTATCGGCCGTTGCACTTGGTGCGGGAAAAGTTTTGGAACAAATTAATTTATTCAAAGATACATTATTTTCTTAAAAGCATAAGAATGTGAAGCAAAATAACCCTGTAAAAGTATTGTTTGTTCTTATAATTTTGCTTTTCGTCATCTTTATTGCAGGATTAGAGAGTAGAGGCATAAGTCTTTACAGTATTACCGATATTACTATTATTAAACCCTTTTCCTCAGTTATTTCAGAGATGTTACGCATTTCATACTCTACCAAAAATACATTCGTTGCAATTAAAAATAGTGAGCAGCTAAAGAAAGAAAATGAAGATCTTAAACATCAAAACGCCATACTAAAAGAGCGCATTAAAATTTTAAGCACTTTAATCACGGAAAACCAACGGTTAAAAGCTGCTCTTAAAATAGAGAAAAAAGAGAGATTAAATTTCAATGTGGCAAATGTTATAGGGTTATCAAGTGGTCCATATAAATTTCTGATAATAGATAAAGGAACAAGTCAAGAAATCAAAAAAGATGAGCCCGTAATTGATGTTAATACAGACGATAGCACTATGAACCTAATCGGAATAGTTTTTGACTCATCAAAGAATACTTCTAAAGTGCTAACCTGTGAAGATCCCCGTTTTTTTGTATCGGTAAAAGACATAAGAAGCGGAGACATAGGAATCGCACAAGGAGCAAGAGATGGACTCATTATAAACTTTAAATTGACAAATCCCAAAGTACAGGTAGGAGACCTTCTGGAAACGACATCTATCAGTGACATTTACCCGGAAGGAGTAATCGTTGGAGAAATAGATAAGGTACAAAAAATAGGTCCGTACAGTACAATTGTCCACATTAAACCAGTTATAGATCTAAGTAATGTAATGCAAGTATTCGTCATTAGGAAATGAAATTAAGGCACATAATTTACTCATTAGTGTTGTTTATTGTATTCCTGATTATAGACATCACATCGTCAAATTTAATTAATGCATATCTTACTCCAGTATTCATATCGTTCTTAATCGTGTTCCTGAGTGAAAAACAAAGTATTTACTTTATAATTGCTTTTACGGTCATATTTGACACAATTTTCAGCAGTTTTATTGGATTTTATCTGTTTATTGCCTTACTCATGCTAACTATTTCCTACATTATTAAGCAATTTTATTCAGTTAACAAATTTTTACTTTACATTATCATTTGTACGATCAGTGAGTTCGCCTTAGTTGCAAGAATCTCGCTTCAAAAAGGCACGATATTTTCCATTGTTTCAATAATTATAGCAATAATAACCTATCCATTATTTTCTAAAATGTTTAGAAACGCAGGAGCAATAAATGAATGATAAAACAAAAACAATAGTACTGTATACAATAATTATTTTTACAATCTTCACTCTGGCTACACGCACACTTTACTTACAGGTCATAAAATACAACTATTACAAGGAATTATCTCAAAATAAAAGTATTAGAATAATAACGATACCAACAATCAGGGGAAGAATCCTTGATCGAAACGGGAATGTGCTTGCAGAAGATGTACCCTCATACGAACTAGCCGTAACTCCCGAATATATCAAAAACTTTGATTCAGAAATGTCCTTCGTTGGAAAAATCATAGGAATGAGCGCAAAAGACATCAAAAAGAGAATAGAAACTTCAGGCATTCCTTCCTTTAACAAAATAATAATAAAAACTGGACTAACCATGGAACAGGTCATTACAATTAAGGAACACAGTTTTGAGCTTCCCGGTATTAGCGTAGAACTAGGAACTAAAAGATATTATCCCCAGGGCGAGATAGGAGAAAACTTCATTGGATTCGTCGGCATGGTTACAAAAGAAGAGATCGGGAAAGATTCATTTTATAGCTACAACGACATTATAGGCAAGCAAGGCATCGAAAAGGAGTACGAAAAATTCTTGCGCGGCAAAAAAGGCAAAGAAGAAGTTCAAGTGGACGCATCCGGAAGGATAATAAAAGTAATCTCTGAAGAAAAACCCCTGCCTGGAGACGATATATACCTAACGATAGACTTAAACATTCAGAAAAAACTCGAAAAACTCGTAGGAAACAGAAAAGGGGCAGCAATAGCAATTAACCCAAACAACGGAGACATCCTTGCTATGGTATCACATCCATCTTTTGATCCAAACAAACTTATAAATGGAATAAGCGAAGAAGAATATAAAAAACTTTTCTCCGAATATGCATTCTTTAACCGAGCAGTTCAGGGACAGTATCCTCCGGGTTCAACCTTTAAGCCAATAACACTTATGGCGGCATTAACAAAAGGAACTATTACTCGAAATACGGTAATATATTGTAGAAATTCTATTCGCATAGGAAATGTAACTTTTAGAGATTGGATTTACCCGGCTGCATTTGGATATCAAAATCCAATGCAAGCTCTCGCAAATTCAAGCGATGTATTTTTTTACACCATAGGCACTAAAACCGGTATTGCAGAAATAGATAAATTTGCAAAAGCATTCGGCCTTGGTGAAAAAACAGGAATAGATCTACCAGATGAAAGTAACGGCTTACTTCCTACGCCTCAGTGGAAGAAAGAAGCATTGGGCGAAGATTGGTACATAGGAGATACGGCAAATTTATCAATAGGACAGGGGTATTTACTCGTTACTCCAATGCAAATGGCAGAAGTCTATGCTGGAATTGCAGAAAACGGGACTGAGTATGTTCCACATTTACTTTTGAAAATTGTTTCAACTTCTGGTAAAATAATTAAAAGTTATGATAAAAAAGAACGCTTAAAAGTAGATGTTCCAGAAAACATAATGAATACGGTAAAGGATGGAATGGAAATGCTTGCAAATCGGTACGATATGAAAGTTATGAAAGTAGGAGGGAGAAGTGTGTGTGCAAAAACCGGAACTGCCGAAATAGGTAAAAATGCAGTAGATCACTGGCTTATTGCCTTTTCGACGAGGGAAAAACCACAAATAGTAGGATTATTCTTTTTTGACCACTCTGCTTTTCCTTCGAGTCATTCACTTGCACCACTAATGGGAAAACTATTTGATGTATATTTTAACACAGATAAAGGAGGTAAATAGTGGAACAACCTGCGATTTTTAAAGGAACACTGGAAGGGATAACAGTAATTTTAAACCCGGCATTTTCTAAAAGTGAAATTCTATCATTTCTTGAAAAAACCCTTAGCGAAAGAAAAGTTTTCTTCTCTGGAGCAAACATAAAAGTTAAGCCAAACGGAATAGACATGAATGAAGAAACTATTAAAGAAATGGAGTCGCTGTTTAAAAGGTTTGGAATCACATTTACTATCGAAGGTATTGGAACTTTTGCACATAAAGAAAAAATAGATAACGGTGAAACATCTTCTCAGGAAACAATCATTATTCCTCATACCATACGCTCTGGCCAGATTATATCCCACAACGGCAACATCGTAATTTTGGGTGACATCAACGAAGGCGGAGAAGTTAACGCAAGTGGTAATATTTATGTATTCGGAGTAATAAGAGGCATCGTTAGTGCAGGAGAGAGTATTGTTTCTCTTGGCTTTACACCTCTAAGAATGACGATAGGAAAAATCGTATTTGGAAACGAAAGCAATGCAAAAACTTACAGAAAGCCAAGAATTGCAAAGGTTGAAGAGGGAAAAATTGTAATAAAAGTTCTCGGTGAGAAAAAATCGTTAAGGAGGTAACAATGGGGAGGGTAATAGTCGTAACATCTGGAAAGGGAGGTGTGGGTAAAACCACTATTACAGCAAATGTAGGTGCTTCACTTGCAAAACTTGGGAAAAAAGTAGTCGTAGTAGATATGGATATTGGGCTTAGAAACCTGGATGTCGTAATGGGTCTTGAAAACCGTGTCGTATATAACATTATGGACATTGCAGAAGGCAGGTGCAAGATAAATCAGGCTCTCGTAAGAGAGAAACACCTTTCAAACTTCTTTTTACTTCCAGCATCTCAAATGCACACAAAGGAAGATGTAAACATAGAAACAGTATACGAAATTATTTCCATTATTAAAGAAAGTTTCGACTATGTATTACTCGACTCACCAGCAGGAATAGAAAACGGTTTTAAGTCAGCAGTTGCACCCGCAGAAGAGGCCTTAATAGTCGTAACGCCCGATGTATCGTCCGTAAGAGATGCAGATAGAGTTATAGGACTACTGGAAAACAAAGGTATAGAAGGTATATCTCTTATAATCAATAGGTACGATTCTACATTAGTCAAAAAAAGAAAAATGTTGGACAAAAATGACATAGTTGATGTTTTAGGCCTGGATCTCATAGGCGTCGTTCCAGAAAATAAAGCTGTGATTGACTCCGAAAATAGAGGCGAAATCCTCGTTTTAACGACAAATAATGTTGCAACTAAGGCATTTGAGAACATAGCCAGAAGAATGGAAGGCGAAGATGTACCATTTCTCAATCTTGTGCCAGAAAAAAGGGGAATATTTAGCATATTTAAGAGGGGTGAGTAAGTATGAGCTGGTTTAGAAGAAATGATACAGGATCTATCGCAAAAGAAAGGCTTAAGCTTATTTTAGTACAGGATCGCGCACTGCTTTCACCTTCTTTACTTAACGAAATGAAAGGTAAAATTATTGAGGTAATCAATTCTTATCTCGAAATAAACCAGAACGAAATCGAAATTAAAATTGGAAGAGAAAGCCGCAGAACAACACTTGAAGCCATTATTCCGGTTAAAGGAGTAAAAAAATCGCATAGGTGAAGAAGATACCACTTTCCGCACTTTTGTCATTAATTACTCTTTCAGTTATATCTATTTTATCGCTGTCTATGCTCGGACAGCATCTTTTCTTTGTAAAAAGACAAATAATTTATACTCTTATAGGATTTATTATTCTATTCTTATTTTTGTACTTCGACTTTAGAGTATTAAAGTATTTTGCGATTTCTATATATGTATTTGGTATACTTCTACTCCTTGCAGCAATAGTATTCGGTAAGGAAGTGTACGGGGCACAGCGATGGATTAAATTAGGTCCATTTATTACAATACAGCCTTCGGAATTTATGAAGCCATTTCTTATAATATTCTTTGCCTACATTATTCAACTGCAGATTTCTTATCTTAAAAAGTTCGCATTCTTGCTTTTAGGACTCTCGGCGCCCTTCATATTAATATTCAAACAGCCAGACCTGGGAACCGATATAGTATTGGCTTCCATATTTTTATTTATAGTTTTATTTTTCTTTCCTATCAAATATTTATTATCTGTGATCTTCGCCTCAGTTCTTTCAACACCTATAGCAATACGATTTCTAAAGCCTTACCAGATTGAACGAATTAAAGTATTCTTAAATCCTTATCGCGATCCAATGGGAGCAGGGTATAATGTAATTCAATCAATAATTGCTATTGGTTCTGGAGGAATTTTCGGAAAGGGAATAAGAAACAGTACATTCACAAAATTACACTTTGTGCCAGTTCAATATGCAGATTTTATCTTCTCAGCAATCGGAGAAGCATTCGGGTTTATAGGTGTATTAATACTGCTTACTGCATATACTGTGCTGCTACTATTTATTGTAAAAACCTATAACTCAACAGAAAACCAATTTGGAAAAGCTATCGTCATAGGAGTATTCGCATTACTCATAACACAAATTTTCGTTAATATTGGAATGTGTATAGGAATTATGCCGGTAACAGGAATACCGCTGCCATTTGTAAGTTTTGGAGGTAGTGCTATGCTTGCAAATTTTATTTCAATAGGCCTTGTAATAAATGTTTATATTTACAGAGAGGAGATTAATATATCGATATGAAAACAACAGAAATAGTAAAATTTCAAAAACCATATTCTTACTTTGGAAACGAATTGAATAGTATACACAAAGATCACGAAAACAAGGTGAAAATTGCCTTTACTTATCCAGACCTTTACGACATCGGCATGTCTTCGCTTGGATACAAAATTTTATACCATATGTTGAATGATATTAATGGCGTAGTAGCAGAAAGGGCATTTATGCCACTCAGTGATATGGAAGAACACCTGAGGAAAAATAAGATCCCGCTGTTTAGCCTGGAATCTCATACTCCACTGAAAGATTTTGATTTCATTGCATTCAGCGTTCAAACAGTTTTGGACTACACTAACATACTCGCAATGTTAGAGCTTTCTCAAATTCCACTGCATTCAAAAGAAAGAGCATACCCACTTGTCTTTATGGGAGGAACAGTTGCATATAATCCAGAGCCTATAACTGATTTTATAGACTTTTTTGCACTTGGAGAAGGAGAAAATGAGCTGTTTAAACTTATAGAGGACTTTAAGAAATGGAAGGACAGTTTTAAAAAAAATAACTTTAAGTCAAAGAAGGTTAAGAATGAATTTTTAAAATATATTTCCTCCATAAAAGGACTATATGTGCCTCAACTCTTTGATGTCAGATACAAAGAAAGTGGAAGAATTAAAAAAATTATCCCACTGAGCAATCAGGATAAAGTCATAAAAGACATCGTCCCTGATATAAATAAATCTTACTTTCCACTTAAACCTATTGTACCTTTTGGAAGAGTTGCAATGGACAAAGCAAATGTAGAATTATTCAGAGGGTGCACACGCGGATGCAGGTTTTGCCAGGCAGGAATGGTTTATCGGCCTGTAAGAGAGAAGACGGTAGAAAGGTTGAAGTACGAAATGGAAGAAATTCTTAAAAACACAGGATACGAAGAGATTACGCTCCTCTCGTTAAGTAGCAGTGACTATTCTCATCTTGACGAGATTATAGATGTAGCAGAGGAAATTAGTAAAAAGTATCATGTTTCGATATCCGTACCTTCTCTACGCGTTGACAAATTTCCGGGAAAATTAGGAAGAATGATCGTTTCGCAACGCGTACACACAATTACATTTGCAATTGAAGCCGCAACAGAGCGGTTAAGAAATGTAATCAATAAAACGATTAACGAAGAGAATATTTTTTCAACAGTTAAAAAAGCTGTATCGCTTGGTTTTCACACAATGAAATTTTACTTTATGATAGGACTGCCAACAGAAACGGAAGAGGATGTTATGGCGATTCCCGACCTCGTAAAAAGAATCTATAAATATGGAAATAAGTTCAGAAATTTCAAAAAACCGTTTTCAGTCCACCTTAGCATAAACCCTTTTATGCCACAGCCTAACACGGTATTTCAATGGGAAGCATTTGACAGTCTAGAAAATCTTAACAAAAAAATGAATATGATAAAGTCTGAATTGAAAGGCAGGCAGTACAAAGTAGACTTTGGATATTTTGATATGAACTATCTTGAAGTCGTACTGGAAAGAGGGGACAGAAGGTTAAACAAAGTCATAGAATCAGCGTACAGGAACGGCGCTAAGATGGACGGATGGACGGAATTTTTCAATTTGAGTTTATGGGAAAAAGCATTTAAGGAAAACAATCTCTCAATGGAATTTTATGCCTCTGCAATCCCAAAAAATACCCTACTTCCCTGGGATCACCTTCAAAGTGGAGTTTCAAAAAGATACCTATTGTTTGAATTGGACAAAGCCCGCAAAGGAAAAACTACCCACGACTGCAGAGACGGTATTTGCAACGGATGCGGTATAACAGACTTTTTTGTATGCCCTGTATTGGAGAAAAATAAGAGTTAAAAAATCAAAAGATTTTTATAGAAAAATTGAGATGTACTACTACTATAATGCATGTCAATTAAACAACACACAAATTTTATTATATTCTCTTGACAAAACTTCCATTTTCCATACAATAGGCATTGTGGTAGGGCTTCTAGCTCAGCAGGTTAGAGCGCGTCCCTGATAAGGACGAGGTCTCTGGTTCGAGTCCAGAGAGGCCCACCATCTTTGTGCGGGGATGTAGCTCAGCGGAAGAGCACCTGCTTTGCACGCAGGGGGTCAGGGGTTCAAATCCCCTCATCTCCACCAAATTTTATCAAGTTTAAAGGTTTTCCCAATTCTTTCATCTTTAAGTCACATATAATATCCTTCCGGCTATAGGTAATAAGAATACTATAATACTCCTTATATTCCTATCTAATGACACACAAATATTGTTTTATATTCCCATAATGCTATAATAAAAGGCTTTTTAGGAGGTGATATAATGAGAATTGGATTTTTTGACGGAGTAAGAGAAATTGGAGGCAACAAAATATTAATTGAAGAAAACGGCGAAGGCATCATTTTAGACTTCGGAAAGCGGTTTTCAGTAAATAATACATACTTTAATGATTATCTTGGGGAAAGGAAATGGAAATCCCCAAACGACTATATTAAAACAAGCATATTACCACCAATTAAGGGATTATACAAAAAGGAAATTTCTGTAGAAAATGAGATTGATATAAACATAAAGGGTGTATTTTTCTCACATGCACACCTCGACCACATCGGATTAATTGACTACATCAATGACTCAATCCCAAAGTATATGAGTAAACATACAAAAGCCGCATTAGATCATTTTATAGACAGAGGCTTGATTAAAGAAGTTAAGGATGTACAAATATTTGAAGAGCCAGTAAAAATCGGGAATTTTATTATAAAGCCTATCCCCACAGACCACGACATTCCAGGCTCATTTGCAACTGAAGTAGATACGCCGAAAGGAACAATTTTCTATACAGGAGACATTTACTTTCATGGTCGTTATCCAGAAAAATCTCTCAACTTTGTAAAGTATGCACATGACAGCAAGCCATACATCTTAATAACTGAGGGTACACGGTTTGGATGGGGATTTATTGCATCTCCCACAGAAAATGAACTTAAAAAAGAAATTGTTTCTGTTTTAAATCAAACGCAAGGTCTGCTAATCGGTAATCCTTACGAACCACACATCAGCAGAATTTTAACATTTTACGAAATAGCAAAAGAGAAAGGCAGAAAATTCGTTATAACTCTTCCTTATGCAAAAATTTTAAAAAGATATGAACTGATTGGAGACGAGAACGCAGAAAAAATTCTATCAGACCCAGATACATTAATATACAAACCAGACAATCCCGAGCTTAATTTTGAAGATTTTAGAGAAAAAACTATAGATTCAAATTCAATAAGTACATACCAGCACAAATTCGTTCTCCTTCTGGACTTTCTAAGCACTCCGGAATTGCTCGATATAAAGCCACAAAAGAATGCAATCTATGTGCATTCTGGAGGAGAACCGTTAGCAAGCCTTGATACAGAAAATACAAAAATACTTTCTAACTGGCTCAATATGTTTAGCATACCGTATTTTAGGATCCACTCTCCAGGGCATGCACCGCAGCAAGAATTACTATGGATGGCAAAAGAAATTAATCCTCAAATTTTACTTCCGATACATACACAAATACCAGAAAGGTTTGAAATTGTTTCCAATAATGTTAAAATATTAGAGAGGGGAATTTTATACGACTTTTAATATAATTCAACTTTTATAGGGAGGAGAAAATGGAGAAAAAAGAACAAAGAGAGGATTCCAAAAATAAAGAAATAAATAAAGAGAATAGCAAAAAGGAAGAAAATATAAAAGGAGAAGAGGAAAGCACAGCTTCAACGCTTCCTACAAAATCTCCCGTACCTCCTGAAAGCCCCAAAAAAGAAAAAGAGGCGCGTTATCTTCTATTCTTTGTTTATGGAGAAACAGCACCTATTGACCGAGCAGATATTTTCGACCTAATTGATCAGTTAAATAAGATACCTACTCCTCCCGAGGAAACGCGGATAGACATGATTATTCTGTCAGGAGGGGGCTATCCTCATCCCGCATATCAGATGGTCAACATTATTCGCTCCAGATGTAAAAAATTAAAAGCAATAGTTCCTTTATACGCAAAAAGTGCCGCGACCCTTATGACACTTGGTGCAGACGAAATAATAATGGGTGCTCAATCAGAGCTCGGACCTCTTGATATGCAGATGCAACATCCATTAATAGAAAATCTGCACATATCCGCGCTGGAAGGATACTATCCATTTCTTCAACTTTATTCTAAAGTTTCGACAGAATTTTTCCCCATAGCGCTGCAACTTGCCGACCAGATTATTCAAAGGACAGCGATAAAACGCGAGGATGCCGTAGATATAGCAATCAATACCGCAATAAATTACATTACACCCATAGTATCTCAAATAAACCCAACGATTGTTAATATGTGCTACAGAGCACTTGCAACTGGGGAGGTTTATGCATATAATTTTCTTTACAGGTATATGTTCCGAGATAAACCGGAAAACGAAAAAATGCTTCTTGCTACACAAACTGCACACACGCTTGTATGGGGTTTCCAAAATCACGGACAGGTAATTACTCGCGAAGACGCAAAGCTTCTTAATCTGTATATTGGTTTCGGCGAAAACTACGATCTATTCGACATTATGTATGTCATAACAAAAGAAATGCTGCAAATCCTTTCAACGAGCAAACAGACAAAGGCAATCAGAATAATATCCATGAATCAATTGCAAAGTCTATTAAACATTGATTCTTATCTTGGGTACATCACATTTATAATGTATAAAGCATACTCTCTCGTAACGCCAGTAAAAGAACAATTAGAAAATGTAACTGACCAAAAGAAAATTTCACTAACGATCAGGCAAGTATTGGGACAATCGCTTGCCTCCCTACCACCTAAAGTCCCTGAAAACGAGAAAAAAGATATAGCACAGGTTTCACTTGAACTGCTTGAGTTAATATTCTTAAAAAACTTTAAGGATGAGAACGCTCTATACAGAGTTATATTCAATAGAATTAGAAAAGAAAGAGCATTCTCAAAAAAAGTTTCTGAGGTAATTGCAGGAAGAATAGTAGAGGCAGTAAAAGAACTTAATGATACTATAGAAATAGAAATCGATCGCACACCGCCAGAGGTAGTAAGCAAATACATACTTCAAATACTTGCATTCCTGCTTGTATACAATATAAAATTTTAAACGGGGGAAATAGATGTGGGATATAAAAAAGCATAAGAAAAAAGAAAATAAAATTTATATAACTTCCAGAGCATCAGAGTGGGCTAATTATCCTATATTTGTTTCAGAATCTTTTGTTCCAATATTATTCTACTTTATAAAGCAATGGTGGGCTGTCATTATAGGAGTATATGTTATAAACTTACTCTGGATTCCTTTCAGATATAAATTCTTTAGCATCAAGGCCTCTGAATTTGCCTGGAAACTAAACAAATTTAAGTGGGGAATAATTTTAGGAATTTCTATATTCTACTTCGTAAAAAATATGCTTCTAAGTGGAATATTAACTTTAATTTGGCCCTTCATAGCTCTAATTCTTATAATGTTTTCGCCACCGTTTAACTTAGAAAAAATAGAGGAAAAAGTCACCGAGAACCTTTCCGCTTGACGATTAACTTCACCCCATCTACCTTTTTGACGACTACAACCTCACTAGCAGGAATCACAGAACCATCACTACTGAGTGCCGTCCACCTCTTACCCATTACTTCAACTTCCCCTCCTCCTATAACATTGTTTATATCCTTCGTTACAATACCTTCAGCGCCAATAATACCGTCAATATTGGATTTATAAGAAGACTTCAAAATTCTTAACTTCTTTTTTAGCAAAAATTCTGACATCAAAATAAAAATAGTAGATGTTATAATAAATACATAAAATTGAGCAACAAATGGCACACCTAACCACTTAGAAATTAAAGCGATAAAAGCACCTACCGTAAACCATATAGAGAAAAACGCCATAGTGAGAAGCTCTCCCAGCGCAGCAAGTATCATTACTAATACCCAAAAGGTCGTAATAGTCATATTTCACCTCCACATAAAAGTATAGATGTTTACTATCATTAGTCAATTGACATACCAATTTAAAATGATATATTTATAGTGGTTTGTATAAAATTTTATCAAAAATAAACTAAGAAAGGAGAGTGGGTTTATGGAAAAGACGAAAGTCATTATTATGGGAGCAGCAGGACGCGACTTCCACAACTTTAATGTATTCTTTAGAGACAACGAGAAATACGAGGTTGTTGCTTTTACAGCAACGCAGATTCCCAACATTGAAGGAAGAACATATCCAGCTGTGCTTGCAGGAAAACTTTACCCAAATGGCATTCCAATCTACCCAGAATCTGAATTAAAAAATTTAATCAAAAAATACAAGGTTGACAGAGTAGTATTTGCATACAGTGACACACCTCATGAGTATGTCATGCACAAAGCATCTGAAGCACTATCTGCAGGCGCAGACTTCTGGCTTATGGGGCCAAATAACACCATGCTAAAATCAAAAGTACCAGTAATATCCGTCTGTGCAGTAAGGACAGGATGCGGAAAAAGCCAGACCACAAGAAAAGTAGTAAAAATACTGAGAGATATGGGAAAGAGAGTTGTTTCAATCAGACACCCGATGCCTTACGGAGATCTTGCAGAACAAATATCCGAAAGATTTGCAACCTACGAAGACCTCGATAAATATCATTGCACGATTGAAGAAAGGGAAGAATACGAACCCCACATCGACCTCGGAGCAGTAATTTATGCAGGCGTTGACTACGAAAAAATATTAAGAGAAGCTGAAAAGGAAGCAGATATTATTATATGGGACGGTGGAAATAACGACCTTCCATTCTATTATTCAGATCTAAAAATCGTAGTTACAGATCCGTTAAGGCCGGGGCACGAAACGAAATACCACCCAGGAGAAACAAATTTCAGAATGGCTGATGTAATCGTAATCAACAAAGAAGATACGGCAAAATTCGAAGACATCGAAGAAATAAGAAAATCCGCAAGAGAACTAAATCCCAACGCCGTTATAGTGGATGCTGCATCACCCGTATATGTAGATAACGGAGAAATGATAAAAGGTAAACGCGTTGTCGTCGTAGAAGATGGACCCACACTTACGCACGGAGGAATGAATTACGGTGCTGGCTATGTAGCTGCAAGAAAATGGGGAGCAAAAGAAATCGTTTCTCCGTACAATTATGCAGTAGGCTCCATAAAGGATACCTACGAAAAGTATAAGCAAACGAGAGAAGTATTGCCTGCAATGGGATACAGCGAAAAACAGATTAAAGAACTTGAGGAAACAATCAATAAGATTCCTGCAGATCTTGTAATTATTGGAACACCAATTGACCTTCGCCGCGTAATAAAACTCAACAAGCCAGCTGTGAGAGTTAAATACGAATTAGAAGAAATCGGCAAACCAGATTTAGAAGACATCATAAAAGAGAGATTTGGAGGTAAATAATGGCAATTAACCTCAAGGGAAAGTCTTTTCTTACAATTAGCGACTTTTCCAGAGAAGAATTAGAGGAAATTATCGCACAGGGCGAAAAACTAAAATTAGAACACTTATCTGGCAAAGACGAGCCTCTTCTAAAAGGAAAGTCCATTGGAGTAATATTTGAAAAACCATCCACTCGAACGAGAATCTCCTTTGCCGTTGGTATATTCCAATTAGGTGCACAAGCATTAGTGCTTAATTCGTCCAATATGCAGCTAAAAAGAGGTGAAACCGTAGCAGATACGGCACGCGTTTTATCAAGATACTTACACGCAGTAGTAGCGCGAGTTTATTCACACAAGACACTGGAAGAGTTAAGAGACAACGGGACGATACCAGTGATAAATGCACTATCTGATTTTACACATCCGTGCCAGATTATGGGGGACCTTCTCACTATAAAAGAGAAAAAGTTAAGACTTGAAGGTCTAAAACTTGCATACTTAGGTGATGGAAATAATGTATGTCATTCCTTAATGTTCGGTGGGTCAAAGTTTGGCATGCATGTAGCGGTAGCAACTCCAAAAGGTTACGAACCCGATAAAAAGGTAATAGATCTTTCCAGTAAGTTTGCAAAAGAATCAGGTGGTTCGCTTACTGTAACACATAACCCATTGGAAGCAGCAAAAGACGCAGATATTATCTACACAGATGTTTGGGCATCTATGGGCGAAGAAGCAGAACACGACAAGAGAGTTAAAGTAATGAAGCCTTATCAAATAAACGACGAGATCGTATCAAAAGCAAATAGCAATGTAATAGTTATGCATTGTTTGCCAGCACATAGAGGCGAAGAAATAACAGATAGCGTAATCGACGGTGCACATTCCGTAGTGTGGGATCAGGCTGAGAATAGATTGCACATTCAAAAGGCAATTTTATCTTTGTTAGTTTAAATGCAAATCACGATACTGTGACCTTATACAAATTGGGAGGCATCCGCCTCCCAATTTGTATAATATAAAACATTAAACAAAGCGAAGAATATATTCTGTTCTTAATATATTTTTGTTTTTTGTAGTAACAATACAACAATACTATTTATTCTTCATTCTCTACGAGATATAAAGATAAAATCGTGACCACATAGTGTTAAATTCGCAATAAGAAATTAAGAAAGAGACTTTTACTTTATTTTCACTTTATAAAAATCCAGATTTTTATCATCATTCCTCGGGTAGTAAAAACACCACGCCAAAATAAAGAGAGCCCCCTGGGGGATGGGGGGGCATTGTCCTTGATCATTTAAAAAGGAGGAAGAAATGAAAGTTTTTAAAACTTTCATTGGACTTTGCGCAAGTCCTGTAAAGATTATAAATAATTTTATTCGTGTGTCAAGAGCATTTTTATCTAATTTTCCACTGCATTACTAAAGTCGTTTAAGAAAGTATTTACGAGTTTATTTAATACATCTTGATTTGATACCAAAATTCCAATTTCCCTATTCTTATCAAAAGATGGGGTCGAGAAATTCACAGACCCCACATATGCTACTTTTCTATCAACTATAGCTACTTTCGCATGTAAAAAAGGAGAATCCAGGTATCTTACCTCTACCCCGTTTAGTTTGAGATACTTTCCAGTATCTGCATTACTTCCAATTACTGAGGGAGAAGCCAAGATAACTTCAACTTTAACACCCTCTTGTGCCTTCTTTATAAGTAAATTTTCGACTTCCTGATCTTCCATTTCTTCAGCATATATAAAAATCTCATCTTCAGCAGAATTTAATAAGGCTTCTATTTTTCTCCTTGAATTTTCAGGGCTCACAACGAGATTGTCACTGCCTTCCGTATACGGCTTTCTATTCCAATCAGCGTTAAAAACTTCCTCTAAACCCTCTACATCGTATTTAGAATCCGTAATGATACCGAATTCTCTATTTTTTGTAAACGAACTTTTCGTGAGATTCATCGTTAAAATATATCCGGTTTTCTGATCAATCACTAAAAATTTAGAATGGGTAAGCTGGTATGCCCTGTTAGCCCACTTTGTTTCAATGCCATAGTGAGAAAGTTTATCTTTTACAGACTTATTCGCCCCATAACCTTTGTATGGATGCTCCTCCAAAATAACTCTTACATCTACTCCTCTTTTTTCTGCATCGATAAGAGAATTTATCACATACTTATCAGACAATAGGTATACTTCGAGATCTATGCTCTTACGAGCAGAGTCTATCGCATCTGTAATTGGATAATCTTTTTGCTGCGGTTCGATAAATAATGCAGCATCCTTTGCAGCATTCGGATATTCATGAGGTACATAAACCGCTGTAATGTGCGGAAACAAAAGTCCATAAATTATAAATGCAACAACAAGTAAAAAAGTTAAAAATAGATTAAAGTATGCTTTTTTCGTTTTTGTATGCATATCATCTCCCCTTTAATTGTTTTTAAAAATTATATCAGAATTTCATTTGATATAAACTAATTTTTCTGTTAAAATTTTTAATATGCAAAAACAAAAGTTATACAAAATAAAAATTAAGGTTGTAGAAATAAGAGGCAATGGAAAGTGTGCTGCAGGTTTGAAAGTAGGAGACGAATTTGAAATTGACAAAAATGGCCAGCCTGTACCCATTAACTTTTGTGCATGGGCATTCGTAAGTTTATGGCCGTTTATCACACCGCTTCGTTATGGAGGAACACTACCGTGGGAAAAGGATCCCGATAAAGCGTTCGTTGCATGTCCGGATCCCGAAACTACGGTGATATTCCAAATAATCAGAAAAGAAGACAACGAGAATTATAAAGAATTACCTGCATTCTAATGGATAAAGAAAGTATACACTTCGAAAATATAATAATAGAGTTATTTATACTGTTTGCCCTGATAGGATTTGCTTATGTATTTTATAAAAGAGAAATTATCACTGTAAGTAGAGTAGCAAACTTAACCGTAAGAAACTTACCATATTACACACTTAGGTCTTTAATAAGAATGGGAGCAGCTTACATTTTTGCACTTTTATTTTCAATCGCGTATGGTTTTGCAGCAGCAACGAGTAAAAAACGCGCTGCAATAATGCTTCCTATACTCGATATTTTTCAATCAGTGCCCGTATTGGGATTCTTTCCTGCAGCAATTTTTTTCTTCATTGCAATTGTACCCAATAAAATTGTAGGAGTAGAATTAGCTTCGATATTTCTCATCTTCACATCCCAAGTATGGAATATGGCTTTTGGTGTTTACGAAAGCCTTACTACCATCCCAAAGGAAATTAAAGAAGCATATCATTTTTTTGACCCGTACGGTAAACTCGCATTTGTAAGATTGTATCTCCCTGCAACCATTCCAAAACTTATTTATAATAGCATCGTAAGCTGGAGTAATGGGTGGTACTTCCTCGTTGCGTGCGAAATCTTCGCAGTAGGAAGCGCATCTTATAGTTTACCTGGAATAGGGAGTTTTATTATGGAGTCAGCATCAGAATCAAAAATCTCTTTGACCTTGCTTGGCATACTTACACTAATTGTAGTGATCTTCCTACTAGATTTATTTATTTGGAAGCCACTTTCACAATGGTCAAGAAGATTTAGGTATAGTATGAATCCCGGCGAAGAAGAGGAAACAGAAGTATGGGGTGTAGTAAGTTTATTCTGGGAATTTGTAGGAAAAATATTGCGCTCTTTAAAAAATAAGATCGTTAAGAACGAGAGTGGAGTCCTATCTTTTTATAATATTATGCATAAGATTTTTCCAAATAAGGTTCTTTATGCAATAAATAAAATAATCTTATTCGCAACACTTTTACTTACGGGGCTGCTCGTTTACAAAATAGCAATAGTATTTCCCTCTTTCATCAAAACGATACACTTGAGTTACTTTCTGATCTCAATAAAAGCAACATTCTTTTCGTTTGTCAGATTACTAATTGCTTATATTATATCTGTTGCATGGACGATTCCAGTTGCAGTACTTATGTTCTACCATCAAAAAGGTGCCCGGATACTTTCTCCTATTCTACAAATTCTTGCGTCAATACCTGCCGTCTCGTTATTTCCACTCATATTGTACTACTTTATAAAATTCCCACATGGGTTAGACATAACGGCAATAATACTTATATTAACTGGTATGCAGTGGTATCTACTATTTAATGCATACGGAGGACTTAAAACAATTCCAAACGACATGAAAGAGGTAGTTGACTCAATGGGAATAAAAGGGCCTTTAAAATTTAAGAGACTGCTATTACCTGCATCTTTACCCTCGATAATGACAGGAACAATTACGGCATTTGGAGGCGGCTGGAATGCTCTAATCATAGCAGAATACATCGTTTTGAAAGGAAAAGTATACTCTGTAGAAGGGATAGGAAGCTTGCTGGACAAATCACTTGCAAGTAATAATCAGGGGCTTTTTATAGTAGCTTTAACTGTTATGGTTCTAACAGTGTTTCTTATAAACCATTTTGTCTATAGGCCCCTTTATGATAAAATTGCAGAAAGATTTAACATGGAGGCATAGTGGAAGAACTATTAAGGTTGAAAGGTGTTACTCAACTTTTTCCTTTAAAAAAGAAAAATGTCGTAGTTCTTGACAAAATAAGCTTCTCTGTCCACGAAGGGGAATTTGTATCCTTGGTAGGCCCATCTGGCTGCGGAAAAAGCACCTTGCTTAGGATTATAGCTGGCCTTGTAAAGCCAAGTAGCGGAAGCATTTTATTTAGAAACAAAGAGATACACGGAATTAACTTACACGTAAGTATAGTATTCCAAACCTTTGGTTTATTGCCATGGCTGGATGTTACAGAAAATATTACATTAGGACTTGAGGCACGAGGAGTAAGCCTGAAAGAGCGATTAAGAAAAGCTTTTAAATACATCGACCTCGTTGGTCTAGAAGGTTTTGAGGAAGCCTATCCACGCGAATTGTCGGGTGGAATGAAACAAAGAGTAGGTATAGCACGCGCTCTCGTAATGGAACCTGAACTGCTTTTAATGGACGAACCCTTTTCTGCGCTTGATGCTTTTACCGCCCAAAATTTAAGAGAGGAAATCCTCAGATTATGGAGTTCCGGTAAACTTTCACTTAAATCAATAATAATGGTTACGCATAATATAGAAGAAGCAATTTATCTTTCAGATAGAATTATAGTTTTATCAACCCATCCAGGAAGAGTGATTGGTGACATTCACATACCAATGGCGCGCCCGCGTGACCGAGACAGTGTTGAATTTACTAAGCTTTATGATAAAATATACTCGATGGTCGTTATGGCCAAAATTTAGGGAGGTGAACCTTTAAGGGATAGTTATGGACGATGTGGCACCATTACCGGATGTAGAAATCGGAGAAATTATCGGAATGTTAGAGTACTTAAAAGAAGAAGG
>JALVXB010000019.1 GCA_027023025.1 Caldisericaceae bacterium | reverse complement strand
GCCAATGGTACCAATGTTTACATGCGGCTTAGTTCTTTCAAATTTCTCTTTTGCCATAATGTTACCTCCCCTTATGATTCTCCTTTGGCTTTTTTAATTATTTCTTCTTGAACAGAAAGAGGTACTCTCTGGTATGAATCAAAAACCATAGAGAAAGAACCTCTCCCTTGAGTTAATGTTCTTATAACAGTTGAATATCCAAACATATTCGAGAGCGGAACATAAGCATGAATGATTGCTATGTGGCCACGCTCTTCAATGCCTTTAACTTCGCCACGCTTGGAGTTTATATTAGAAATCACATCACCAAGAAACTGGACAGGTATTAAAATCTCTACCTTCATTATAGGTTCAAGTAAGTACGGATCTGCTCTCCGGACTGCATCTCTAAACGCCTTAGAAGCAGCAACTCTATAGGCAAGTTCTGAAGAATCTACAGGATGGTAAGAACCATCTATAAGATCTACTTCTACATCTCTTATCGGATATCCGAGAAGAGGACCCGTCTCCATTGCAGAAATAATACCCTGTTGTATAGGATTCATAAATTCTTTTGGAATGACTCCACCTTTAGTTTTATCCTTAAATACAAGGCCTTTATTTGTCTCACCTGGTTTTACTATAAAAACAACATGTCCGTACTGTCCGTGACCACCAGTCTGTTTGATGTACTTTCCTTCTGCTTTTACTTCTTTTGAAATTGCTTCTTTATAAGCTACCTGCGGCTTACCTATTCGTGCTTCAACTTTATACTCTCTAAGTAATCTATCAGTAATAATTTCGAGATGTAATTCCCCCATACCTGAAATAATTGTTTCCGCAGTATCTTCATCGTACTTAATCTTAAATGTTGGATCTTCTATAGAGAATTTTGCAAGTGCAGCAGAAAGTTTTTCCTGATCAGCGCGCGTTTTGGGCTCAATAGAAACAGATATAACCGGTTCAGGAAACTCCATTTTTTCAAGCACTACAGGATTATTAAGATCGCAAAGCGTATGACCTGTATATGTATCTTTCAAACCCACTATTGCTCCCAGGCCACCTGCCTTAATGTAGTCCACATCTTCTTTTTTATTAGCATGCAATCTCAAAAGACGAGCAATTCTTTGTTTCTTACCCGTAGTTGCATTAAGTACATATGTTCCTTTGTGCAAAGTTCCCGAATATACTCGAATAAAAACGAGTGTACCAACATATGGATCTGCCATCACTTTAAATACAAGTGCCGCCAGCGGTGCATCTGGATCTGGTGGACATTCTACCTCTTCACCAGTCTTAGGGTTTTTCCCGGATACCGGACCTATATCTACAGGAGAAGGCAGGTAGTCACAAATACCGTCGAGCAGCATCTGAACACCTTTATTTTTATAAGAAGAGCCAAGAAAAACCGGATACGCAAGGTTATCTATTGTAGCTCTTCGTATAGTCTTTTTCAAAAGATCGTGTGGAATTTCACCTGTATCAAGGTACACCTCAAGTGCTTCTTCGTCAACATCCGCTATAGTTTCCATTAATTCTTCTCTTCTTCGGTTTGCTTCTTCCTGGTATTCCTCAGGGATATCCTCTATATCGTATTTTTCACCAGATGGATCCCTGAATACATAGGCCTTATTTTCTACGAGGTCAATTACACCAATAAAATCACTTTCTGCACCCATTGGCATTTGTAAAACAAGTGGTTTTACATTTAATCGTTCCCTAATGCTCTGAAGTGTATCTTCAAAAGATGCACCAAGCCTATCCATCTTATTGATATAAATGATCCTTGGGACATGATGCCTACTTGCCTGTCTCCACACCGCTTCTGACTGTGCTTCAACACCTTCTACGGCAGAGAAAATAACAAGCGCACCATCCAAGACTCTAAGCGACCTTTCAACTTCTGCAGTAAAGTCAACATGGCCGGGCGTATCAATAATATTTATTTGATGCCCCTTCCAAAAACACGTAGTGACGGCGGAAGTAATCGTGATACCCCTTTCTTTCTCCTGAACCATCCAATCCATTACCGTATTGCCGTCATCTACATTTCCAAGACGATATGTACGACCAGTATAATAAAGAATTCTTTCGGTCGTGGTGGTTTTACCTGCATCTATGTGTGCAATAATTCCTATGTTCCTAATCTTTTCAAGCGGGGTATCTTTACTCACTAAAACTCACCTCTACCATCTAAAGTGCGAATAAGATCTATTTGCTTCTGCCATTCTATGAACGTCAAGCTTCTTTTTATAAGCACCACCTGATTCATTAGAGGCGTCTACAATTTCTGCAGCAAGTTTCTCAATCATAGATTTACCACTGCGGTCCCTTGCTGCACGAACGATCCACTTTAAAGCAATTTTTTGTCCTCTCGACTTATCAACCTCAATAGGTACCTGATAAGTTGCTCCACCTACTCTTCTGGGTTTTACTTCTACAAGAGGCCTTACCTTTTCGAGAGCCGTTTCAAAAACTTCTACAGGATCTTTTTTTGTCCTTTGTTTTACAATTTCCAGTGCACTGTAAACAATTTTTTCTGCTAAGCTTTTTTTACCACCTTGCATTACATTGTTAATAAGTTTCTGTAGGATAACACTTCCATAAACAGGATCAGGCGGAATTTCTCTTACAGTACTAATCTTCTTACGAGGCATTAAGCACCTCCTTTACTTTCCTTAGGTCTCTTAGTTCCATACTTAGATCTACCTCTTCTTCTACCTTCAACTCC
>JALVXB010000018.1 GCA_027023025.1 Caldisericaceae bacterium | reverse complement strand
CATTTTTTCCTCGCTGTGCTCCTCCTTTTCATTCTATGTTCTTCATTGTTGCTATTTTTGCCTGCTATTCTCCTTTATTTTCTCCCTATTCCTTCTCCAAGGTATTGACTTATTATACTAAGTCTTATCATCAAGCTTGACTCAGAGGGCAACCTTTCCTGGGCAAAGACATTTGGGGGCCGCAACCATGACGAAGCTTATTCCATCCAGCAAACTTCTGATGGTGGTTACATCGTAGCAGGGCGTACTGGATCATTTGGTGCAGGGAGTGACGACCTCCTTATCATCAAGCTTGACTCAGAGGGCAACCTTTCCTGGGCAAAGACATTTGGGGGGCAATGATCGTGAACATACTTTCTCTACTCATATTTCTCAAACTACCAAAGGAAATTATGTTATAGTAGGATTGACCCAGTCTTTTGGTGACATAAGTGGTGACTTCCTTATCATTAAGCTCGACTCAGACGGAGATATTCCAGACAGCAGTTGTAACTTTTTAAGAAACATAACTTCAAATTTAACCGTAAACTCAGTAACTCCCATTGCTTCAAATATAGATCCTATTGTTGCGGCAGTAAATCCATCTATTTCCTTTCCAAATCCTTCTATATCTTCACCAATCCTCTCTTCTTTTACAATTTGTTTCACAATTAATCCAATAATTACCGCTTCAGCAGCACCAGGTGGTACTATTTTCCCATCAGGCGATGTAATGGTTCAATATGGAGATAGCAAAACATTTACTATTACTCCCAATCCAGGATATGTTTTAAATAAAATAATCATCGATGGCTCGTCTGTTCCAGTGAGTAATCCTTTTGGAGAGAAATATATATTTACCAATGTAAAAACTAACCATACAATAGTAGCGACTTTTACTCTTAAGCCTGCTTTAATATTTAATGTAACAGCCTCAATATCTATGTATGGAGATTTTGCAATAATAACTCCTAAAGAACAAACAGTCAAGCAGGGAGATTCTGCTTCCGTCACGATTAACCCTGAAGCAGGTTACCACATCACAAAGTTTACGGATAACGGTAAAGTCATTCCACTTTCAAAACTCATTAAAAATCCAAACGGCACGTATACCTACAAAATAAATGCAGTTTACGAAAACCACTATCTCGTCATTACTCTGGAACGCGACAAGTTCGTAATCGATGTGAAGACGAGTAAAGGCGGAACGATTTCTCCTTCAGGCACGCTTGGAAAAGTCACTGCATACTACGGAGAGAACAAAACATTTAAGATTACGCCTGAAAGTGGGTACAAGATTAAAGAAGTATTGGTCGACGGAAAAGCGGTAAGCATAAAAGACGGGGAGTACACATTCTTTGCAGTTAAGGCAAACCACACAATAGAAGTGCTGTTCGAAAAAGTTCCTGTTTCAAAACACCAGAGCATTGTGGTTAACCTCAAAATAGGAAGCCCGTTTGTTACCGTAAGTGGAGTAAAAAAGGCAATTGACGCACAGGGAAGCAGGCCCATCATTAAGAACAACAGGACGCTTCTTCCGATAAGGGTGATTATAGAGTCTCTGGGTGGAACTATAAAGTGGAACGGAAAGACGAGAGAGGTTACTATAGTACTCAACGGTCACAGCATAGTATTAAAGATAGGAAACAGCACTGCACTGGTGGACGGTATTAAAACGAAAATAGATCCAAACGACAGTAAAGTGGTGCCTATTATAATAAACGGAAGGACCTACTTGCCTTTGAGGTTTATTGCAGAGCACCTCGGTGCGACTGTTGACTGGGACGGAGCAACGAAGACTGTTACTCTGTACTACTGGCCGTAAAGATTTTAACAAAAGAGGGCGGGAAATTATCCCGCCCTCTTTATATCTGCTTTAAAAACACTTTTAGAATTACAATTTATTGCTACATTTATCATAAATACAAAGTTTATAACACATTTGGAATTACTATGATATATTAGATACTGTCAATAGTTTTGTGTCAAATTCTTTCATAGGGTAGAAGCCTCCATTTTATCAGTTGTTGAAACTAATGGTGTGTTAGTTTTATACTTTGTTTCTTTTCCTTTTCTTCCTTCTTTACTCCTGCCATATCTTTCTTCCCTTATCTTTATCAGTGCATCGTGTGCACTCTGGAATCCTCTGAGCCTTCTTGATGCATACTTCTCATTCATATCTATGGATACAAGGTAGACGATCTTCTCTGCAGAGTTTACCTAAGGGAATACTTCTATGACCTTTGTCCTTCTTTTAACTTCTTTGATAAACCTTTCAACAGTATTTGTCGTGTAGATGTACCTTATTATCTCCTCAGGATAGTTGAAGAATGTAGTCAGTGTATCAAGGTTATTCTTCCAGCTTCTTACTATGTATGGATATACCTTCTTCCACTTTGTTTGGAATGCATCGAATGCTTCTACGAATGCTCCCTTTGTGTTTTGATGGATGATATATCTTAACTCTTCTGATACAGCATCTCTGTCTCTCTTCCTTACCTTAAGCAGCGTATGCCTCATCTTATGGATGATACAGCTCTGGAACTCTGCATTAGGATATATCTCCTTTATTATGCTTTCAATTCCTATCAGTCCATCTGAAACAAAGAGCAGTGGTTCTTTTAATCCTCTATTTCTTAAGCTAATAACGAGTTCTTTGTAGTTTTCCCTTGATTCTCCTGCTCCACTTTCAATGAACCCTAATACTTCTCTATAGCCATACTCATTAATCCCTATTGCTACGACAAATGACTCTGAATCAACGATACCTGCTCTTCTTACCTTTACGTATAATCCATCCATATAGATAATAGGAAAGTATTCTTCAATCTTTCTGTTCTTCCACTTATCCACCTGCTCTATGAGTGTATCCGTAATCCTTGACACCCAGTATGGAGAGTACTTCTTACCCAATAGGTTATTTAATGTGTTTTTGATGTCTCTTGTACTGAGTCCTCCTTGGTACATAGAGATAACAATCTCTGATATGGTGAATAGGTTTCTGTTGTACCTGTCTATGAAGAATGGATGGAACTCACCGTATCTATCCCTTGGTATGTTTAGTTCCACTTCTCCTATCTGTGTGAGTAAGTTCCTGCTGTAGAAGCCATTCTTTCTATTTGTATTACCGTCTTTATTTATTATTTCCTTTTTCTTTTCTCTTCTGCTTCTTTCTTCTTCAAAGAACATTTCTCTTTCTTCATATGCTACTTCTTCAAGTACTTCTTTTATCATCTCCTTCATCTTTTCCTTTAGTAAGTCTTCTAACCCTTCCAACAGTGTTCCCCTGTCTCTATTCTTGTTTTCCATAAGTTGTGATAAAATATCCTTAGAGCTTAGACTCATAGGCTTATCATTCCTCCTTTGCTTTGAAATTCAGGGGTGAACAACAGGGCAGGGGAGGAATGTGTGTTTAATAGATAAACAACGAATAAGTCGTTCACCATAAACAAAATACTGTGCATTATTTCCTTAGATGTACTTTTGTTTCTACTTACCTTAATTCTACTTGTCGTCTTAATTTTTCCTTTCATAATGCACCTCCTTGGATTTGATTTATTGATTAGATTATCCTTTGCCATATTTTATTCCTTATTCTATTTGACACATAATTGATTATAGTATCATATATAAAGATCCATAGTTTTTATATTATAACAAAGTGATTTATCAATTTCTTATAAGGGAAGTTATGTAGTTGTCTTGTTAATGTTACACTCACAAGAGCACTTTATACAGTATCAATATATTATTTGGCTATTTTTTGATTTTTCCTTAACCGTTACCCATTATTTTTCTTTTAATCTATTTACAAACCAATAATTCGGTTTATAATATATATAAAATTTTATAATTATAAAATTACAGTTATTTTTATATTTTGATGCTATAAGTAGTTGTGAAGAGGCAAAAAATATAAAAGTAAAGAAATGGTTGCAGAAATAATTACAGAGAGGCAAAAAATAAAGATAGAAGTAATTGCGGAAAAGGCAAAAGCGAATGCGGAATAACTGCAGAGAAGTAAAATAATTATGAAACTTATTTATGGTGGATAATTACAGGATAAGGGTAGGTTTAAAAAGATGCTTGCCTAATTCGGGAGGTGCGTATGAAAATTACGAAGAGGAAGTTTGCGATAGTGTCAGCCCTGTTGATAGTCGCGCTGCTGTTTGCAGGCTGCGGGCAAAAACAAAAAGAGAATTCCCTTGCAAACAGAAAAGTCGTGACCGTCCAGAGAAGGGACATAAAAAGTGTCGTGAGTTTGTCTGGAGTGGTGCGTACTGAGCCGAGGATTGCAGTTCCTGCAAAAGTTTCTGGAAAGGTTACGAAATTGTTCGTTCGGGAAGGCGCAACCGTAAAAAAGGGCGATAAAATCTGTGAAATTGATTCCGCTCAGGCAAGCCTTAACTATCAAAACGCAGTGAATGCTTACAAAAGTGCGTCGCTAAACCTTCAAATTGCTCAGCTTAACGAGCCTTCCATTGCAGTAAAACAGGCAGAATTAAGCGTGCAATCTGCGGAGGCTGCGCTTCAAATTGCAAAACTCAACGAAAAACTTGCCGAAGACTCCGACAACACGGACATTCAGGAGAAAAACGCAGAAGAGCAGGTGGACCAGGCGGAAGTAAACTTGAAAAATGCACAGGCGAATTTAGACACGCTGAAGAAAAGCAACGCGAGCGACGAGAACATTGCAATCTCTAAACTCCAGATGCAAAACCAGCAACTTTCACTTGCAATTGCACGACTTGAACTGAAAGCACTGAAAGAGCAGAAACCCACTAACGACGACATCGAAACCGCAAAAGAGCGCGTAAAGCAGGCGCAGATAAACCTGGAAAATGCAAAGGAGAGCCTGAAGCAGGCAGCAAACAACCCGAACACGCCAGACGAGCAGATTAAAATTCTTGAAAATCAGGTCCAGCTTGCAGAAAGTAATGTACGCGTTGCAAACCTTGCGCTGGACAAATTGCAGAACCACAGCAGCCCGACAAATGAGCAAATGCAGGAAGCAGAAGACCGCGTTTCCCAGGCGCAGGTTGCATACGAAATCGCAGAGCAGAACTACGAAAGCGCCTTGAAAGCAAAAGCGGCAAAGGAAGGGCAAATTGCTCAGGCAGAAAATCAGGTAAAACTCGCAGAATCTCAACTGAAAATTGCGCAGAACAACTTACAGATTGCAAAAAATGGCGTAAATGCTTCTACTGATACGCTGCAAATCCGCAATGAACAGGTAAAACAGGCAGAGGCATCCCTTGAAAGTGCGCAGGAAAACCTGAGAAACGCAAAGAAGCAGTTGCAGATAAACAAGCTGCGCATACAGCAGGCAGAAGTGCAAAAGTCGCAGGCATACACCAGTATGAAAATTGCAGAACAGGCGCTTTCCGACTACACGATTACCGCTCCGTGCGACGGCACGGTTTTACTTTTAAGCGTAAGCGAAGGGGATACAGTCGCCCCAGGTAAAACTATCGCAATCGTCGGGGATATGCAGCACCTTATAGTGGACTGCTTTGCAGACGAAATTGACGCAGTAAACATCAAGAAAGGCCAGAGCGCCGTTATTTCTTTTGACGCATTTCCTTACAAAACGCTTAGCGGCACCGTGGAATCCGTTGCGTGTACTACGACGCTGACGAACCAGGGCGTCCAGGCATACGAAGTGAAAATTGCACTTCCACACTCGACTTTGAATGTAAAGGACGGTCTGAGTGCGACGGTAGACATCACGACCGAGGTAAAGAAAAATGTGCTATCCGTTCCAATAGAATCCGTTGCGACGGAAAACGGAAAAAGTTATGTGATAGTGGTGCTTCCGAACGATAAATTTGAAAAACGCTTCGTTAAGGTGGGCGTTTCCTCTGACAATTACACGGAAATTCTATCAGGCCTGAAGGAAGGCGACAAGATTTTAGACATCCCGGACGAGCGCGTGTTTGGAGAGGTAAAAACAAACCAGTCTCCCTTTGGCGGAAAGAAGGACGGAGGCTAAAATGAACGAAGTAATCCGCACGGAAAACCTGAAAAAAACGTACGATCTTGGCCCGGTGAAGGTGGAAGCCGTGCGCGGCGTGTCAATTACGATTAAAGAAGGAGAGCTCGTTTCCATAATGGGGCCGTCGGGTTCTGGGAAGTCCACTTTGATGCACCTCCTTGGGTGCCTGGATACGCCCACGAGCGGTAAGTACTTTTTAGACGGAACGGATGTTTCAACGCTTGAGGAAAATGCGCTTGCAGATGTAAGGAACAGAAAAATCGGGTTTGTGTTCCAGACATTCAACTTACTCCCGCACCTCACAGTACTGGAAAATGTGCTGCTTCCCGTAATTTACAACCCTCAGGGCAATTTGAAAAAGGCTGAAGCCCGTGCAAAGGAAATGCTCACGCGTGTGGGACTTGGAAAACGCTTTAACCACTTGCCTGCACAGCTTTCGGGCGGCGAAAGGCAGAGAGTTGCCATAGTGCGTGCTTTGATAAACGAACCGGTGATCGTACTTGCAGACGAGCCAACGGGAAACCTCGACACGAAAACAGGGCTCGAGATTATCAAGATCTTGCGCAGCCTTAACGAAGAGCGCGGAGTAACTGAAATTATCGTAACGCACGACCCTTCCATTACCCGCTTTACTCACCGCACGATTCACATAAGGGACGGCCTCATCGAAGGCGAAGAGGTAAACGAAGACCCTGTGGAGGTGCTGTAATGAAGATATGGCGTATATTCAAAATGGCACTTTCTTCTTTAAAGATAAACAAGATGCGCACATTTTTATCCACGCTGGGCGTCGTCGTGGGCGTTTCGTCGCTTATACTTATTACATCTGTTGGATACGGTGCGCAGTACAGCATACTGTCCAGCATCCAGTCGCTCGGCTCTGATGTGGTAATCGTAATTCCGGGGAAAAGCGCAAACCTTTTTAAGTCTACCGTGGGCTCTAATGCAATGCGAAAGCCTCTTACATACGACGACGCAAAGTTCCTGAAAAGGAAAATGCCCTACGCAAAAATTGCACCAGAAATCAGCGTAAACACGACGGCAAAGTACGGACGGACGGAAGTCACGACGACCGTCGTAGGGACAAACGCCGATGCATTCGTCGTGACGAACTACGAGGTTGCGGAAGGGCGCATCCTTACGGACAGGGACATCGTGGGGTACAGGGATGTCTGCGTGCTTGGAAAGAAGGTTGCTGACGAACTGTTCCCGCTGGGGAACGCCGTGGGAAACTACATCCTGCTGCACGGAAATAAGTTTCTCGTTGTGGGCACTCTAAAGGAAAAAGGCGCAATCGGGCAGATAGATATGGACGACCTCGTTTTTGTGCCAATTACTACGCTCCAGAGCCAGCTCAGAACGAAAAATGTACAGATTATCTACGCAAAACCACCGCAAGGAATGTCCATAGATGTGTTAGGTGCACGCATAAAGAGTTTTCTTATTGCGCGGCACGGGATGGAGAACTTTACCCTGAATAGCTTCGAGCAGTACTTGCAGCTTGCAAAACAGGTGACGGACATTTTCACCATTGCACTTGCAGCGATTGGCTCTATTGCACTGCTCGTTGGAGGAATAGGGATTATGAACATTATGCTTGCATCCGTTGCAGAAAGGACGCGCGAAATTGGCATAAGGAAAGCAGTAGGTGCAAAGAACCGCGACATCCTTATTCAATTTTTGCTCGAATCTGCACTGATTTCAACGAGCGGAGGTATCATAGGCATCCTGCTCGGGATATTTGGCTCGGTGCTCGTCCCGCAGGATATTTTGCCCACGCACATTACGACGAGTGCCGTAATAATCGGATTTACCGTGTCGTTTTTGATAGGCGTGTTCTTTGGCGTGTATCCTGCAAGTAAGGCATCAAAATTAAATCCAGTGGAGGCGCTGCGATATGAATAAAATTGCTTCAATTAAAAAACTGTTTACGCTTTTCCTCGTTTTTGTACTTTTACTTTCCTTTGTAAAGGTTTCGTCTGCTGTTTCAGTGGCTGAAAGTTTTGCTTCTGTGAATTTATCCGATAATTATGTAGGGCACTTTGCGGCGTATAACATTGTGTTTCAGAGCGATGCGACGATCAGTAAAGGGGAGAAAATCGCAATCCTTTTTGACGATAAAATTCCCATATTCAGAAGTACCGAACTTGCAGAGCAGATTACAGTAAATGGGAAAGTCGTCGATGAAACGCCGCTCTTTTTAGGGCACGAGATTGACATTGAAAGTCCGCTTTTTATTAATAGCTCTGAAAAGGTGAAAATCGCCATTCCAAAGGGGATCCTGCAGAACCCGCAAACTGCTGGATACTTTACGCTGTCTATAAAAGTAGGGGAAAACACCTATCAATCGGAATACTACAAAGTTACTGACATAGACACCGTAAAAGATGTTTTGCTTTATCGCTTCGAAGGTGACTTTATCGTCACATTCAGAACGGGTTTTGACGGAGCGCTTAAAAGATACGAAACAAAGAGTGTGCGTATGGGGCGTTTTTCCTTTGTGCAGCCCGTGCCGAAGGACTTTATATTTATCCGTTTTTCGCACCTTATGTCTGAAGGTATCGTATCACTTTCCAAAAACGACATTACTGTAAATGGGAAAAATCCGCCAATGAACCCCACTATAAAAACGCACTTTGAGGGGACGGATACGGAAGAAAAGGAAGTTGCAATTGTCGTGCCTGAGGACATTAACGCAAACTCTGAAGTGAAAGTCGTAATAAGGGGGATTAGCCTGAGCGAAAAGGAAAGCGGGGCGCTTTATGTAAAGGTGTGGACTTCAAAAGAATTTACTCCTGTTTTATCGAATGTGATTAGCGTGGAAAGCCCGTACTTTTTAAAAACGGTTTGTACCGTTACACCAGAAACGCCTGACGGAGGAAACGGATTTTATAAAAGTGCGCCGAATGTGTGCCTTACCTCAGAGAGCGGAAGCCTTATTACTAAAGTGGATACATTTTACAGCTTTGACGGAAAGCAGTTCGTAAAGTACGAAAAACCGTTTGCGCTCCCGGATGGAAGTTATACGCTTTATTACTATTCAGTTGGGTACCTGAAAAACGGGTTTAAGGTTACGGAAAGTGTGCAGAGCAAGCAATTTAATGTCGATACGCAGCCACCGCTCGTGCAGCTTCTTTCTCCTGTTGAAGCGGATAACCCTTCGTATTTACTGAAGTTTTCCGTAAGCGATGCAAACTTCGATTACGCAGAAGCGGAAGTGAACGGAATTACATTTGTATTTACCGATGAAAGTGCAGAACTTCCTATTTACATTTTTGGAAAGAGTATTTCCGTGAAAGTAACGGCGTTTGACAGAGCAGGAAACAAAACAGAGAAAGCATTTGTAATAAAACTCCCGAGGGAATAAGAAAATTAATTGGCTTTTGCTGTTTTTAAGGAAGAAAAGTTGGAAAGGAAACTTCGTGTCCTTTCCAAAGAAATAAGGTCCTTCGCTCGCTGACGCTCGCTCGAGGACGACGGAGGGGGGTTACTCTGAGCGCAGCAAAGAGTCTCTGCCTAACCGCCTTGCCTATTTATAGGTTCTTTTATATTGCCAGCAATTACGGTTGTTACCTCCGCTAATAAGAGATGTAAGTCTACAATTACGACCGTACACCGGCTTGACTAATTCTATAAAGAAATTTCTACAGATGCTTTTTGGTTATAAAACACAGAATTTAGGTTCTTCAAATTTTCTCGTCTACAAAAAATGAGAGTTTGCTTTCGTAAGGCAAACATAGACGGCAACGGTGTATTCTGTAATGCTGCCCACAATAATCTTGCAGTTTAGGGCAATATTACGGCGAATGTAGTTATTGTGCTAAAAATGCCTCAAGTAAAATCCTATGAAACGCCCGCAAGTAAGACAATTTCTACTCTCACAGTTACTAAAAACATTCTGGTAAAAGAGTTACTACTCCAAAAGGCGCTTCTTTCTGTTTTTCATTTTGTACATTTCTTTATCTGCTAAAGAGATAATATCTTCTGTATTCCGTACTTCTTCAGGAGAAATCTGGAATGTGCCAAAGCTAAAGTCCATTTTGAAAGGAAAGTGAGCACTTTTTTTAGACAGAATATCCCTTATTCTGCTTATCACTTTTTCTGCATCTTCTTTTTTCATATCAGGCATTACGACGATGAACTCGTCACCTCCAATGCGTACAACGATGTCTGTCTTTCGCAAGTTAGAAAAAAGAGTTTTCGTGGTCTCCGTTAATACGAAGTCGCCAACTTTGTGCCCGTGAGTATTGTTTATAAGTCCTAAGTTATCTACATCTATGTATATCACCGTAATCGTGTGCCCGTTGCGCTTTATCCTATCTACTTCCCGCTCAAGGAGCGTGTAAAGCATCCTTCTGTTGTATGCATTCGTCAGTGCGTCGCGTTCTGCAAGTTTTTTAAGCATTTCTTCCTTCTCTTTCATTGCCGTTATGTCTCGAACGATTTCCATTGCTCCAAGGACTTTACCATTTTCATCGTAAAACCGCGTTGCCTTGCCCCACAGAACACATTTTTTGCCGTTCAAATTGCCTTTTTCTGTGATGCCAATAAATGTATCACCGTTCTGCTCGAGCTTTTCGTAATCTTCTGCACGGAGTTTTTTGCCTGCAAGTGCCATGTCTATAAGGACAGGCCTTCTTTCACCGTAGAACGGCACTGCATATGCGTAGTTACCTTTTCCTATTATTTCCGCCTTTTTAATGCCTAAAAACTTTTCACACGCCTTGTTCCACACGATAACGCGGCCAGATGTGTCAATTGCAAAGAGAATGTCAGGGACGAACTCTACCACGCTGTGCACGAAGACTGTTTCGTATATTAACTTATTTTGCTCTAACCGGTCTTTTGTAGTATCCTCCACAATGACTATAAATCCCACTTTGCTTTTTATTTTAAGAGGGAAACATTTTAACTCAAAGTACCTTCCATTTCTACGCGCCGCAATGGGTTGCCCATCTTCTACACACAAAGCATCTACATTCATTGAAAAATCAGTAAAATACATCGTCAGTATGTCCAAAATAGACATATTGACGACCAAACTTTGTTTTATCCGTAGAATTTTTTCCGCATTTCTATTTATGTATATTACCCTTCTGCTATTATCAAGGAGTAATACGCTAAGTATGGAACTGTCTAAAAATCTCTTTGCAAATTCTATTTCATTTTCCACATTCTTTCCCCTATTTTATTATAATCATCACTATCAAAAACAGAAAATAGCATTTTAAAGTTCGGCAACGACATCGACAAGCATGTCCTGAAACTGTAGCAAATCAAATGTCAAAGAGGTATTAACACGAAGTAGGCAACGAGAGAACGCGTGCATGTGGACGGAGTGGCCCGCCTGAGGCTGATTCAACTGTAAGCCCCCAATCATTTTCGTAGTTTTACAAAGTCATCTCCCTTACAGGTACTTTCGTAACTTCTCTATAATGTCCGGGTGTGCCCTGGTTTCCTCAAGAACTTCTTTTGAAATACTGAGGAACACATCCAGAATCTCGGGGTCAAAGTGCCCACTACCATCTTCTTTCATAACCTCAATTGCTTTTTCGTAAGTAAATGCATTTCTGTAAGGCCTGTTCGTGGTAAGTGCGTCGTACACATCTACAACTGCAATGATGCGTGCTTCAAACGGGATTTCGTCTCCTTTTAGTCCGTCTGGATAGCCATTCCCGTCCATTCGCTCGTGATGTGCACGCACGATCTCTGCAATGTCAGGGTCTATAGGCTCAACGATTTCGTAGCCTCTTACGGGATGCTGCTTTATCTTTTCAAATTCTTCTTCAGTAAGTTTCCCTGCTTTGGTCAGTATGTCCAGCGGTATAATAAGTTTTCCTACATCGTGGAGAATACCTGCAAGCGCAACTCTTCTAATTACTTCTTCTGAAACATTCAACTTCTCTGCAAGCAAAATCGCATACGCTGCAACTCGTTCGGAATGGCCGCGTGTGTACGGGTCTCGTGCACTGATTGCGTTTGCCAGCGAAACTACATACCCAATGAATAACTCCTTCGTTTCGTTAAATAGCGTAGCAGACTCCAGAATCATCGTGGCCTCTCTACCAAAGCGTTCGAAAAATCTACGCTCGTCTTCTGAAAGGCAAACGCTTTCACTAAAACGAACCCTGAATATAGGCACATTCTTCGTATTGGAAAATACGACGACTTCAGGAAGTGATGCCTTTTTCACATCTGTGCCGTTGAAAATGCCTGGGTTACCTGCACCTCCGCCAACGAAGATCGTTTTCTTTTTACGAAGTGCTTCTTTAATTGCACCCTGTAGTTCAAATACATGGCGTTCCACGCTTTTTCCGTTGAACTTTATCAACTCGACGAAATTCCCTGCAATTTCACCAATTGCCACTTCTTCAAGTTTTCCAGGATACAATGCAGAGAGAATACGGTATGCAATCTTTACCGCTTCCTCCTCGCTCGTCTTCAGCCCTATGCTGTGAAAAAGATTCAAAGAAGACACATCAAACATACTACTCTCCAGAAGTTTTTCGTATGCTTCCCTATTGGAAACAAAGGCAGATGCAAGATTTGAAAATGCGCTTGCAATTTTGACTTCCCTCTCAGTAAACTCAATTTCCTTATCAAAGCTATCAAGGAATATGCCACCCATGTATTTACCGTGCACGATAATTGGTGCAACGAGAGACCTCTTTATCCTTTCAGCACCAATACGAGAAAATGTCTCAAGAAGATCCCCGTCAAGGTGCTTTCTGTTGTAGCAATTGATATTGTCCGTCACAAAAGCGTGCTTCTCTTGAACGATAAAACTCTTCTCGGGGTCAAGGCGTATGCCAAAGATTTCCTTCCCGTAGCCAAACGCAGCAACATACCTGAACGAAGCACCATCCCGCAGGGTAATGCTTCCTGCGTCTGCTTGAGGAACCAGTGTCCGGGCAAACAGTAATATCCTATTGAAAAACTCCTTTTCGCTCAAAGAAATGTCGAGATCTGAAAATGCGGATATAATGTAAGAAAACGCCGTTTCTGCCTCTTTTGCCTCTTTGAGGAGCAATCTGTTTTTAAGGTAAATAGAGCCTAACTTTGATATTGCATTTGCAATTTTTAGATCGGACTTACTAAATGCGTCAACAGACTTAAAACTATCGATAAATATGCCGCCGAAGTACTCTCCGTTAACGATAAGGGGCGCCTCTATCGTAGATTGTATGCGCGGCGTTCCTACACTTTGCAGTGCACTTTTCGTCTCGTCTGAATACTTCGTATTTTGGTAAATGTGCCGAATAATGTATGCAGACTTCTTTTTCCCTATTTCTACTTCCCCCCTGCTTAACCTCATTCCGACGAGTTTTTCGTTAAACCCCTTTACGGTCTTGTAAACATAGTAATCACCTTCTTTTACGATAATGCTTCCTGCATCACCTCTGCGAATAAGTTTTAAGGCACTGTCCAGTAACTTCTGGTAAAATGTCTCTGCCTTTTCGTCTATGTCAACCTCGGAAAAAGTCGCGATCGTAGACTGTAACTTTTCTGACAGCGTGCGCAATGCACGGGATTCTCTCGTAATTACTTCCTCAGTTTCTTTATTCCTTTTTTCGTACGCATACATAATAAGCGTAAGAAAGCCAACGAACGAGATAACAAAAATAAGCACGGTTAGTATTAAGGGAATACTGTTCCGCAGGATGCTTCCCAGCACGACACTTTTATCTACATAAGCAACGACCGTATAAGGCTTATCGTAAAAAAGATATGTTTTCCTCGTTTTTGCGAGCACCGTCCCAAGGGCGCTTTTCACGAAAGGATGCTCTGGGGTGCTGTAGGCAGGCAAAAACTGGTTGAGCTTTTTAAGGAAAAACGGTTTTTTCACCGGGTAGACGATCGTCCCGTTCGTATCTGCTATAATTATTTTCTCTCCGCTGAAACTACGGGTTTCTGCACTTTTCCCGAGCCTGTCCAGATCAAAGAGCACCCCAATGCTTCCGTCAAACTTATCACCTTTAAAGACGGGTGTGTGATATATAATTGCGTAAAACCCCTGAACGGTTTTTATTGGGTCTGACAGGACGGGTTTGTGCGTCTTTAGCAACTTTTGAATGTGCGGCTGCCCTGAGATGTTAGCACCCACAAAGCTTTCGTACGGATAGGTAAATACGATTTTGCCTTCTGCGCTCATCCGCGTAATAGACTTAACCACATCCTGATATATTCTGTAAAAGTTAATTAAAATCTCTTTTCCTCTTTCGTCAAGATCTACCACGCTTGCATTCATTGAAACGGCGCTTAGAGCACTTCTTATCCCCGTAACTTTTTCCGTGAGGGATTCGCCCGTAATAAACGCGTCTTTTGAAAGTGTGTAAGTGTAACTGTCCGTCGTGCTCACGGCACTTCTGTGGACCTCGACCATCATGCCGTAAGTTGCAATGCCAAAAACGACTGATATAACGAGATAAATTATTATAACATTCTTTGCAAATCGTGCATCTATTGGGTGCAATACGCTCACTTTCTCAGTCTTACTCTTTCCAATCTCTTTTCTGGTTGCTAAAAATACCAGCATAAGCAGTGCGGTAACTACTCTGAAAGCAAAAGAGCCAAACTTCAGCACATCAATGCCGTTTATTCCAGTCGTTTCCGCAACACCTTTCAGTATAAAGTCAATAACGAGAGAAATCACGAAAATTGAAATAAAGTAAGAATTTTCCCTTCTATTTTCCTTGATCATAAAGAACAGTGCTCCTGCTATGTATATCGTAATAAACATAATTGACACATAAACGAATAGGTCTGCTGCAACGAGGTATTCTTTTTTAAAAGCAGGAGAAATTGCAAACGCAACGAGCACGGCAAAGTAAATCCACGCACGAACGGGCACTTTAACACTTACTTCTTCACCTTCAATCATTCTTTTGGTGCCGTACAGGAGAAAGGTGTAAGAGATCAGGATAAGGACATTGCCTGCAAAAAAACTCTGATATACGCTTAAAGTGTTAGGATGTAGAATTAAATACTCCTTTATCGTAACGGAAACGGTAACCAGCAAAAACGACGGAAGAGTGAGAAATAATCCTTTAGTTTCGCCACTTTTTTGCGCAATCCTGTATATGCCTATCAACACAAATGTAGTCGGTAGGAGCCAAACGGCATATTCAAGAGGAATAATTAAAGTAGCTATGTTTTGATGCATTCTACCTCCTTGCGCATCTCATTATACTCTTTTAAAAGTGTAATTCAAGTAAGATTGATTAATTCTATATTAGTAATTTCATACAACTAAATAATATTCGTTCGCAACGTTCAGTTTGACTGAAACGCCAAATTTTATACAATAAAGTGTAGAATTGGATGCGAAAGGAGTTTGTACTTTATGAATATTGCAGCAGTGGTCGTAACATTTAATAGGCTTGACTTTTTGAAGAGGAATTTGCACTTGCTTTTAGGCCAGAGCAGAAAACCTGATAGTATCGTCGTGGTGGACAACGCAAGCTCTGACGGAACGGGAACATTTCTCGACGAATTTTCGAAAGTACATTCAGAGATAAAAGTACTCCACCTGAAGGAAAACATCGGGGGCTCCGGCGGATTTGCAAAGGGGCTCGAGTACGCAGTAAGTCACGGTGCAGACTGGGTGTGGATGATGGACGACGACGCGTTTCCGTATAAAGACGCACTGGAAAACCTTGAAAAGGAAATGAAAAATGCTTCCAAAAAAGTTGGCGTCCTGTGGAGCCGCATCACGGATAGGGCAGACGCAAAACCGTTAAGTCCCGTAATTCCCGTCCTTTCCGGCACTTTCGTAGGATTTGCAGTCCGCAAAGAAGTCGTCAAAAAGGTGGGTTTACCCGACGCATCCTTCTTTATCTACGCAGACGACTACGACTATTCCGTGCGCATAAGAAAGGCGGGCTTTGGCATATACCGCGTAAACTCAAGCCTCATTTTACACAAAGATTGGTCCCAGAGAAAGCACATATTCAAGTTTCCGTTTATAAAGCCGCTCGTACCCGCATGGAAAACCTACTACCTTATAAGGAACACGCTCAATGCGGCACGCCACATCAGGCCTTTTTACATTGCCGTGCGCGTCTACTTTTACTTTGACAGGTTTATCTGGAGTTATGTAAACCCGGATACGAAGCGATACGTTTTCAAAGGTTTTAGAGACGGTATAAGAGGTGTTAAAGGGAAAACCGTCCTGCCTAACAGTCTGTAAAGTTCAATGGGTTACTCTTCAGGCTTCCAAAAAAGTCACGGGGACAACTCTTTAACGAATGCCCCTCGCGTGCAAAGTGCTCAGAAAAATCCAAAGGGAGAATTTTACAAAGGTAAGCACAGCACCCTGCTGAGAAATGTGGCCATTGCACTCGTTGCGGGGTTTGGGACGGTATTCGTAATCCTTACACTCGTAAAAGGTTTGAAAGTTACGGAGAAAGTTCCGCGCTTTTCCGTCACGGAGAGTGCATTTTACTTTTCTGTATTTTTTTCGGTTTTCCTTATAGACTCGGTAAGGACGGTGATTCTTTCGCACTTTTTGAACGACCCGTTTCCTTTTTTAAAGGCACTGGAAAATTCCATACTGGGATACTTCTTTGCGTACATCACGCCATTTTCTGCAGGCGGCCAGCCGTTCCAGATTTACCACCTTTCGCGGGAGGGGATGCGCAGCGAAAATGCCTCCGTTATTATCCTTACGCGGTGGGTGAACATGCTCGTTTTCCTTTCCGTTTCTTCCGTGCTGTTTGCCTTTAAGTACTTAAAGTACATACAGGTCGGCATACCTTTGCTGGACAAATTGATATGGGTAATAATCGTAGCAAGCGTAATTTTTTCTTCAATAATCGTCTTTTCAATTCTGTTTCCTCCGGTAAGTGCTCTGCTTATAAGAGTCGTAAGTGCGCTTCGCATAGAAAAACTTTACAAACTTTTCGTGCGCAGACACTTAAAGAGAGACCTGCGAAACCTTTCCGATTGGCTTTCCACATTTTACGATGCCGTGCACAGCATCTGGGTTAAAAAAACATACATAGTACTGCTGGATATGGCGTTTGGAGTGCTGGACCTCGGCGTGATTTTCTTCGTGCTTTACAGCGCTATCGTGCACTCGTCTGCGTTGACAAACAGCGTGTTTCGTCTGTCGTTTATCGACCTCAGCGCGATATTTATCCTGCTTTCCTTTATCGTTTACTATGTACCTACACCCGGTGCATCGGGAGGCGTGGAGGGCGGTTTTTTTGCGGTGCTCTCCCGTTACGGAAGCGGTGCAGCGGTAATGCGCGGGATCTTGATGTGGCGTATCTCTACATACTACTTTACAATTCTTCTCGGGCTTGTTATACTGCTCGTCCGGATAAAGTTAGGTCGTTCCGATGCATAAAGAAAAACTTCTCCGCCTTTCAGACATATCTAATTTTCGTTTTGTCGTTGTGGGGAGCGGATTTTCCGGCAGCGTATTTGCAGAGCGCATTGCAGGTGTGCTAAAGGAGCGCGTGCTCGTTGTAGAAAAGCGCAGCCACATAGCAGGCAACGCGTACGACTTCAAGCAGGGCGGAATTCTTATTCAAAAGTACGGGCCGCACATTTTCCACACGCGACATAAAGATGTGTGGAAGTATGTCTCCCGTTTTACCGAATGGCTTCCCTACGAACACAGGGTGCTTGCATACATAAAAGGAAAGTTCGTTCCGCTTCCGTTCAACTTTGCAGGGATAGACGCGTTTTTTGAAAAAGACGATGCAGAGAAAGTAAAGCAAGCGCTGATTAAAGAATTTGGAAAAGGCAGCAAGGTAAGCGTACTTGCACTGATGCGCTCGAAAAACGAAACCGTGCAAAAACTCGGCGCATTCGTTTACGAAAATGTATTTTTGCACTACACGACGAAGCAGTGGGGCGTGCCGCCAGAGCAGGTGGATAGAAGCGTAATTTCACGCGTCCCCGTAAATATTTCTTATGCAGACACATACTTTGAGGATCCTTTTCAGGGTATTCCGAAAGACGGATTTACGAAAGTTTTCGAAAGAATGCTTGCAGACGAAAACATTTCTGTGACGCTGAATACGGACTTTGACGCATTGTTTGAAGTGGACTCAAAGAAAAAGAAAGTCGTCTTCAAGGAAAGCCGCAAACCGTTTAACGGATTTGTCATCTACACAGGGCAGATTGACAGGCTGTTTCAATACAAATTTGGCGCACTCAATTACAGAAGCTTGCGCTTTGCTTTTGAGACCCATAAAAAGCCGTTTTATCAAAAGGCTGCGGTCGTGAACTACCCAAACGACTTTGACTTTACGCGGATAAGCGAATTCAAGCACTTCTACGGAATAAAAAGCGAAAAAACGATTATAGCAAAGGAATACCCCTGCACGCTTTCCGAAGGGAAAGAGCCGTACTATCCGTTTCTGGACGAACAGAATAAATCTCTTTACGAAAGGTACGAAGCGCTTGCATCGGGGTTTCCAGGCCTTATTTTGACGGGCAGGCTTGCAAACTTTAAGTACTTGAATATGGACGAAGCGATAAAACGCGCACTTTCAGCATTTTCCGAACGCTTTGGGAAAAGCATTCGTTAAGGGACGAAAATCCCCAAATTACGACTATTTTGATAAGTATTTTTCCTTTTATGTATAGGTTATTGCCTCTGTAAGCAGGTAAGTCAAAGTTACGATTAACTGTGCAGGAAGGAAATTTTCTTCTCGTCGTTCTCGAGCGAGCGTCAGCGAGCGAAGGACCTTACATTAGAAAGAACACAGAGTTTCCTTTCCAACTTTTCTTCCTCGGGGTAAAGGTAAATTGGGAGGCACGATACAAAAATGGCTTCTTGCACACCAAAAAAGGGGCTTATTGACTATGATTTTTCAAAGGCAAAATGGTTAAGGCAGAGACTCTTCGCTTCGCTCAGAGTGACCCGTCGAGAAGGATTATTAATTCAGAGATGTTTCGCTGCGCTCAGAGTGACGACTTGATAGTTGTACTCGACATAGAACTTCCTTTATAATTTTTGGTTGTAAAAGTGCGGATTTTGGGCGATAGCGCAATCAGCGGTTAAAGTTTACGGACAAACCTTTTTCCTGATCAAACGGATTGAGCCTTTTTCCGTTATGAGGTATTCCTCTGGTTTGCAGCGCAGGTTGTAGTTTGAACTCATTGCGTATCCGTACGCACCCGTGTCCATTACTGCAAGCAGATCTCCCTGCTCTGGAAGCACGATTTTCCGCTCCTTTGCTATAAAGTCCCCGGATTCGCACACTGGCCCAACGATGTCTGCAACGATTTCCCTGCCAGCACTCCGATCGAGATTTATTACCCTGTGGTACGCATCGTAAAGCGCAGGGCGGATAAAGTCGTTCATCCCGCAGTCCGTAACGATAAAGTTTTTTTCGTAAAGTTTTCTGTAAAGCACCTTTGCAAGCAACGCACCTGAGCGTGCAGTAACGAACCTGCCAGGTTCAAACGCCAGCGCAAAACCCTTCCCTTTTACAGTTTCTTTTATCTGTGAAACGAGTACTTCAGCTGGAAAGTCCGTTTGTTCTTCCTTATACCCCACGCCGTAGCCTCCGCCAAGGTCAATTTCTTCTATTCCTTTAACGGTATCTTCAAACTCAAGTGCAGTTTTCAGCGCTTTTACGAAGGGTGCCGTTTCGAAGATCTGCGAGCCGAGGTGTATGTGGACTCTCACGGGGTAAAGCCCAAAGTTTCTTGCAAGTTCGAATGCGCGGTCTGCGTACTTTATCGGTATGCCAAACTTGTTTATCGTGCGCCCCGTCGTGATGTACCTGTGCGTGTGCACCGCGATGTTCGGGTTAATCCTTATTCCTATCTTTATGCCTTTTTTGATCGACGCAATCTGCGCAATTTCTTCTTCGCTTTCTGCATTTATCTGCACTTTGTTTTCGATTGCAAACTTCAGTTCATTTTTCGTCTTTCCCACGCCAGAAAACATTATGTTTTTAAATCCTACCTTTTTAGCCAGGGCAATTTCGTTTGCAGATACGGCATCTGCGCCAAACCCTGCCTCGCGGATAATTCGCAAAAGAAACGGGTTTGCATTTGCTTTCAGTGCGTAGTAAGGCGTGCCTGCCTTTGAGAAAGTGCGGAACGCTTCGTCTGCACTCTGCCTTAGGATTTTTTCGGAATATGCGTAAACGGGTGTTTTATCTCTGAAGTAACTTTTTACTTCTTCCAACTCTCTGAACACTTCAGCATTCTTTAATTCGTCCATTTTTGCTCCTTTTAATTTGTAATTTTTCTAAAATTAATTGTAATGTTTTTCTGGAAAATTGCAATTTAAGGATTGTAAAGTGCATTTTGGAAGTAGTAAGATTTTATTAACACAAAGTAAGTCCTAAATGGACGCAGTTGGATTACTCCCCAGGTTTAAACCTAAATGATAGTAGAAGCTTTTATATTTTCTATTCTACTCTTTTTCTATTCTTCAAGGATAACTAAAGGTTGCTCTACCGTTTTCTCTATTACTTTTTTCGTCCAGTTGCCTTTTTTGTAGAAAATCAGTGCAACGATAGCGCCGCCCAAATTGCTGATAGCCATACCCCACCAGATACCCGTTGAGCCAAACTTCCACCCAAGCAAAAGCGCAAGTGGTATGCGCAGCCCCCAGAGCCTTACCACATCCACTACCATTGGCTCGTTGTTGTGCCCGGAGCCTCTGAACAGCGCTGAAACTATATCAACAATACCGTAAAACGGAATGCCGATTACGAATATCGAGGCAAATTTTATTCCTTCTTTTATTACATCAGGCCTGTTCGGTATAAACAACCTGAAAATTGGGACATTGAGCCCTATAAGAATAAGCGACTCAATTACCGTAAGCACGATACTCGTTTGCAGCCCTTTCTTTGCAATGAGTTTTGTCCGCTCAATCATATCTGCGCCGAGCGTTTGTCCGATAATCGTAGCAACTGCCATTCCCAAAGCGTCAAGAACGATAAATTCCAGGCTGATAATCCTGTCGCCAATTCCGTACGCAGCAAGTGCAACTTCAGCATTGCTCACGCGTCCGATGATTGCCGTTACGAGGAAAAACCCCAGCGCAGATGTGCTGCTTCCAATGGATGCAGGAAGCCCAATTTTTATAATCTTTTTGTACCAATTAAAGTTGGGGATTAGGTCTTTCAAGTAAATCTTTATGCCGTGCTTCCCGGAGAAAAATATGTAGATTGCAATGGCTGCTGCAATGCCCTGGCAGATAACCGTTGCAAGCGCAGCACCGCTAATTCCCATGTGAGGGAAAAACCACCAGCCGAATATAAGGAACGGGTCAAGCACGATGTTTAGCGAAACGGTAAATAGGTTTACGAACATCGGAGTGAGTGTATCTCCTTTTGCAGAAAGCACAGCCTGAAAAACGCCTGCAACGAACATAAACGGCATACCTAAAAATATCAGGCGGATGTATGCAGTTGCATTTGCAAGGACATCTTTATTATGAGTTGCAAAGCGTGCGACATATGGGGCAAGGAGTACACCCAAAACGAGTGTTATCAAACTAAAAATAATTGCAACTGATAGAAGCTGCCCTGCCGCGTAATTTGCGTTATGCTCTTCTTTTGCGCCGGTATACTGCGAAACGAGTGCAATGCCTGCCATTGCAAAGCCCGCCGTGAATGCGATAAACATCCATATGAGAGGCCAGGCAAGCTGCATTCCTGCAACTGCGCCGCCACTCTGCGAGGGTGGCAGATGCCCCAGCCAGAATGTATCTGCAAGATTGTAGAGCGACTGCATAAAATTTGAAATGATAATTGGAACGCTCAGTAAGAACATTACTTTTATCGGGTTTCCGTTCAGTATCTCTTCGCGCGAAAGTTTTCTCATTTTTCTTTTGTGCCTCCACCTGCTATTTTTCTGCTTGATACTTCCGATTACTATTTTAATCTAATTCGCTAAGTTTTCCTACGCTTCCTGCACTGCTAAAACAACTACAGGCTGCAAAGCAGATTTTTCTCTGCAGCAGGGCTGGTAAGTTTTCTTACCGACCCGTTTGTTGCCTGCGCAGGCAAACAATACAGTAAGTTTTATACGATCTCAATAATGATTTTCCTCTTTCCGTCACTTACTTCCATTACCTTTCCGCTGAAGTCGGGGTCTTTCAACACTTCGTTTATTTTGTCAATGTCTATTGGAATCTCGTTCCCGTCGATGTTTATCGTGCTTTTGCCCAATTTCTTTGCTATGGTAAGCCCGAACTTCAGCACGCTCGTTGGAATTGTAATGTCCACTTTCTTTCCGTCGCCTTTGTCCGCAATAAGGTGAAACTTTCTTTTTTCGACAGGTTTTTCTGGTGCAGATGTTTCAGTTACTTTACTTTCCTTCAGTGCCTCGATGAGTTTTACTGCATCGTCTTTTGAAATCTTTCCTTCTTCCAGCATGTCCAGCACTCTTTTAATTTCTTCGTTCATAATGCACCTCCACTTTGTTTTATTGATATGTCTCCCCTGTTCGTGCGCACTTTTAAGGGATGACCTTTAGCGTCTTTTAATGTGCTGTCTATCGAAACGGTTCCTCTTTTGCTCTCCGCAGATATTGAGAGGTCACTATTTTTCACCGCAATGCCTATGTCTCCGTAAAAGGTTTCGACTTCCACGCTGCCTTTTACTTTCACTCCCTTTAGCCTCGTGTCGCCGCTGAATGTTTTTATTGTAAGGCTACTTACGAATTCCGCATCCGAGACCTCGACATCTCCAGAATAGAGTTTTATTAAGCCCGAAACTTTAGAACTCTGAACGGAAAGGTCGCCCGACTTTAACTTCACTCTTAACTCTGCAGTTATTCCGTTTAGTTCCACATCTCCGCTAATCGTTGAAATTTCAATGAACGGTGCTTTATCTACTTCTATAGCACCTGTAACTTCTACATCGCCAGAAACGGTGCTTATGCTTAAATCACCCTGCATCCCGTTTACCTTCACATCAGAAGCAACCGCTTTTACTTTAAGATCCGTGTTTTTTGGAACGGTAAGCACGACCTTATCCTGCTCCATTATTCTGGTTAAAAAACTGTCCAGTGTTCTGTTAAGCGGCTTTTTTGGAGTAATAAGAACGGCATTTTCCTTCCGTTCAATCGTGAGGTGCTCTTTGCCTTTTATTACGGCAAATGTTTCCCCTCCGTTTACTTCGATGTCCGTGTGAAAAAATTGCTTTAATTCCACTAATTGCAGGCTTTCGTGCGTTTCTTCCTCTTTGCGCGCATATCCGCTAGCAGATTCGCGGGCGGAACTTCCAAAGATTGCTTTTTCAAGTTCTTCTTTTTCCTCTTCAGTAATTTTTCCGCTTTTCAGCAATTTTTCAAGCCTGTCAGAAAGACTGCTATCCATTTTTCTTCGCCTCCCTGATTAAACGGATTGCCTGCTCTGCGGTAATTTCTCCCCGCTCAAGCGCATCCAGAATCTCTTTCTCTTTTGGAGAATTTTCTTTTTCGTAGATCCCTAAATTTATTAGTAGTTTGTCGAGCCTGTTTTTTGCGGTAGGGTAAGAAATACTGAGGCGTTCCTGTACCTCTTTCATGTTCCCCCTGGAGCGCAAAAATGCAATAAGAAATTTTCTGTCTTCGTCAGACAGGGAAAGAAAGGGGTCCATAGGAAACTCTCCCCGTATCACAGTTCCGCACTTCGGGCACTTCAACTCCACTATTTCCAATGTTGTACCACACGCGGGGCACTTCGTAGGCAATTTTTTCACATCCACCTCCACATTATTTATTTTGTTTTTAATAATATTAAACTTTATTTTAATTTTGTCAAGTATGAGATTAAAAAATCGAAATTTAGAAGTAAAATTTTACAGGAGTCTTAGCAAAAACGGCTCAGGACGACCACTCCACTGTTACTCCGGAAAAAGCGAAGTATCCTTACCCTAACAACAAATCATTTTGGATTTGTCACTCTGAGCGAAGCGGAGAGTCTCTACCTTAGCAACTTCACTTTTTGTTAACATTAAAAACATCAAACTGCACAACAATACTTATGAGATCTTTTGCAAGAGTGGCTCAGGACGCTCTGAGGGAAAACATTCTTACAGGATAACAGAAAATAAAGAACTCGTCAGAAAGGCGAGGAAAAAGTACTTACTTAGATTGGCAATTCCACATTAAAGGTGTCTATCCTGGCGGCCTTAAAGTGCCTTTCACTCTGCAAGACTATTGTCTGATCTGACTGTTAAAAAGGAAAAGAACGCCCGAAATAAGAAATGGCACGCCCGTTATAGCGACTGCTAAGATTTTATTTCTTCCCGCTGCGCTGTACGAAAAAATGCACATTGCAATGGACAGTATTATGATAACTATTCCGCCAATTTGTTCAGAGCGCGCTATCGCATAAATTACGAAAAATAGTATTAAAAGTGCCATTGCAAAAAGTATAATGCCTTCTAAAGTGACGGGCTCACTTCCAAAAAGTATTTCATTAATAAACACGAACGCCCAGATACTGCCAAAAATAATGCCAATTAAAATTGCCGTTTTGGACAGCATGCTTCTTTCACGAAAGGTTTTCATTACCCCCAGGCAATTCCTCCTTCTTAATAATACAGATCTACACAGATGCTTAATTTATATTATCGCACGAACTTTTCCAGTAAATTCCTTACCTGGATGTAGGATTCCACATCGTACTTTGCAACGGATATGCCCCTGCGCACTTTTATCGAATACGCATAATTGGGAAGCACACTGAACAGATCCTCGTCCGTTACATCGTCACCTGCTGCAAGCATAAAGTCCCACTTCTTTTTATTAATAAAGTGCAACGCAGCGCGCCCTTTGTTGATGCCTACATTTTTAAACTCTACGACTTTATTTCCGTCGAGCATCTCCACGCCGAGGTTTGCAGCAAGGTTTGCAAGTACGCTTTTTAGTTCGCCGACGCGCGTTATGGCAAGCTCTTTCTGCACATTTCTGTAGTGCCACACGAGCGAGAATGGCTTCTCTTCTATAAACGAGCCAGGCGTCCTATCCACATAGTACTCCAGTATAGGGCGTATAGACGCTTTCCACTCGTTTTCAAGAGGCATAATTTCACGCCAGTTTTCCCCATCGTCTTTTATCCACACGCCGTGCTCTCCGATGAGCCCGACATTGAGTTTGCCAAACCACCTCTCCAGCGTATCTTTGTCTCGGCCGCTTACGATGACTACCTCACTCACTTCTGAGAGGGCAGATAATAGCGCAATGAGGCGTTTGTCTGGCTTTGCGTAACTTGGCTTTGACGAGAACGGGATAAGAGTTCCGTCGTAATCCAGTAAAAGCAGCCTTTCTTTGCTGTTTTTAAAGTGAGAAACGATTTTTTCTTCGACTTCTTCCGTAAGTTTTTTGGAGAGGTAATTTCTCTGCATTTCCTTCACTTCGTGCAGCACTTTTATGAAGTCTTGCGCCCAGTGCGTCACCGTGTAGCGCTTCAGCCTTTCCTGCATCATCCTGTTGCGTTCTACCTGCTCTTTTACGGGCATCTCTATTGCAGTTTTTAGTGCCTCGATAAGTTCGTCGTCACTGTTCGGATTTACGATCAGCGCACCGTCCAGCTCTTTTGCTGCACCCGCCATTTCGCTGAGAATTAAAACGCCTCTGCCGTCAGTTTTCGTCGCAATGAATTCCTTTGCAACGAGGTTCATACCGTCTCTCAGCGGCGTAATTGGCGCAATGTCTGCAACGAGGTAAAGCGCAGTAAGCCTGTTAAACGGCAGAGACCTATACAGGTAGTGAATTGGCGTCCAGTCAATCATCCCGTGCTTTCCGTTGATTGCACCTACTTTCTGGTCCACACTTTTTTTAAGCGATGCGTACTGCTCCACATGAGAGCGCGAGGGTACCGCAACTAAAATCATCGTCACCTTGCCTTTATACTGCGGATATGTGTCAAGGAATTTGTCGTATGCGTCAAGCCTTTGCAGAATACCTTTCGTGTAGTCCATTCTGTCGACTGATAAAATTACTTTGCGCTCGCCTACAGTGCGCCTTACACTTTTTACGCTTTTTTGCACGGCGGGGTCTTTTGACGCATTTGCGAATTTATCGTAATCAATGCCCATTGGGAATGCGTCCACTTTTATAATCCTGTCCTTAAAGTTTATTCTTCCAAGTGTACTTTCGTATCCGAACAGCCTTCTTACGCTGTCCAGGAAGTAAGTTGCGTAGTCGTAAGTGTGAAAACCTATAAGGTCTGCGCCGAGCAACCCCTCTATAATTTCTTTCCTCCAGGGGAGTGTCCTGAACACTTCAAACGCAGGAAACGGAATGTGCAGAAAGAAACCAATCGGATTGTCTGGAAGTTTTTTCCTCAGCATCATAGGAAGCAGCATAAGCTGATAGTCGTGCACCCAGATGATGTCGTCCTTGTCTGCGACTTTAAGCACCGCTCTTGCAAATTCCCTGTTTACGCTCACATAATTTTTCCAGAAAGAGTCGTCGTAAATTACGAACTGGGTAAAGTAGTGAAACAAAGGCCAGAGCGTTTTATTGGAAAACCCGTAGTAGTACTTCTCCACATCTTTTTGCGAAAGAAAGACGGGTGCGCAGTTTTCTTCGTCTAACAGCTCCCTTATAACGGTTTTTTCTCCGCGGATGCGCTCACTTGCAATGCCCGGCCATCCAATCCACACGCTTTTGTAGTCTTTGTAGAACGAGCCCAGGCCCGTTGCAAGCCCGCCAACACTTCTCTTTACCTTAATTTTGCCTCCCGTCTTTAAGATACTGACGGGCAGCCTATTTGAAACGATAATCATTTTTTGCATAGAAATCGCCTCCTGTTTTTAGTTTAACCTACAGAAGGTATTTTTCCAAATGCGACTTGCTCAGCTCGATGCCGCGCTCAAGGCTTTCGTAAACTTCAGGATACACTTCTTCGTACTTTCTTTCCACGCTGAGCGGATAAAAAAATGTGGTAAAATTTCTACGGAAAAGTGTTTCCGCGCCTTTTAGCAACAGGTTTTTCGTCAGTTTGAACTGCCTGCTTTTCGTAAAGTCCAAAAGACGCGCGTACCTTACGAACTTTTTATACGCCCTGTTTATTCTATCCTTTTCGAGTGCCCCGCTTCCGTAAACTTCTTTTATACCCCGCTCGAGCAGGTTGCACACGCCCTCTTTGAGCGTTTTCCCCACATAAATTTTTGACGCAAGGCGTATATCCGAGATGTCCGCTTTATAGACGCTTTTTGCAAGAAGCACATCGAAGGTTACTTCTATTTTCAAATACGCGTCAAAGTTATTTCCTGCAAGGCGCATAGAAACGGGATACATCTCGACATCAGTGTATATGTGCGTTGCGTACCCAATTGCAAAGTCCATCGTTTCTTCGTCTGCATTCTCCAGCAAAAACGCGGCAAGTTCTGCTGCCCTTTCGTCGTGCAGCCGCTTTTCCCAATCCACACTTTCCATAAAAATAAAGTCGGGGCCCATCGCCCCGAAGTTGTAGAGCCGCCTGTCTTTTGCCCTGTACGAACCCACTTTCAGCACTTCTTCGCCTGCGTGCAGGTGTGCTAGAATAAAACCCATTTAACTATACCTCATTCCTTTCAGTAGTTCTTTTACCTTTTCCATACCTATACACTTTACAATTGTATCCCTGAGGTGCACTTTTGCAATGCGCAGTTTCCGTTTTGCGTACTTTGCCGTGATTTTCTCTTTTTTAGCAACTTCTTCCTGCGTCATATTCTCAAAGCAGAATGCCTGTATAATGCGCCGCTCGTCTGCCTTTATGAACTTTATGCAGGTGTGCACGACGATTTTTACCGCCTTCCGTGCAGGCACATTTTTCAGTGCATCTTTTTCTATACGCGGCCTTCTAATGTACTTTCGCTTTTTAGCACACATGTCGTCCTCTCCTTTACTTCACCTTTTACATATCGGTACATAAATCTGTTCGCAAGCGCTTTTGCAATCCTGTCGAGTTCGGGAGCATTTTTTGTTTTTCCGTAAGAATCAAATGCGGTAAGCACGCCTAACATTCCTTCCTGGAAGATGTCGTCCACCTCCACGAAAAACTTTCTTGCGTAAAGGACTGCAAGTTTAAAAACTGCGTCTCTATGTGCGTATAAAAACAATTCTCTTTTTGCGTCTTCTTTTTTCATACCTACCTCCTCATAGTTAACTATAGTAAATTTCTATGGACACTATAGCAGAAATTTATAAAATTGCAAACATTTGTTCGTAAATAGAGTCAACTCTCTACGCACGGATTTTTTACAGATGGAAGCAAAACTACTTTACGAAAAAACACTTTGTGGTATAATACCTTCCAAAAAATCAGGAGGCCAAAATGCAGGAAGCAAAGTACATTTACTTCGGCGGGAAATTTGTTGGATGGAACGACGCAAAGATTCACATTCTTTCGCATGTGGTTCAGTACGGTTCAGGCGTGTTCGAAGGAATCAGGTGCTATAAAACGAAAAAAGGCCCTGCAATTTTCAGGGGCCTCGACCACTACCGTCGCTTTAAGGACTCAATGAAAATTTACAGGATGTCTGTCAAAGAAAGCCCGGAAGAATTAGAAGCAATCACGAAGAAACTGCTCAAAATGAACGAACTGGAAGAAGCATACATCAGGCCGGTTGCTTACCGCGGATACGGAACTATAAAGCCAAATCCGCTAAGCCTTGGAACAGACCTTGCAATTGCTGCATTCTACTTTGGCAAGTTTCTCAGCGAAGATGCAGACAAAGGCATTGAAGTTATGGTGTCTTCGTGGCGCAGGCCTGCACCTGACACCGTGCCGATGCTTGCAAAGGCAGACGGAAACTACTTGAACTCACAACTTGCGTCAATGGAAGCAGGAAAGTTTGGTTTTACAGAGGCAATCATGCTGGATGTAAACGGATTCGTCAGCGAAGGACCAGGGGAAAACATCTTCCTCGTAAAAGACGGGGTGCTTTACACACCGCCGATTGGCGCGTCACTCCTTAAAGGTATAACGCGCGACTCCATTAAGAAAATTGCAGAAAAGTTAGGTATTCCCGTAAAAGAAGAATTCATTCCTCGCGAAATGCTGTATGTTGCAGACGAAGTATTTTTTGCAGGGACCGCGGCAGAGGTTACCCCAATAGGAAGCGTGGACAAAGTTCAAATAGGCGACGGAAACATCGGGCCAATTTCTCGCAAAATTCGAGATGCCTTCTTTAAAATCGTGCAGGACGGAGAAGATACATTTGGATGGCTTGACTTCGTAAAGTAATTTGTAACTGTTTATAACGCTCTACAAAATACTTCAGGGGGCAATGCCCCCTATTTTATTTGCCTTCCTCGTTTAACTTAGACAGAAGTTCGTCTAACTTTTTATCCGGGTCTTCCCCTTTTTCCAGAATTTCGGAAATCGTTTCTTCGATTTCTTTTTCTAAAGCCTTTTCTTTTTCTTCCACATCCCACCTCCGCATATATTGTTTGAAAATACAAAAATATACAAATTCCCAAAATTTATTATAAACGATTTTTGGCATTTGCAAAATAAAGTTCTTTTCGTTAGGTTAAACACCGTTAAAACACTGCGGTGTCTTCGTAATTTAATGCTTCAGACGCAAGAAGTCCACTTTGCTGCCGTTTGTCTGCCACACACTTACATATTGATTTATATAACTTTGTATATATAATGTATTACACATCTGATAGGAGGAAAAAATGACGAAAAAAAGGTTAACGCTTTTGTGTGTTGCAATTGCAGGGCTGATATTTATACCGTCTGCAATCGTAAACAAGCCTATTTACGGCTTAATCGCTGCGTTTTTCGACTGGCTGCCGCTGTTTACCGGATGGATGAGATTTAGCGAAGAGCACAAGGTTCCGTACTTACACATCACTCTTACTTTAATTGCTTACGCATTTTTCATCGTCTGGCTGTTTATTCCCTCGTCTGCAATGGCAAGGTACGGATTCATCCTGATCTGGTTCCTTGCAGTCCTTTCAGGCGCAGACATATAAAACAAAGGCATTAGGTGAAAAAGCAGAGCGCCGGGGCAAAACGAAAACCCCGGCGTTTTCCGTTAAGGAATCGGCTTGTAAAGTCCTGCGTGTACGGGCAGGTAAAGAGACAGTGCAGGTATCACTGATATAATAATCAACGCGATTATAGCAGCTATTACATAAGGCACGGCCTCTCGCGCAATTGGGTCAAGGTCGCTGTGTATAAGCCCTGCGGCAGTGAACAGGTTGACGCCCACAGGCGGCGTTGCCTGGCCTATTGCAAGTGCAACGACGAAAATGACGCCGTACCAGAGCGGGTCGATGTGGAACGCTGCGAGTACCGGCATTATAAGTGGAACGACGAGGTATGTAATGGAAATTGCATCCAGAATCATTCCCAGCCCTAACAGGAGCAGGTCAACCAGCAGTATGAACATAATCGGCGTTCTCGATACATGCACCAGCGTTTGAGCAAACCTGTCAATTACACCAGACACCGTTGCAGTCCAGGAGAATATGCCAGCAAATGCAACTATTGCCATAATGACTGCACTCGTTACGCTTGCCTCGATCAGGATGTCCATAAATGTGTACCAGTCCAGCGTGTGGTAGATCACGGTCGCAACGAACAAACTGTAGAACACTGCAACGACTGCCGCTTCCGTAGGGGTAAATATACCTGCGTATATACCGCCCAGAATAATAATTGGAGCAAGGGTCGCCCAGATAGACTTCAGGAACGCATCCCATATTTCTTTTGCGCTTCCCCGTGCGTGGGCACCTCTGTAACCTCGCTTCTTAGATACATAGTAGGCTGCAATTATAAGGAATACTCCCATCAATATGCCGGGAATCAAACCCCCAACGAATAGGCCACTCACCGTGACCGAAGTAATGTTGCCGTAAATAATGAATGCAATGCTTGGCGGTATTACGATGGAAAGGCTTGCCGCAGTTGCAATGGTGCCTGCAGCAAAGTACTTGCTGTATCCGTTTCGCACCATCGGCACGATTAAAATAAGCCCTACTGCTGCCGTAGTTGCAGGACCAGAACCAGATATTGCACCCCAGAACATCGCGGTGAGTACTGCAACCATTGCAAGTCCGCCTGTTGCGTGCCCCACGACGAGTTCGAGAAAGTCAGCTATTTTTTCAGCAAGGCGCGCCTTCTCTAAAATCATGCCTGCAAGAATGAAGAACGGAATCGCAAGCAGGGGAAAACTCGCAATTCCTGCATAAAAGTTTCTGGATATCATCAAAATACCCATGTGGTACAGCATAATCGTAATAACGGCGGTAAAACCCAGCGCAATTGCAATGGGCACGCCGATAAGAAGCAGAATTACAAACAATACTACTAAAAGTAATGCAGGACCTCCCATATTATTCCTCCTTTAATTTATTCAGCGCCTTTACATGGCCTTTCCACATCCTTATAAAGACGAAGATAGAAAAGATCGGTATGCCTATGTAGTATATCCACATCTGGATGCCAAGCGCAGGCGAAGTGGAGTGAAACACAGTCATCTCGTCGTATATCGTTTTAATGGTAAACCAGTCGACCACCCCAAACAAAAATACGGAAAGAGCAAGATTTAACCACAGAACGGCTCTTTTTAGAGACTTTGGAAACATTTTGTAGATACTGACCATTCCAAGGTGAGAACCTCTTTCAAATGCAATGCCAATGCCTATAACGGTAATCCACACGAAAAAGTTCACGCCGATTTCTTCGGTGAATGCCAGCGAGTAGTGGAATAGATACCGCCCAAGCACATTTATAAATGCAATCGTCGCCATTACGAGCAGCAGGATTCCCATAATGACTTCGTCTATTCCAAAACGCCGCCTTTTTTGAACTTTGTCTTCCATAACTTATCACCTCCGTTTATATATTTGGTACGACTTCTATTTTATCTCCTTCTTTTAGGCCAAACTTCTTTGCAAGTTTTTCGTGAAATACGATGTTGTCCTCAAGTGAAATCTGAGGGCTTATCTGAAGTATGAGTTCGTCGTACTTTTCCGTAGTTGCAATAATGGATGTTATCCTTTTTCCAACTTCTTTTTCCCACTTTCCCACTAATTCAACATCAATCCACACGACGAATTCATTTTCAAACTCGTCCAGTAAACTCCTCGGTGCCATTCCAAGCAGGTGGCTCATCCAGGTCCCGTCTTCTCCGGAAAGAATGTTCCGTATCGTACCCACGGTAAGTTGCACGGGTTTAACTTTTGAAAGTTGCTTCTCTTCACCCTTTTCGACGAGTGACTTTTTAAGCAAGTCTTCCACTATTTCCATCGTTTTCAGATAGGACATGTGCAATTCGTCCGCTATCTCTTTTATGCTTCTTTTTCCGTTTATCAACGAAACGACTTTTACTTCTCCTCCGCTTAATACAATCTCGTTACTGTTTACATCCTGCTTCAACAACGGAATTGTATTGAGCGTAAGATTGGTTTTACGGACTTCGAGCACCTGCGAAAGATCCAAAAGAATTTTGTCTATCGACTCGTTAATTACATTTTCGCCTTTTACCGGCGTTTGTTCAAATGTAAAGTATCCGTTTGATATTACTATAATGTCGTTTAGAGCCTCAATGCCTTCTCTATCGCCAAATTGGGCATTTACGATTTCGCCCTTTCTTACGAATACGATGCCGGTAACCCCTTTTCCCTTTATTATGAGTTTACCGGTGTGTTTAGTTTTCGATACGAGTTGCAAAATTTCAAGTATGCTTACATCTTTTAAATTTCCACTTAGCATTGCGCCTCCATTATACACGCGTCGTAAATACTGCCCGGAGTCAAGGCTCCGGGCAGATTGCTATAGATTAAGAGGAGCACGGGTTACCTATCCACCCATGTCCTGTTTGGCTTTTTCGTAAAGGTCTTTCCCAATTTTAGGAATCCACTTGTCGTAGATCGGCTTCGTTGCGTTAATGAAGTCCTGCTTTTCCTGAGGCGTAAGTTTCGTTACGACCATACCCTGGTCCTGCAGATACTTAATGTAGTTAGTGATCTTTGGAGTTTCTCCGAAGTGCTCTTTGAGGTCTTTCAACGCTGAGCCGTCGTCAAGGCCTACTCTGCACATATCTTTCTCCCAGCGTGCCGTTTCAATTGCTGCTTCCCTTATTGCCTGCTGGATGTCTGGAGGGAAGGAATCCCAGTCTTTTTTGTTTACTCCAACGATAACCGGGTCAACGACATAGTTCCAGAGCGTTACATACTTGTGATACTGCCAGATTTTTACTGGAATAAGAACGCCCACCGGGTTTTCTTCGCCGTCAACTGTTCCGTTCTGGAATGCCGTTACTGCGTCGCCCCAGGACATACTGACGGGGTCTGCGCCTAACTGCCTGAAGATGTCGATAAAGATCGGCGAGCCAACGACTCTGATTTTAAGTCCTTTAAGGTCTGCAGGCTCTTTAATTTCGCGTTTACTGTTCGTAATTTCCCTGAATCCGTTTTCTGCCCAGGCGAGACCTACTACGCCTTTCTTCTCCATTGCAGCAAAAATAGCCTTTCCCGTCTGTCCGTTTTCCAGCGCGTCGAGGTTTTTGTAGTTGTTGATAAAGAACGGAAGCGAGAAGATGTTGCACTGCGGAATTGTTGGAGACCAGTTAATCGTGGAACCCCAAGCAAAGTCGATTACGCCCTGAGACATAAGCTGGAACTCGTTCGTCTGTTTTCCTTTGAAGAGCTGTCCGCCGTAGTACACCTTAATGTTGATTTTACCGTTCGTCTTTTGCTTTACCTCGTCTGCAAACTTCTGTGCCGCTTCACCCCACCAGAATGTAGGGCCTACTACTACACTCAAGTTGTACTCTGCCTTCGGTTTGAACGCCGGTTTCTGTTGCTGCTGATTGTTGTTCCCCTGGTTGGGGTTCGCCTTTGGTGCGCATCCTGCAACACCTACCGCAAGCACTGACACGACTAAGAGCAGCGCAAGCAGCAATCTTACTGTTTTTTTCATAGTACTACCTCCTTTGCTTTTGTATAATACAACATATTTTGTTAAATAACAAATGGTACACTTTCAATAATGCGGGCAACCTCTCCTAAAAACTCCGCAGCATCTGCCCCGTCTATTACTCTGTGGTCGTAAGATAAGCTGAAGTATGCCATATCTCTTACGGCAAACTTGTCGTCTTCTATCACGACGACTTTTTTTACCGTCCTGCCGACGCCTAAAATCGCTACTTCGTTTTTGTTCAACACGGGAGTAAACATATCCGTGCGCATCATACCTAAGTTGGTCAGAGTGAAGTGGGAGCCTTTCGTTTCCTCGCCGGTGAGTTCCCCACTTCTTGCACGGCTGGACAATCTCTTAATCTCTGCGTTTACCTGAGAAAGTGTAAGTTTGTCTGCGTCCTTTACTACAGGAACGATCAGTCCGTTTTTCGTGCTTACCGCAACGCCTATGTTTACGCTTTCAAAGCGAGTTATCGTTTCTCCGTCAAAGTTAACATTAAACTTTGGGAGTGCTTTTAATACCTGCGCCAGCACCTTTACGAGAATTGCAGTTACGGACACTTTCTCAGTAAGGCTCTTTTTGAACGCAAGAAGGCTGCTCATGTCCACTTCCGTCATGTTCGTTACGAGTACCGTCTTCCGATACATCTCAGAAAGGTTTTCTGCTATCGTGCGCCTTATAGGGGAGAGTTTTTCAACCTGTGCTTTTCCTTCTGGTACGGCCGCTCCTTCTGCCACTTTGCTCAGTGCATTCAGCACATCCTTTTCCACGATTCTGCCGTTTGGGCCGCTGCCCTTTATAGTAGAAAGGTCTATGCCGTGCTCCCTTGCGAGCCTTTTCGCCAGAGGAGATGCTTTTATAAAGCCCGTTTGCCCGCTCCGAACAGGTGTTTCTAAAGGCTGCTCTTTTACTTCTTTCTGCACGCTTTCTGTAGGTACACTTTCTTCGGGCTGCTTTTCAGGTGCTTTTTTAACTTCCTCTTTCAGCTCTTCTTCGCTCTCTGCAATGTACGCAATAACTTTTCCTACTTCTGCTTCACTTCCTTCTTCTACTAATATTTCTTTAACGAAACCCGTTGCAGGAGAAGGAACGTCGTTCGTAATTTTTTCGGACTCAACTTCCAAGAGCGGTTCTCCTTTTTCGACCCTGTCGCCTTTGCTTTTGTACCACCTCGTAATGAAGCCTTTCTCCATAGAAAGCCCAAACTTGGGCATCCTTACTTCAACCATTATATACCTCCAAGCACATTCTTCACCGCTTTTTCCACATCTTTGTAGTCAGGCACGACGAAGTCCTGTAGCGGCGGGCTGAACGGAATGTGCACATTGTAAGCACCCACTTTTTCTATTGGTGCGTCGAGGTAGTCAAACGCTTCTCTCTGAACGATAAACGCAATCTCGCTGCTCCATCCGCTGCGCTTCCAGGTTTCGTGCGCAACGACGAGCCTGTGGGTTTTCTTCACGGAGTTAATTACCGTTTCCCTGTCCCACGGAACGAGCGTACGGAGGTCCACCACTTCTACACTGATGCCTTCTTTTTCGAGGTTTGCTGCAGCCTTCAAAGACTCGTGCACCATTCTTGATGTGGTAACTACCGTCACATCTTTTCCTTCGCGCTTTACATCTGCCTTGCCAAACGGTATGTAGTACTCTTCGTCGGGAACAGGCCCTTTCAATCCGTAAAGCATCTTGTGCTCAAAGCAGATTACCGGGTCTTCCGACTTCAGTGCCGTTTTGAACAGGCCTTTCATGTCGTAAGGCGTTGAAGGGACGATTACCTTTATACCGGGAATGTGCATAAAAATCGTTTCTATAGATTCTGAATGCTGTGCTGCCGCACTCTTCGATATCCCGTCAGGCCCTCTCAATACGAGGTGGAGTTTTGCCTGCCCTCCAGTCATGTACCTGAACTTCATTATCTGGTTTGCAATTGCGGTCATACCCGTAAACAGAAAGTCGGCAAAGTGGAATTCAGCAACGGGCCTCATCCCCGCAAGTGCTGCCCCAAGCGCCGAGCCAAAAATCACTTCTTCGGAAATAGGTGTGTCAATTACCCTTCCCTGAAACTTTCCGAGCAGCGACTTGTATGCGCCAAATATGCCTCCCTGTTTTGCTATGTCTTCTCCGTATGTGAATATCGTTGGGTCTCTGGACATCTCTTCGTACATTGCTTCTCCCAACGCTTCGGAAAATGTTATCTCTCTCATAGTGTCCTCCTAATAATCGTAACCCGCGTCGTCAACGAAAAGGTCCGTAAGCGCACTTTCAGGTGCAGGGTACGGGCTGCTTTCTGCAAACTTCACCGCTTCTTCTACTTCAGACTTTGCCGCATCCCAGATTTTCTTTTTCTCTTCTTCACTCAGTAAACCCATGCTCACGAGTTCTCTCTCAAAGCGTCCTATCGGTTCCTGCGCCCAGTGCTCGTCCACTTCGCTCTTCTCTCTGTAAAGAGTTGGATCGCCTACGAAGTGCCCTTTTATCCTGTAAGTTTTTGCTTCGATAAGAGTGGGGCCGCCGCCGCTCCTTGCGCGTTCTACCGCTGCTTTCACCGTTTCGTACACCGCGATCACATCGTTTCCGTCAATGGATACTCCGGGAATGTTGTAGCCCACTGCCCTGTCGGAAATGTTTGCAACGGATGTCGTTTCCTGAACGCGTTCAGTAGAAGCAAACTGGTTGTTTTCGTTGAGGAAAATCACGGGCAGTTTGAAAACGGAACACCAGTTCAGCGCCTCGTGGAATGCGCCTCTGTTGGACGCACCGTCGCCGAAAAACGCAATTACCACATCGTCCTTTTTCTGCAGTTTGATTGCCATCCCCGCACCTGCCGCTATTGGGAGTCCGCCTGCAACTTCTCCGTTTGCACCTAATACTCCGATCGACAGGTCTGCGATGTGCATCGAACCGCCTTTGCCTCTGCAATACCCTGTTTCCTTACCGTAGAGTTCGGCCATCATCTTTTTAATGTCCGCGCCCTTTGCAATCATGTGGCCGTGGCCTCTGTGCGTGGATGTAATATAGTCGCTCTTTCTTAGATTTGCCATTGCGCCGGTTGCGATTGCTTCCTCCCCGATGTAGAGGTGGATAAATCCGGGGAGTTTTCCCTGAAGGAACAGTTCTTCTGCTTTTGATTCAAAGGTTCTTATACGCACCATCGTAGCGTACAAACCCTGCAAGAATTCCTTATCGTATTCCATAGTCACCTCCGTCCACCTTTTTACTGCAAAAACCGTGCCAAAGTGGAGAAGTGCCTTTATAAAGGCATCGTTAAATTTTGCAGCACTGCAAAGTGTAAAATTTTTTTACAAAAGGTGTAAAAGTGTAAAATTGTTTTACACTTATCTACAGGGTAAAGTTCTGCAAGAAAAGTGCAGTTGCAGAACGGTAATAAAAATTAACTTTTGCCTCTTACTCTTGCCAGATGATAGCGCCGAATAATACTGAAAACGGAAAAAGGCCAAAAGTTCTTTTTTTGAAAGAGTGCACAGAGATCCTTCCAGATAAGAGTTTTTGCTTAATCTTTGTTTCCTCCAGGCTTGCATAGCGTAAAACATCGCTGAAGGCTACTTTTACCGAGGTGTTTTACCGGGGCGTGTAAACCCTTCTTACTAAACGCATAACGGCAAAGTGTCGTTTGAGCGTTTTGTTTTCGCGCCCTTTCTTCTTTTGAGGTAAATTTTTTCTGGAAAAACTCTTGAGAACGCAAAGTATTTTATTAGATCGCACTCTTTACGACACTTATTACGCGAAACTCATTACGCAAGTGAATAAGCGGACTATAAACCTTATCTACGGTTTTCGTTTTGCGTCTGCATTCCAAAAGTAAGTTCGGCGGATTTAATGTAGTTTCGAAAGTTTTACATACTTTACAAATGAGAAACTTTTTAGTAAGTACAAACTATTTTTGTAAGCATTGCGAATTTTTACGACTGCGGACGAGCAAACGCCTAAAAAGAAAATACTCTATCCAGTTTCAACGCAATTAAAACTAACGCATTTAAAACGGTTCTAACGGAAAAAATAAAGTTCGTTTACCTGTTGACAGAGAAAAATAATTTGTTATAATTACTTTGAAATGCAAAGTAATTTGTGATAAGGAGGCAAAGATGGACGAGAAAAAAGTAGAAAGAGCAAGAGAGAAAGTGGAAAGTATTAAAAAGTTTTATACGGATCTGTGGAGTTACATCGGCGTGAATGTACTGCTTATTGCGGTAAATCTTATCACTTCCCCACACGAACTGTGGTTTTACTGGGTAACGGTATTCTGGGGCATTGCACTCGTTTTCCACGCAATAAAGGTGTTCGGTAAAGGGCGTTTTGACGAGGAATGGGAAGAGCGAAAAGTAAAAGAGATTTTGGAAAAGGAGAAAAAGAAGGGAGGGGATAATTAATGGACCAAAGGGAACTGGAAAGTGCACTGCAAAGCATTAAAGAAGTAAAGGAAATGCTTTCGCGGAAGAGAACTTACTTTGTTGGGCTCTGGCAATTTTTCGTTTTCCTCTCGCTATGCGTAATGGGTGCATACACCATTATGCAACTTATGATAAACACGAAGAACCTCCGCTACAGCGCAATTTTATGGATCGTATTCGGAATTTTGCTCGTGCTTTACCCATTCGTTTCCGTGTGGCGTTTAAGAAAGAAAGGGGTGAGTGCTTCAATCTCCTTTAAAAACCTTCCCGCTGCAACGACGCTCTTCATCGTTTTTGCATCTGCGTTCGTGCAATCACTTCCACCGCGTCTTTCGCCGTTTGCACCGAATGCACCTTACGCAACCTGGATACCAAATATGTCTTATACGATCTGGTTGTTCAGTTACGCAATAATAGAATTCGTAACGGGATACTACTTTACTGCACCGGAATTTTTTGCAGCGTCCGTAATCACGCTCGTTGGAATACCTGTTACTCTCCTATTCGGAGCAAATTTGCAGGTCCTAATTGAAGGGCTATTTCTCGGTTTGCCTCTGCTCATCTCTTCTTTGGTGGAGTTAAGAAGGAAAGGTGAAGAAATTGAACAGAGAAAAGATATTTGATTCTTCTGCACGGCTAAGGATTCTTACTTTTCTTGCACTTAAAGGAAAAGCAAACTTTTCGGAAATTAAGAATGCGTTAAACCTCACTGACGGGAATTTGTCCACGCACCTGCAAAAGTTAGAGGAAGCAGGCATTATAAAGTCGGAAAAGCGTTTCGTGGGCAAGCGACCGCAGACGACATATTGGCTTACGGAAGAAGGTAGGGTGCGTTTCGAAAGTTACCTCAGCGAATTAGAAAGTATGATAAAGAAACTAAAGGAAAAGCGATAAACTTTAGGCGCAAGCTGCGTCCTTGCGACTCTGTGCTCCACACAAATAAATTTCACTAAACGATAGACTAAATAAGGGCGCAGCACTCTTCTCTTACGACGATTTTTTCTCCACTCGCTTTTACCTTTTCTATCAGCGGTTTCGTTGGTTTTACGAATCCTTTAACTCCCTCTTCGTACGCCATTAAGTCCAGTTCTTCCCTGTACTTACCAAACGGCCGCATACACCCGAGGAACAGCGTCGTGCGCGTGAGGCGGCGGTGCGCTTTGTTTATAATTTTTCGGACGTCTTCAAGGTCAGGGGCGGGGCAATCTGCAAACGGCGTGTGCTTCGTGGGTATAAACACGTCCAGGACGAGCAGCGTAGGCTTTAAGTATGCAAGCTCAGAAATCGTGTCGAAGTCGCCCTGAGTAACATTTCCGCAGTTTAGCCCTATAGTAAAGTGCGGCACGACGGTGGTAGAGGGAAAACCGTCTTCGTTTTCTATGCGTCCGCCCACGAAACGGCGCATCATAAGGTATGTTTTTTCGTAGTCTTCTTTCGTTTTGTCCGCCAATCCGTAAACATCGTGGATTACTTCGTCGTCGTAAATAAAGTCGAACGAAATTCTGTTTACGAACGGTTTTATTTTTAGTATCTCCCGCTTTGACAGCAAGCCCGTGTGGAAGTTCAGCTTCAGCCCCATTTTGTAGAGTTTTTTTATAAGTGCAAGGTTCTCAACTACCGGTACTTTGCCTTCCTTTGTTGAGCCCCCGCTCACGAGGACGCTCGTGTAGTATCCGGGGTGTTCCTTCAACGCTTTTAGCGCCTGCTCTTTCGTCAGCATTCCTTTGAGGTACTGCGCGTTGCAGTGCTTGCAAAGCAGTTCGCAGTGCGTTCCGGTGAGGGACATTGCAATTGTGCGGCCTGAAGGGTAAAAAAAGAAGATCACTTTTGCTCCTTTGCCCGTTTCTTTAGCGGCACCGGGCAGGCATTCGAAAAGGTCACTATCAGTACGAGGTGCCTGTTCTCGCCGACTGTGTCCATCACTTTTTGCATTGCTTTAAACACTTTTTCGGATTCCCCGTATGTAATGCTGCTCATACTGCCGTTTTCTACCGGCAACCCAAAAGACTTTATAATCTCCACTGCTTCGTTTATCGCAGGGGAAAGGTGCCGTTCCCTTAAAGGGTAAACGGAAAATTGTGCTTCAATAAACATACTATCACCTCGCAATCTTTGTGCCTCTTCCGACGAGCAGTGCGCCAAACGGTTTGCAGTACTTCCTGCCGAAGCGCTCTAAGTCGTCCGCTATGCACAGGAAAAACTGAGAAGGGTCCGGAGGAAAAAACACGGAAGAGTTTACTTTTACATCGTTTAGATAGATATTCATTAAATTCTTTAATTCCCGGTAGGTATAAAAGTGCGCATCCGAGAAAATCGTCTTCTCGAACAATCCTTTTATGCGCCGTTCAACTCCGTACAGAGAAAGGAGGTTAAGCACGGCAATTACGACTTTTCCGTTAGGTTTTGCAACGCGCCTTACTTCAGACAAAAACTTTTTAGGTGCTTTTGAAAACTCCAGGGAAGTCATTGCAAGCACGCCGTCGAAACTATTATCGTCAAAGGGAATGCTTTCTCCGTAGCCTTTTTTAACGAAAAACCCGCGCGATTCGGCAACTTTCCGCATCTCGTCTGACGGCTCAACACCGCTCACTTCAACGCCTAACTTTCTGAATTCTTCTGCAAATAGTCCTGTTCCAATGCCTACTTCAAGGAGAGATTCGCCTTTTTTCGGCTCGAGGAATTCTTTGAGCAAGTCGAGTTCGAGCTCTTTCACTTTTTTGCCTTCAGGCGTTTCAAACCAGGCATCGTATCTGTTTGCTACTGCGTCAAAAGTTTTACTCATGTTTTTTATTATATCTTTAATGTGGTAAAATGAAAACGGAGGTGAGCAGTATGAAAAAGTTTTTAGCAATTTTACTCGTGCTTTTTTTAATTACCCCAATAGGGTATGCGCGAGGACAGACGAGTGCACCGTCCTCCATTACGCTGGAGAACAAAGTAAAAGAAGACCTGTATTACTTTAACCCACTACCTACATTTACCGCTCCGGGTACGCTTCAAACGGCAAGCAATACTTACATTTACAGAATGGGAGATGTCATAGAAGGCGAAATTAGCGAGCCTGTAAGCGGACAATGGGTCGTTGCACTGGAGAAAACAGACGGAACAGTGGTAGATCAGGTTACGATGAACGGGGGCAATAGATTCTCTATAGGAACGGGCAATGTCCCAAACGACGGAAAGTACAAAGTCGTTGCAACGGACTCTCTCGACACTGCAAACCAGACCTGGCTAATCAGCACATTTGTTTACATTAAGTACAATATAAAACTTACAAATACAGAGATAAATCCTTGCCCTCAGAAGACGAATACGATCAGCGGATACATTACGCGCGGAAACGGCGAAAGTGTAAAAGTGCCGCTTACCGTAAATGTGGTGTACCCAAACGGACAGCTCGCAACCTCTTACAGTATCGCAGCAAATTCGTCAGGGCAGTTCACACTGACATTCCCAGGAACGACAGACCTCTGGTATTACTACCTCTACATTTCGGACGGTTATCCATCCGTTTCGCCAGATAACGATGCAATTGTTTATGCAAAAATTCCAAACTTCAGCAACATCACCTGGACATTAAAACCCGTCGTTATGAATCCTCTTCTGTACGACGACGAAAACGGCACTCTGGACCAGTCTATCACGCTTACCCTGAAAGACCAGGACGGAAAACCGGTCACCGGGAAAGCAAGTTACTTCTACCTTGGTATGGGCTGGACGGGCTACACGGTGGACGAAATTGCACC